>JAYVOP010000207.1:0-5431 GCA_043757865.1 Verrucomicrobiales bacterium | reverse complement strand
CCCTAGCCGATCTCCCTGGAGCCCATGCAGCCCCGTGCCGCTGCGCAAGCCCCTTCCACTGGGCATCGGGCAGCCCGTGATCGTGGTGTCCAAAGTCATTATCTGCACGTCTGGCAACGTAACCGCAGACGTGCTCACATTCGCAGCGATGCGCGTTTTGGGCACCTGCATGGTCACGGACTTGCGCTTGTTAGCCATTTTATCTGCGGCATTTCCCCTCGCTCCCCCACCCATGCTGAAGTCCGGCGGCTGCGGCGGTGCCTGCGGTAACGCAAACGTAATCACCAACAGGGCCACGCCCCCTAGCAAGCCATGCACCAACAAACTCAGAAACAACGAGCCCCCGCCGATCCGCCTCCAGTAAGACTCCCGTGCGCGCGGCGCATAGGTGGGCGCTTCCTCTGGCTCCACCGGTGCGGCATCGAAGCTGCGGCCTTGACTAGGCGATGCATGGTTAGTGTCATTAGGAACATGGAGCGGATTAGGAGTCATGGCAGGCAAGCGGTGAATAGAGCAAAGTGCAGAGAGCGTAGTTAGAAAACGCTCGACCGGGCCGCCTCTTAGGAAAGATTTCACTTCCCCCTCCGGCTACTCCGGCTAAGCTGGAGCCACCTCGATGCGAGGGAAGAGCGGGATGCCCTCGCCTAGTTGATGGTCGGGGGTCAGCAGGCCCCAGGTGAGGGCGGCGGTGGTGAACTGCGCGGGCGCGGTCCAGCCGAGTTGTTGCTGGATTTTCCCGGCGGCGTGCGGGATGACCGGGGCGATCATGATGGAGACGTGCAGCAGCGTTTCCGCTAGGTTGCGGAGGATGGCGGCACGCTGCGTGGCCACCTCCGGAGTCTTGAGTTTAAACGGCTGGGTCTTTTCAATGTAGGTGTTCGCTAGGTTCAGCACGTCCCATGCGGCGGCTAGGGCTTTGTGGATTTGGTAAGTGGCCACAGCTTCGGCGGTGCACTGCGGTAGGGCCAGCACGGCGGTGCGGAGTTCATCAGCTAGGGCGTCATTGAACTCAGTTTCCGGGAGCGTGCCGCCCAGGTAATTGTTGGCCATTTTCAATGTGCGATTGAGCAAATTTCCTAACGCGTTAGCCAAATCATTGTGATAACGCATCAGCACGCGCTCATCGCTCATGTCGCTATCGGCCCCGGTGGCGATGTCGCTGAGCAGATAGTAGCGCAGACCGTCCACGCCTACCACATCGGCTATATCGTGCGGGTTGATGACATTTCCCAGGGACTTGGACATCTTTTCTCCGCGCGCATTCCACCAGCCATGGACCAGGATCTGCGGCATTTGCGCATCGGTGAATCCTAACGCGTGGAGCATGATATACCAATAGATACCATGCGCGGGGACGAGGATGTCCTTGCCAATGATGTGGGCATCGCAGGGCCATAGTTGGGAGAAATCTGGCAACCCGTCATTGCCTGCATCGGCGGCCCGGTAGCCTGCTAGGCTGATGTAATTTACCAGCGCATCGAACCACACATAAGTCACGAAATCCGCATCGAACGGTAGCTCAATGCCCCACGTGAGGCGGCTCTTGGGACGGGAAATGCAGAGATCCTGGCCTTGGCCCACGGACTCCGCTACGGCATTTTTCAACATGCTGAGGCGGGATTCCGGGAAGACGGCTTGCGGGTGGGTATCCAGAAAATTTACCAGCCAGTCCACGTGATCGCTGAGGCGGAAATAGTAGTTCTCTTCCTCCCGCTCTTCCACCTGCCCCCACTCTGGTCCGAACGCGCCCTCCGCATTCCGATCCCGATCCGTGAGGAACTGTTCTTGCCGCACGGAATACATGCCAGTGGTGCTGCGTTTGTAAATTTTCCCATCATCGAAAAGCTGCTGCAGGATCAACTGCACCACCCGCACATGCTGCGGGTCCGTGGTGGCCGCCCAGCCATCGTAGACCACGTCTAGCCGCTTCCAGAGGTCGATGAACTGCTGCGTGATCCCGTCCACAAATGCCTCCGGCGTCAGTCCTTTCTGTTCTGCGCTTTGCTGCACCTTTTGCCCATGCTGATCTACGCCTGTTAGGAAATAGACCTCTTTTCCAAAGAGCCGCCCATACCGCGCCAACGCATCCGCGAGCACCTTCTCATAGGCATGGCCGATGTGCGGGGCTCCGTTCGTGTAATCAATCGCGGTCGTTAGGTAGTAAGTCTTGGGCATGGTAGTCGGTAGCGGGAAATGTGGGTGGTGCAAGCGGCTGTGGCCCTAGCGTTCCCGTCCTGGTTTCAAGCTGCTGCCACCGCCGCCCACATGGCGGCTAGTTCTGCCGAGAAGCCAGCGGAGAGGATGGGGAAACGGCACCAAGTCTTGGGGTCCAGGTTCTCGTCGTCCACGTGGAAGCACGGGGCATAGCGCTCGCGTTTCCATTGATTGCGGCACCAGAGAGTGAAAAAGCGCTGCACCCAGGTGCCGAGCTGCTGCGGCTCGTAGTTAGGGAAATCCAGGCGCATGGCAGTATAGACTTCACGCGGCATTTGTTTATCCCGGATGGCGGCTCGTTCGATGGAATCGAGCAACGGATAGGGCATCAGATCGTCCTCGTCCGTCTGATGGTTTTCCGCTGGGCGGAGTTCCGCCGTGGGCGCTTGGACGTTGATGGCGTGGAGCGCGGGGAACGGGTGCAGCCCCTGCGGGCCAGTGGTTTCTAGCCAACGCAGCCACTGCCGCAGGAACGCTTTATCAATGCCTGCGATGGGGCTCAGTCCGCCGCTGGTATCGCCATCCATGGTGGCATAGCCCACCGCCGCTTCACTGCGGTTACTCGTGCTAAGCAGGAGCGCGCCTTGGAGATTCGCGAGCATCCACACGCCGGGCGAGCGCACGCGGGCCTGCACGTTTTGTAGAGCAATATCATCGTGCTCCCAAGTCAGCGCGCGGCCTAACGCCTGACTCACCATTTCCACATAGCCTTGCACGAGCGGGGAAATATCGAATTCCAAATGCGTGGCCTGCAACGCGTGGGCTACACTAGCCGCTGCGGCCCGCGTGATGGGGCCACTATTCGCACTAGCTTGATAAGCGGTGGTCAGCATCTGCGCCATGATCTCCTCCACGTCCGTGCAGCCTTGGAGACGGATAAAGTAGCCTAACCTGGCCTTGAATCCCTCCAGTCCTAACTCCGCCACCGCCATTTCCACCATCAAACGAATCAGGCAACCGACCGCTGCTGAATCCGCCCCGCCACTCAACGAAACGACGAATCCATGGCTGCGGCTTTTCCTTAAATAATCAAATAACGCCAGCGGCACGACGCGTGACCATTCCTCATATTTGGCATCCGCTGCGCGCTCCTCCCACGGCTGCGTGGCCAGCGGCACGCGCTCTGCCGCCACCGTGGGCCACGTGAACGGCACGCGGACTAGCCCTTCCACTTGGTCTTGTAAATGCGGCTGATAGCTAGCGGTGCGCGCTTGATTCATACGCGTGGCCGCCACGTCGATCACGGCACTGGTGACGTAGGCTTCTTGATAGGAAAAGCGCGGCCCCGTGGCGATCATGCGCCCCTGCGTGGCGATCATCGCCTCCCCATCGAAGATCGCCCGCCCACTCTCATTCCCCAGTAAATTAGCATACACATAGCTGACACCAAACGCGCGGGAACCCTCCAGCACAAAGCGCTGGCGCACGGCGTTCTTGCCAAAGGCAAAGTGGCTGGCGCTGGGATTTAGAATCACATCCACGCCCTTGAGCGCGAGGTCCATTCCAGGCCGATTAGCCACCCACGCGTCCTCACAGATTTCAAATCCAAAGCGCACGCCGCCGACATCAAAACACAGATCACCTAACGGGCAGGAAATTTCGTCTAGCCGCATTTCCTGCTGCACACCCTGCGGCCAAGGCTTGAACCACCGCGGCTCATAATGGATGCCATCGCCCGCCAAGAAACGCTTCCCCACGCAGCCCACCAGCTTTCCATCCACGGCTAAGGCCGCCACATTGAAGACGCCATGCTGATGCAGCACTGGCAAACCGAAGGACACCACTAGCCCCTGCGTGGCTGACAAACAAAGCTGGAGGCTTTCCAACGCTTGCTCCGCAATCCCCGCCGCATGGAACATATCCTCACATCCATAGCCCGTGAGACACAGCTCCGGCAGACACACCACGCTGGCCCCCTGCTGGCGCGCGAGGGTGAGGGCCTGGAAGATCCGGGCACGATTCCCCGCCCAGTCCATGGGGATCTGATTCAGCACGGCAGCAGCGACTTTGAGCAATTTCATCTTGGCCTGAGCATGGCCGGGGCGGCTGGGCGCGCAAGGTGCTACTTCCGATAATGCAGGAAACGCCGGCGTTCGCGATAGCCTAGCAAGCCCAGCAGGCCCAGCGCGCTGAAGACGCCAGAGGCTTCGGGGACGGGGACGAGCTCGTTGCCTAACATACCGCCGCCACCAGTGCCGATCTGCGTGATGCCGTTGTCGCTATAGAAATTGATGTTGGCGTAGTTCACGTTCGCTTGATTGGTGACGATGATCTTATCCGTGCCGGCGGTCCACGGAGCGCCCGTGTAATACCAGACGCTCAACATGCCCGTCCAGGTATTGGCATCCGTAAAGGTCAGAACACTGGTGCTGGTGGTGGTATCGATGATGCTGGCTCCGTTGACGCTGAGGGTGCCAGTGGTGTTGCTGAAGCCGCCAGCATTCAACGTGGCACCAGTGCTGAGGTTCAGCGGGGCGGTGGCGGGGAGGGCGTTGTTGATGCCGAGTAAGAGAGTTCCACCCGTGATGTTAGTGGCTCCGGTGTAGGTGCTGAGGGCAGTTAGGCTCATGGTGCCAGACCCGGCTTTGGTGAAGCTACCGCTCCCCCCGTAGTCGGCAGATTGATCTAGCAGTGGCGTGGAAACGACGAGGTCGGTGGCACTGCCGCTGATGGCATCCGCTACGGTAAATGTCGTGCTAGCGCCTAGGTGCGTGCCTTTGCCATTGCCAGTGGAAATGGCGGAAACCGCGCTGCCACCGACGGCCACATTTCCCCGGAGTTGGTAGCCTTGATAGCTGCCAGTATCGGTGCTGGTCTGGGCGAGCGTGCCCCCGTTTAGATTGACATTTCCTAACGCGTTGTAGCGAGTGGAGTTGAGGGTGCTGCCCGCGTTGATGGTCACGGTGGGTAGGTTGGCATTGCCCACTCCGTTGCCGAGGATGTTGTTGCTAGTGAGGTTCACAGTGGAACTGCCATTCAGCGTAATCACCCGTCCCGCAGTGGTGAAACTTCCGAGGCCACCATTGGCCGCGTTGGTGCTGACGATGCCGCCGTTGATGTCGAAATTTCCCGTCCACGCAGGGTGGGCGATGTTCATGCTCAGCGTGCCCGCCCCAGCTTTGGCTAAGGTTCCGGCCCCAGTGAAGGCGCGGGTTACGGTAATGCTATTGGTCGCGCCATTGGTGTCCAGGGTCGGCGTGCCAGTGCCGCCAGTGCC
>JAYVOP010000206.1:0-20794 GCA_043757865.1 Verrucomicrobiales bacterium | reverse complement strand
GACGGTGGCTCCGCTAGGCCCGCCGCCCCCCCCGCCGCCGCCCCCGACTAAATTACGGCGGGAAGGATACGGCGTGGAGCGGCATCGGGCCAAGGTGTTTGAGAAAATTTGCGAGACCGCCTTGCGGGCCCCGCGCCACGTGCCGGCACTGCTCCACGAGCATCACGCGGTGCTCACCGCAGCGGAACGCGCGCGCTGCCAACCGCTGCTCCGGCGGGCCTTGCCAGAGATGCCGGTGCCGCCCCTCATTCCCTTCGTCGTTAGCTACCCGCGGTCTGGCTCCACATGGTTACGGCTGACGCTGGATGCACACCCGCAGTTGACGATGTTACCAGAAACCGGGTTTATCCCCGCCGTGTGCACCCTGACTTCTTGGGGCTCGGGACTGCGGGAGCAGTTCTTTAAATTAGTCACCAGCTTTCCGGTGGGGGAATCCCATTTTGCGGACTACCAAATCCCCCCCGCCGCCCTGCAATCCGCCCTGGAGGCGGTGCAGCCGTTCACCCTAGCCGGTGGTCTGCGGGCTTTCTACGCCCTCTATGCCCAGCGGCAGGGGAAGCCTCTAGCGGGGGACAAGACCCCGATCTATATCCGCGCACTGGATCAGATCACGGAGCTGCTACCAGAGGCCCGCATCATTCACCTGGTGCGGGAGCCACGGGATGCCGTGGCCTCCTACCGTCGCCAACGCTTTGCGCCCACCACGGACGTCGCAGCCCTGGCGACCCAATGGGCGTCTGATGTGCAACTCGCCCGCGCCTTCGGGCGCAGCGCCACGCATTGGCTAGAAGTGTCCTATGAAGCCCTCGTGCTCGACCGGGAAACCACCCTGCGCAGGATCTGTGCTTACCTGGAACTCCCCTGGTCCGCCGCCATGCTCCAGCACGAATCCTCCGCCGCCACCCGCCTAGCCGCCGTGGCGGACGTCTGCGATCCCGCGGGCCAAATCATCGTCTCCGCCGCCACCCGCCACGCCCTGCACCACCCGGCCACCCAGCCGCCGCTGCCCAGCCGCATCGGCCAATGGCAGGAACAACTCACCACCGCCGAAGCCGCCAGCATCCTGGCGATTGCTGGAGGGGTGCAGCAGGAGTGAATTTATTTTGAGGCGGCGGCCCGGGCTCGGCCCCGCGCCTTGCAAATGGGCGCGCCCGCGCTCACCCTCCCGCCCGTATGGAACTCCTCCCCACTGACTACTTTCGACTCCTCACCCCAGAGGAAATTTTCCCTGACATGTCCCGCCCGCTCGAACTCGATGTGGGCTGTGGGGACGGCACGTTTCTCATAGAGATGGCGGCCCGTTACCCTGAGCGGAATTTCCTGGGCACAGAGCGGCTGCTCGGACGCGTGCAGAAGATCGTGCGGAAGGCCACGCGGCGGAAGCTGACGAACCTGCGGGTGTTGCGCATGGAGAGCAGCTATGCGTTAGGTTGGCTGCTCCCGGCGGGCGGCGCCACGCGGCTGCATCTCCTTTTCCCAGATCCGTGGCCCAAGAAGCGCCATGCGGCCAATCGCTTTGTGTCAGAGGAAAACCTCCTCGTCTTGCATCGTGCGCTGGCTCCGCAGGGGGAATTTCTTTTCAAAACGGATCACGAACCCTATTTCATTGAGGCCACGGAGCGCCTCGCTGCCAGCCCGCTCTTTAGCCCCCTGCCGTGGCTGCCGACGGCGGAATTCTACCAGCAAACGGACTTTGAACGGTATTGGCTGAAGGACGGGAAAGCCATCTACCAAGCGCGCTATCGCAAGTGCTGACAAATTAAAGGAGCCGGGGAGGTAAAATGGGAGCAAGACCGAGATCACCCCTCGCACCCTTCTTAGAGAGTTCTCTCAAAAATTCGCACGGACATTGCTTGATTTCTTCAAGGGGTGCTCCATTACTTGCCCCCCCCAAATTTTGGCCCCTTTTTTTCAGCTATTAAGACACCATGATCAACCCCGGACTCCCCGTTAAACAAGGCCTGTATGACCCGCAATTTGAGCACGATGCTTGCGGCGTCGGATTCGTTTGTCAGATGAAGGGCAAGCGGTCCCATGACATTGTGACTCAGGCATTGACCATTTTGGTAAACCTAGATCACCGCGGGGCGTGTGGTTGCGAGACGAATACGGGCGATGGCGCGGGCATTCTGATGCAGGTGCCGCATGGTTTCCTGACGCTGGAAGCGGCTAAATTGAAAATCGCCTTGCCAGCGGCGGGCCAATATGGCGTGGGCATGATTTACGCTTCACCTGATGTGAAAGAGCGGGCGGCTAGTGCGGCGGCGTTTGAAAAGATCGTCAGTGAAGAAGGCACTACGGTGTTAGGCTGGAGGGAAATTCCGACGGATAATTCGTCGCTAGGTAAGACTGCGCGGGCCTCCGAGCCCTTCATGCGCATGGCGTTTATCCATCGTCCGGATGGGTTGGACGATCAAGGGTTCGAGCGGAAAATGTATATCATTCGCAAGCGCAGCCACCTTCTAATCCGCTCGGGAGGGCTGGATAATTTTTGGTATTGCGCGAGCATGTCCGCCCGCACGATGATCTATAAAGGCATGTTGATGCCGGAGCAGGTGGGGAAATATTTCGTGGACTTGCAGGACCCCGCGCTGGACACCGCGCTGGCGTTAGTGCATTCCCGCTTTTCTACCAACACCTTTCCGAGCTGGGAGCGGAGCCACCCGTATCGCTACATCGCCCACAACGGAGAAATCAATACGCTGCGGGGCAATGTGAACTGGATGAACGCACGCCAGCCCTTGCTGGAGAGCCCGCTCTTTGGCGCGGACTTGCAGAAAATTTTACCAATCGTGAATGTGAACGGATCGGATTCCGCGATGTTTGACAACGTATTTGAGCTGTTAGTGATGGGTGGTCGGTCGTTGCCACATGCCATGATGATGATGATCCCAGAGCCTTGGAGCGGGCATGAGTCGATGTCTGATGCTAAGAAGGCGTTCTATGAATATCACTCCTGCCTCATGGAACCGTGGGATGGCCCGGCTTCCGTGGCGTTCACCGATGGCACCATGATTGGCGCTACGCTGGATCGGAATGGCCTGCGTCCGAGCCGTTATTATGTTACGAAAGATGATCTGGTGATTATGGCTTCCGAGGCGGGCGTGTTGCCGGATATTGCCCCTGAGCGGATCGCTAAGAAAGGCCGCTTGCAGCCTGGGCGCATGTTCATTGTGGACATGCAACAGGGCCGGATTATCCCTGATGATGAGATCAAAGAAGAGATTGCCGCCGCGCAACCTTACCGCCAATGGCTGAACGATAACCTGATTAAACTGAGTGATATTTCCGAGGCGGATGTCGTCCCCGGCGTGGACCACGCCACGATCCAACAACGCCAGCAGGCGTTCGGATATACCTTTGAAGATCAGCGGAAAATTCTTTTGCCCATGGCCAAAGACGGCGTGGAAGCCACGGGATCCATGGGCACGGACATCCCATTGGCCGTGCTTTCTAACAAGTCGAAATTGCTCTACGACTATTTCAAACAACTCTTCGCGCAGGTCACCAATCCGCCCATCGACTGTATCCGTGAGGAAATCGTGACTAGCTCTGTGACCGCCATCGGGCCGGAGCGGAATCTGCTGAACGCTCAGCCAGAAAGCTGTAACTTGATTGAACTCAAGTCTCCGATCCTCACTAATGATGAGTTAGCGAAGCTGAAACATGTGGCGCGCGACGAGTTCCGTTCGGTGACGCTGCAAACGCTCTTCGACGCCAAATCTGGCGCGAAAGGCCTGGAAGCCGCCATGGATGAAATTTGCAATCAAGCGAGTTTGCAGATCGATGCTGGGGTGAATATCATCATCCTCAGCGACCGTGGCGTGGACAAGCACAACGCCGTGATTCCACCGCTGATGGCGGTCGCGGGCCTCCACCACTATTTAATTAGAGTGGGCAAACGCACGCGGGTCGGCCTCGTGTTAGAGTCCGGTGAGCCACGGGAAGTGCACCATTTCTGCACGCTCATCGGCTATGGCTGTGCGGCCATCAATCCTTATCTGGCATTTGAAACGCTGGACGATATGATTCAGCAGAAGCTCCTGGTCGGCGTGGATCATTACACCGCCTGCAAGAACTTCGTGAAGGCCGCGACCAAGGGCATCGTGAAGGTTGCTAGCAAGATCGGGATCAGCACTATTCAGAGCTATCTGGGCGCGCAAATCTTTGAGTGTGTCGGTTTGCAGAAATCGGTAGTGGACAAATATTTCACTGGGACCGCCACCCGGATTGAGGGCAGCGACATGGCGGCCATCGCAGCGGATGTCATCTCGCGTCATTGCCACGCTTATCAAGATCGCCAAGTCACCAGCCGGGCGCTAGAGGTCGGGGGCGAGTATCAATGGCGGGCCGAAGGTGAGGCCCATTTGTTCAGCCCGCAGGTCATCCATAGCTTACAGAAGGCTTGTCGAACGGGAAACTATCAGACCTTTAAAACGTATTCCTCGTTGGTAAATGATCAGATGAAACAGTTCTTCACGCTCCGTGGATTGCTGAAATTTAAAGATCGCACCCCCATCCCAATTGAAGAAGTGGAGTCCATCGACGCCATCCTGAAACGCTTCAAAACCGGGGCCATGAGCTACGGCTCCATTTCCAGCGAAGCCCACGAGAGCCTCGCCATTGCCATGAACCGCATCGGTGGTAAATCCAACACAGGCGAAGGTGGCGAAGACCCAGAACGCTATACTTGGACGAACGAAGCAGGCGACTCGAAAAACAGCGCCATTAAGCAAGTAGCATCGGGCCGATTCGGCGTGACGAGTCTTTACCTAACGCAAGCCAAGGAGCTGCAAATCAAGATGGCCCAAGGAGCCAAGCCGGGTGAGGGCGGTCAGTTGCCAGGCGGGAAAGTGTATCCTTGGATCGCCAAGGTGCGGCACTCGACTCCAGGAGTCGGCTTGATTTCGCCACCGCCGCACCACGATATTTACAGCATCGAAGATTTGTCCGAGCTGATCCACGATCTAAAAAACGCCAACCGCGCAGCGCGTGTCTGCGTGAAGTTAGTGTCGGAAGTCGGCGTGGGCACCATTGCCTCTGGCGTGGCCAAAGCCCATGCAGACGTAGTGCTGATCTCAGGCTTCGATGGCGGCACGGGCGCTTCGCCACAGACTTCCATCAAGCACGCGGGTTTGCCGTGGGAGTTAGGACTAGCCGAAACGCATCAGACGTTAGTGCTGAATAACCTGCGTTCCCGCATCACCGTGGAGACGGACGGTCAGCTCAAGACGGGCAAGGACGTAGTCATCGCGGCCTTGCTGGGAGCTGAAGAGTTCGGTTTTGCCACCGCTCCGCTCGTCACGTTAGGATGTATTATGATGCGCGTTTGCCATCTGAATACCTGCCCGGTCGGCGTGGCCACGCAAAACCCAGAGCTGCGGAAAAACTTCACAGGCGACCCTGCGCATACGGTGAATTTCATGAAGTTCATCGCGCAAGAAGTGCGGGAACTCATGGCTGAGCTTGGATTCAAGACCATCAATGAAATGATTGGTCGCACAGATGCGCTGGAAGCCAAGCACGCGGTAGATCATTATAAAGCCAAGGGCATTGATCTGTCGAAGTTGCTCTACTCGCCCGATGTCGGGCCAGAAGTGGGCCGTTTCTGCACGGAAATCCAGGACCATGGATTGGATAAATCACTGGATCTCACAAAGTTGCTAGACCTCTGCGCACCCGCCATTGAAAAGGGCGAGAGCGTGACGGTTAACTTGCCGATCATTAACACCAACCGCGTAGTAGGCACCATTTTAGGCAATGAAATCACGAAGCGTCATTGGCATGGATTACCAGAGGATACTGTGAAGCTGAATTTCAAAGGCAGTGCGGGCCAGAGTATCGGTGCATTCATGCCAAAGGGCGTCACGATCACAGTGGAAGGCGATGCCAACGACTATGTGGGCAAGGGGCTGAGCGGCGGGCGCATCATCATATATCCTGACGCTAAGGCGACTTTTATCGCTGAGGAAAATATCATCATCGGCAATGTGGCGCTCTATGGTGCCACCAGCGGAGAGGTCTTCATCCGCGGGGTAGCAGGCGAGCGATTTGCCGTGCGCAATAGCGGCGTAAACACCGTGGTAGAAGGCGTGGGCGACCACGGCTGCGAATACATGACTGGTGGCAAAGTGGTGGTGTTAGGCGAAACGGGCCGGAATTTTGCCGCAGGTATGAGCGGCGGCATCGCCTACATTTTAGATGAGAAAGGGGATTTCGCGATCCGCTGTAATCCGCAAATGGTGGCGCTAGAGAAACTGGAATCTGCCGAGGCCGAGGAACTCCGCCTGCTGATTAAACGTCACGCAGATTTAACCAAAAGCCAAAAGGCCTTCAAGGTCCTAGCGCTCTGGGACGAGATGGTCCCCAAGTTCGTGAAGGTCATGCCCAAGGACTACAAACGCGTGCTGCAAGCCATCAGCAAAGCCGAGGCCGATGGCCTCAGCGGAGACGAGGCGCTGACCGCAGCCTTTGAAGCCAACGCGAAAGACGTGGCCCGCATCGGCGGCGGCTAGGAAGCTATGCCATAGACCCTTTGCAGCCTATATGACCTCTACGCCCGATAAATGCCGCCCCCGGTAATCATGGACAGATTAACGCATAAAGCGGTTCCCCCAACGCTAGTCAGATCGTTTATGGGCCTGGGTTTTGCCGTCCAGTAAGCTGGCAACGGTGAGGTCTCCCATGACGTTCATGGCGGTGCGGCAACGATCAAGGAACCAATCTACGGTGAGGAGGAGCGGGATGTAATCCAGGGGAAGCTTCACGGCACTGAAGACGGCCATCATGGTAACGAGTCCAGCCTCGGGGATGCCAGCGGCTCCGACGCTGGCGATGACGGCCATGAAGACGATGAGGAGTTGTTGGCCTAACGGTAAATGGAGTCCGATGGCTTGGGCGATGAAGAGGGCGGCCATGGCTTCGTAGAGGGCGGTGCCGTCGTTGTTGAGGTTCCCGCCGACCATGGTGCCCAGGCGGGCATTCTCATCCCGCAGGCCGATCTTTTCCACCGCACAGGCATAGGTGACGGGCAAGGTGGCGGTAGAGCTGGCAGTGGAGAAGGCCATGGTGAGAGCATCCAGGGCTCCGCGCAGGAAGTGCCCAGGCCGCACCCAGGAGCCGAGGCGTAAGCGGGTGAGGTAAAAGGCACCTTGCAGACCGAGCGCCACTAACACGGCTAGGACGAATTTGGCAAAGGTGGCGAAGGCTCCAAAACCGTCTTTTCCCACCACGGCGGCCACGACGCAGAAAACGGCTAGCGGCACGAAGAGAAAGATGACGTGGAGGAGCTTTAACACGATCTGGAAGGCGGTTTCTAGCAGCATTTCCACTTGGGCGACGCCAGGAGCATGGGCGGGGCTCGTGCGCACGGCCCGCAGGGCGAGTCCAGTGCCTAACGCGAGGATGACGATGGCTAAAATGTCGTTCTCCACAAAGGGCGCTGCGATGCTCTTGGGGATGAGTTTTTTCACGAGATCATCGACCACATTGAACTCGCGTTTGCCTTCCAGCCGAGCATGATCTGAGGCGGTGGGCTGGGGCAGTCCCGCGTCCGCCCCAGGCTGGAGAACGTTGACGACGATGAGGCCGATGATGATGGCGGCTAGGGTGTTGGTGATGAGGAGCCAGCCGAGTTTCCAGCCGCTGCGTCCGTTGATCTGCGCGCGGATGAGGGAGAGGACGACGGCTACGAAAATAAGGGGCGTGGCCAGGAGTTGGAGGGCCTGGAGGACGAGGCCGCTGAGGACTTTGAGGCTGCTAAGATCGCCTGCGCGTTGGTGGGCGCAGTAGCCCGTGAACAGGCCGAGGAGCAGGCCGACGATGATCCAAGCGAAGAAGGGTAGCTTGCGGAGGGTGGCGAGCATGGGCATGGCGGACGTTAGGGATTAAGGAGGTAGATTTCGTAACTGAAGCGGGGCTCCAGGCCGGGGAGGCGCTGGAGGAGGGTCCAGTGGGTGGGGTCATCGAGGAGGGTGCCGAGGTCTCGGCAGAGGGTGGCGTGCTTGTCGGGAGCGGGATCGCGGTTGCAGAAATAAACGGCTAGGCGTCGGGCCTCAGTGTGGGCTTGGGCGGTGAGGGCGGTGAGTTGCTCGGGGGAGGTGAGAAGGATGGCGCGGGGATCGTAGGAGAAAATTTGATCGGCACTGGTGCTGAAGACGGCGGTGAGCGGCTGGGGATCGGTGCCTACGGTGGTGGTATTTTCCTGGCGGGCGCTCTGGGCGGCCTCGCGCATGGGCTGGCGTGGCGTGGTCTGGAGGCGCTGGCGGGCATCGGCGGTGATGAGAAATAGGATGGCCACCGCGACCAAGGGCCAAACCCGCAGCGCACGGGGTGCCCACGTGGCGGCATACGGCAGGCCGAGGCTAAAGAGCGGAATCAGATACACGAGATACCACGTCATAAAGGGACCGTGAGAAATGATGGCATGAAGGGTGGCTAGCAATGCTCCGATGAGCAGCGGAACGGCCACCAAGCGGGAGCGCCAATCTTTCCATAGCATCCCAGCGATGCCGAGCCCGGCGGCCACGGGGAGCAGCCAGCAGAGCCACGGACCCATCCATGGGGATTGGGAGATGAGGCTCAGGACATTGGTGCCGTGGCTCCACCCCACGTCCTGGTCCTGCGACATGCCAATGGTCAAGTGGGACCAGAGATCCTGGAGGAAATCCAGCCCCAGCGCGGGGGCTGGGCCGCGTTGTTTCTCCACCGCTACGTAGGCCATGATCTGGAGCAGTGCGGGCACCAGCAGGAGGGCCAGCGGGAGGAGGGAAAAGGTGCTGGCCACCAGCCAGCGTAAGGTATTGGAGCGGCTATCTTGCGCACTGCGCCAGATACATAACAATACGATGGTATTCATCACCACTGCGACATACAACGCACCCGCAAAGCAGAGTAAATACCACGCTTGAGCCGCCGCAAAGGCGAGCCACCAACGCCAACGTCCTGTTTCCAAGGCTCTCAGTAAGCTGCCCAGCGCAACGCACAGCATGAGGAGCAGTGTGGAGTAACCACGGATCTCCACGGAATAGCGCACATGCCACGGGGAAAGCGCCATTAACCATGCCGCTGCCAGCCCAATCCGGGGCACCCCCAGTAACCAGCCGAGCCAACCTAACGCCAGCACGCTGAGCCCACTGCTGAGAAAGGCCAGGGAGCGCGCGGCGGACTCTTGAAAGGCGGGCAGTCCCGGAGGCGCGGCGGCATCCGGATGGTTGAAAAGGGCCAAGCCGAGGCGGGTCTCCAGGGTGGCTCCGATCTGGTTATTGGCTTTCTTGTTATCAAAGAGGGCCTCGCCCCAGGTGGCTGGTTGGAAATGGAGTGAGCCGTCTGGCAGAACCTTAGTTTCCCCCCAGACATATTTCCGAAAGGCCATTTCCTCATCATTCCAGAAACTGTGCGTGAGCCGTGGAGCCCGCATCATCCAAGTGGCGGCCGCTGTGAGGAGCAGCGCGAGGAGATAGAGTTGCCGGGCCCGCAGGGACAGGCTTGGGCGGATCTGTTCAGCGAAAACGCTGCGGCACGGGGTAATCCACCAGCGGGCGCTGAGGAGAACCCCGGTGGCCAACGTCACAAAGCCGACGAGCCCCCAGCCGATCCCAAGTTGCCGCCATTCCCGCCATTGCAGGGAGCTACCGCGGGCGAGCTTGCGCTGGAGGGCATTTTCCCAAGGGCCGCCTGTGATTACAAGCCAAACGAGCGCGGCTATGGCCAATACTAGCAAGGCCCCGAGGACCGCCGTGGTGGCGGGCCCTGCGATGTTAAGGAGATACCGCAGGCGTTCGCGCAGCAGAGTTAGCGGTTTGGTGGACATGGCTGATCCAGTGCGCTGGAATGGTGGATTACGCAAGCAGCAGCACGCAGAAGAGCTGCGCGGACATGCAAGAAGCCCCTCCTGCCGAAGCAGAAGGGGCTCGCATTAGATCGAGAAACTCGAGGGGCCTAGCTTAGTTGGCACCAGCAGCGACCGCAGCGGTGTCAGCCGCATTGTAGCCGAGTTGCTTGTTGGTGTTGCTCCAAGTGGAGTAAGCTGCGGCATTGGAGATGTCAGAATCACTCAATTGGGACACCGTGAAGGTCGTGGTCGCGAATGGACCGGAACCCGTCACAGGCGTAGCCGAGCTGGAAGAGAGCGCAGCAGCCACCGCACGGACGGCTTCATACGCACCACCGGGATCGCTGTTCACGCCCAGGGAGGTCGTGGTCGCACCAGCAGCACGAGCGGCATTATACATACCGACGATCATCTGCATGTTCCGTTGGTTCTTGGCTTTCGTGGAGCTTTCGAACACGTTGGACAGCGCAGGGATCGCAATGGCGGCCAAGATGCCGATGACGGCAATCACGACGAGCAATTCGACTAAGCTGAATCCAGCTTTGGCTTGTTTGGCGAGACGGGTTTGGATTTGATTGAATTTCATTTTATGTTTTTTTCTGGTTTTTGGTTTTTATTTGGTGCCCATTTTCAGAGCGGATGTAAAAACTATAATCCCCATAATCTAAACGTCAATATTATTTCCGTAAATTTTGTAATTTTTATTGTCCGAAGGGTGTAAAGGTGATAATATTAACACTTATAAGATATTAGCAGCGCCATATCAATATCCACCCGTTAAGCGCTAGCAAGACCTCCTGAGGAGGGCTACGCAGAGCCTCAGAGCAAGCGTCGAGCATTTCTCAGGCCGTCAGCAGAGATCTTGGGGGATTCGACAAACGCGATTTGGTCCTGATAGTTTTGCCACTGCATGGGACGCAGCGTGCGGAGGCCGAAGCTGCTGCCGGAAATGTTGGGATCATAGATTTCCCATCCGAACTGGCTTCGGCGGTTTCCGTATTCAAGGCGGTGCATCCAGGCTCCGAACTCATCCTTGCGCCAGAGCCCGGCATCATTTCCCGACACCTCCTGGGCGAGGCTCCAGACATGATCGATCACCGTGCGGTCATACGCCGGGTAATCCCAATCGGTCTGTGGAGCATCGGCCATCGTTAGGGTTGGTTTAGAGGCCGGAAAGATAGTCCTGCCAGACGGTGGGCAGGGGAGCGGACTCCACGCTGTGGGCGATCCGGCCTTCATTCGCAGGAATGTAGGTGGTGCTGGTGCCATAGACCATGATGAGATCACTAGTGCTGCCGCAGCGGATGGCATGAGCCACGCCCGCCGGGATCACCACGCCGACGTTGTTCGGGCCCGGGAGGTCATCTCCGTAGATCATAAAGCGCATCACCCGGCGGTCCAGGCCAGGGCGTTCGTCCACGAGGATCATTTCGGCTATGCCTTGGACAAAGAACATGGCGTCCCACTGCTCTTGGTCATAGGGCCGCAGGGCGTAGTTGGTCGGCTCCTCTACGAAAAGTTTCTGAAACCACGCCACGGGCTCCTGGCCCTCAGGAAGATACGGTGGGTGAATGTGGAATCCCTTGGCGGTGCCGCCGAACATGCGGGCGGTGGCCCATTGTTTCGGCCACATTTGGATCTGGTGCAGCGGCCCATCTGTTTCTCTAGCAAATTCCCCAAAGAATCCCCGATGCGGCTGCGCATAGACATTCCGCCCATAGACCACCACGCCGGGAATGCCCGCTGCGCCTAGATCCTGGCCCACGATCTCCCGAGCCTCCACTCCCACCGTGGCCAGCCTCTCCGCCAGGGGGGGCTTGGTGTAGTCTCGTTGGTCCACGGCGGCTTGGGCGGTGGGGCGGAGGCCTTGCCAGAAGGTTGCTTTATTCATAGAGGGAGAGGTGTTTCAGGATTAATTAGAAAGAGGTTCATCATCCGCCGGGCGCTCTGATAGAGTGGCTAGGAGTTGGCCTGCGGAGGTGGAAAACAGGAAATGCGTCTCGTGATCCTGCGGCAAACTCAAGCGACGGCTAAAACGATAAAACGCGGCCTGTCGTTCCAGATACCACAGCAGCCCGAAGTCCTGCCCGCCTGGGCCCATCATCGCGGACTGCATCAGATGTGCATACTTTTCATCACCCAGCGGGATCGCTTGCAGGCACCAGACCAGCGTCATGGTGAAATCCCCCCCCGCGCTAAACCACTGCCACTGCACGCCCTTAGCCAGATCCTCCTGACTCCGCCGGGCCGCTATGGCTAGCACATCCGCTTCCGTGCCGGAAATGCCCACCCATTGCCCTCCCGCAAAGCCCGCTTCCCCCTTCCGTCGCAGCGCCATGGAGGACGGCAGCCGCCCTGGTAAAATGGAGACGAACTCATGCGGCAGCCGACCCAGCCGAGACCACGGCACTACCAGATAAAATTCCGCCGTCTGATTCCGCAGCGCAAAGACCGTCAACGATTCTGGCCGTGCCTCCTCGGGCAGCCGCGCGCTTTCCCCAAAGACCACCAGCTCCCCCATCCGCAAGGTTCGTTGCCCTAGCAGCTTCAGCACCCCCATGGTCCGCAGGCATTCCCGTTCCACTATCTGAATCACGCGATGATGCGCCTCCTGTTCATGCGGCGGCATTTCCGCAAACTCATCTTGAAAATACCCGAGCAGCCCTGCCGCAGGAATCCGCGTCACCGTCAGCGGCTCCGGGGCATACGGATCCAGCGGAGCCTCGCTGATCTGCTTCACTAACTCTGGGAAAACCTCTTTCAGCGGATGCCACTCATGGGTCCCCTCCTCATAGATCCAGCTCTCCCCATCCGCCCGCCCCTCATGCACCCATTCTGCTAGCATGTCCTTCACCACCGGGCCGAACTGCTTGCCATTCGGAAATTGGAGGAACCACCGCCCCGTTCCCCGATGCACCTCCCGCAGATCCACCTCCACCTCCGCAGGCACCCGGAACACATACCCACACATCTTACAACGGATCGCCTGCCCGACCAGCGCGGCATCGTGCTGGTATTTCGTTTGGCAATTCTCGCAGAGAAAATAATGGACAGACATGGAGGGGAAACAAGTGCTGCGGCAGAAGGCAGGCAAGCCAGCGCGGTAGCGCTCGCGTGGCTTTTTTGCAATCACCTAATTGAGCCAGGAAATTTTGAGAAGGAGCGAGGGCGCTCCTCCCACCTAAAGAGCCGGGGCGGCTCGGCCCTTACTTCCCACCGAAGCTATAGAGATGCGTCTGCGTGCTGATGAGGAGTTGGCCGTTGGCGGCTACGCTGCTGCAGAGGATGGGGCTGGGGAAATCGATGAAGGCCAGTTTCTTCATTTCTTTGCCAGCGGCTAGGATGGTGAGTTCGCCTTCTTCATTGCCGAGGTAGATTTTGCCATCGGCTAGGAGAGTGCTGCCCCAGATGTGGCCTTTGGTGTCGTAGGTCCAATATTTCTTACCCGTCTCAGCGTCTAGGCAATGGACCATGCCAGCGTATTCGGCAATGTAGAGCAGGCCATCGGCAATGCTGACGGTGCTGATGCTGCGGCCAATTTCTTTGTAGGTCCAGAGCGCTCCGCCTTTGGTGATGTCGCCCCGTTTGGTGGCGTCGATACAGCTCAACATGCCTACGCCCTCGCCATGTTCCGGGTCTTGGCCGATGCCGACATAGACGCGGTTCTTGTAGATTACAGGAGTGGAAATGATCTCGCTGGGGCCTTCGGAGGTGGCGTATTTACGCTTTTGTTCGCTTTGATCGAAGCGGTATTCATGAGGATTGGCATCGTAGCGCCAGAGTTCTTCCATGAGGGAAACATCGTCGTCCTCCTTCTTCACGCCCGTGCCGAAGCCGTAGCACCAGCCGTCCCCGGCGGCAAAGATGATGCTAGGGGTGCCGCCGATGTCGCCATAGGCGGGGCTGGACCAGGAGCAGTGGAGGATGCGGGTGCTGATCTTGCTGCCTTCTTCCGCCACATATTTGCCAGTCTTTTTATCCAGGGTGATAAAGCTAGGGGCTTGGGTATTCGGAATGTTGGTGTGCGTCCAGTCCACGCCATTGCTGGTGGTGACGTAGATTTTATCTCCCACGATGACCGGGCTGCTGCTGGTCATGTTATGGGGAAAGACGCCGAGTTCATCCCGCATGGAATAACGCCAGAGGATGTCCGCATCCGCGGGGGTGACCTCGGCGGGTGGGTTTGGAGGAGAGTTAGGGGCGGGGGGCGGGGTGAGATATTTGGCCTCGTCTTTGAAGCCGTCATTGCCATTGGCTTGGCCGTTCATGTCTAGGGCTACCACTTCACATTGATTGGTGACGATGTAGGCTTTGTCGCCTTCAATGTGGGCACTGGCGCAGATGCCGAGCAGTTCCCAGTCGTTGACTTTACCAGCGGCTAGCTTGGGCACCGCTAGTTGCCAGAGAAATTTTCCGGTCTTCTCTTCTAGGCACATCAGGATGCCACGGTCGCCCACTTTGCTTTTGTCACGCGGGGAATCGTTGTTAGTGCCGATGAGGATCTTGCCACCGCTCACCACCGGCGTGCCGTAAGTTTGCGAGCCTAACTTGGCCACCCAATTACAGTGCTTGGTAGTGGCCATGTCGATATCGTCCGTGCCCTTGATTTTCTTGCCAGGAGAGAAATCGCTGGGGAGATTTTTCTCCGTGGAGACCATGTTGCGGCCAGCGGTGCCGGACCATTCTGGCCAGTCGGCGGCGTGGAGGGCGGTGGCGGTAAGGGTGAGGAGCAGGAGGGATTTCATGGGGCGAAAATGGAGAGTTAGGGGATGAGCGGGTGAGGGGAAAATTTTACCGCGCCAATCAATGAAGCGTGGGGCCGAGCACAAGCCCATTTCCTCCGCAAGCAGGGAATCTGGTCAGTCGCTTGCAGTGGGGGAGTTTGCGAAGTGAAAAGGGAAGATTCCAAAACCTTTTCTGTCCCCACTCCAGGCCACACCATGCGGCTAGTGAACCGCTGCCAGCTTACCCAGATCCGCTAGGCCTTGTTCGAACGGTGGTCCGCACATGGTATCGCAATCCATGAAAATGCTCATCAGTCGGCCCACGAATTTATTGGAGCCATACATTGCCCAGGTCACGGTCGTTTGGTCTCCTTGGGGAACGAAAGTGAACTCCACGGTGCTCGTGCCTTCCAAAGGCTCTAGCCAATCCATTTTCATGCGGATGAGTTCATGCGGCTTACTCTCCGTGATGGTGCAGGAGCCTTTACCTGTGGCCTTTCCTTCCCAACTGGCCATGGCTCCCACGCCGGACTCAGGGCCAGTGTAAACATTCTTGGCGGCGGGGTCCATTTTCATAAATGGATTCCATTCGTTGAATTTCCGGTGGTTGTTCACATACTCGAATAACGCGGCTGGCGGAGCTGCTAGGGTGGCGCTGCGTTGCACGCGGAAGTCTGGTGATTTGAATGCAGCCACGATGAGGAGCAGGCCAATGATAGCCGTTAGGACGAGGAGAATCTTTTTAAACATAGGATGTGAGGTGTGAGTGGATGGGATGCCGGAGCGCTGACTTTAGTCCGCCAGGATTTCCACGCTTTCCACTGCAAATTTCACTACCCACCCCCTCTCATTCAAACCGATACCCGATGCCATGGATCGTGCGAATGAGCTGCGGATGGGCGGGATCTAGCTCGATGCGTTTGCGGAGTTGGGAAATGTGTTGGTCCAGCGTGCGGCTGTTAGGGTAATATTCTAGGCCCCAGCATTCGTCGAAGAGTTGCTCGCGGGTGACGGCTTTGCCGCGTTGCCGATGGAGTAGCGCCAGGATCTTGAGATCCCGTAGGCTGAGGTCCACGCTGGTTTCTCCGCGCCACGCGCGGAGTTCCAGAGGGCAGATTTTCAGATCGGCCATGGTGAACGATTCCCGGCCTGGGTGGTTGGATTGGCGTTGGAAACAACGTCGCGTGATGGCCCGCACGCGCGCCAACAGCGCCTGCACCCCGAACGGTTTGACGATGAAATCATCCGCGCCCAGTTCCAAGCCTAACACGGTATCGATCTCCTCAGACTTAGCGCTGAGAAACAGGATGGGCACCTGTGCATCCGCCTTGCGGATGGCGCGGCAGACATCGTAGCCATTGCGTTTGGGCATCATGATGTCCAAGCAGACGGCATCCGGGGCTTGTTGGTGAAAGAGGTTCAGCGCTTCCTCACCATCCGCTGCCGCCAGGGTGCGCCACCCTTCGTTGGTAAATACTTCTACTAACCCACGGCGGGTGAGCGGATCGTCTTCGGCTATGAGAATCGTCATGGCATGGGCAGGGTGAGGAGGAAGCGCGCGCCAGCGTCCGCTGGTGGCTCGCAAGTGAGGGTGCCGCCGAGGATGGTGGCTAGCTCCCGGGCGATGCTGAGGCCGATGCCAGTGCCAGCGGTGCCATCGCTCAGTTTATCGCTGAGGCGGACAAAGGGGGTGAAGATGCGCTCTCGTTGGGTGGCTGGAATGCCCGGGCCGTGGTCCGCTAGGGAGACCTGGCAATGGTTTGCGGTGGTGCTTAGGCGGAGGTGCGCAGTGCCGCCCGTGGAGGCATATTTCTCCACGTTACTTAGCAGGTTGCCGATGATTTGTTCCAGAAGATCCGCATCGGTGTGGAGCGTTAGGGCGGGCGGGAGATCGGTGGTTAGGATGAGGCCATGGTGGGCCAACGCGGGCGCGAATTGAGCGGTGATACGTTGCAGCAAGGCCACGACATTGCACACGGCTAGGCGCGGCTGCACTTGGCCGCGTTGGTGCTTGGAGAAGGTCAGCACGTTGCTGATGAGGCGGCCCAGCCGCGCGCTTTCAGAGGTCACGATGTCCAGGCACGATTGCGCATCGGTGGCTTCTAGCGGTAGCTTTTGCGCGGCTAGTTCGGCATAGAGCGAAATATTGGTGAGGGGCGTTTTGAGTTCGTGAGAGACTTGATTGACAAAGCTCACGCGCTGTCCAGCCAATCGCACGCTGAGCATGCTTTCCCGATATAAATAGAGCGCGCTCAGCGCCATCACGATGCCGCTGGCACCCAAGCCCCAGAGCAGATTCAGCCGACACGTCTGCTCGCTGCTAGCCACCACATCGGGCATGGTGCAGCGGAGTTTCCAGCCTTCTAGAGGTAGCGTTAGGTCCACACTGACAGCCTGCGCGGGCTCTGCCACCGTGCCCCATCGGTAAAGGGAGCGGCCTTGGGCATCCGTGAGGTCGAAGGCCGCTCCGTGGTCTTGGGTGCTCGGCATTTGCGTGATGAGGTCGGCTAGGAATGCCGGAGCGGCCACTTCTACGCCCAGGATTTGCCCCGCCGGATGGCGGTTCCAGAACAAGTAACGCGCGCCATTGCCATGATACCAGACGTGCCAGCCTTGGCTGGGCGCAGGGCCCGCCTCCGTGAATGTTACCAGCCGCGTGCCGCCATTCCACAAGCTTTCCGTGCGTTGGAGGAAGGCCGCTTCCTCGTTAGATTGCAAGGAGAGGTCCAGTGGCGGATGCACGCGGACACCTTGGGGATTGATGAGGAAGAACTGGGAAACGAGCCGTTCACTCTGGGAAATTTCCCGCAGCGCAGCGGCACTGGGAGCCTGTTTACCAGCCTCTAGGGCTCGATTCAGCTCCCGTTCCTCGGTGGCAATGAATTGCGCGAGGTGCTCGGTCACATCTGCTGTGCGTTGTTGCATCACCTGAGTCAGACTCTCCCGCAGGCGCGCCCGCTCCCCCTGCACCACTCTGGCACCCAGCCACGCCAACCCTGCTAGTGGCAGCATGACTAGCAGCATCAGCGGGAGGATGAAGGTGGGTCTCAAATGGTGGGGGGGAGTTACGGCTTGGTGCGGCGGGCTTGGGCTTTGCTTTCGTCGGTGCCTTGGGAAGTTTTTTGACTGTAGGCGGTGTCTTTCATGACTTTGCGCGCGGCGTTAGCATCCGTTTCTAGGTTTTTGATGTCCCCGGCGTTATTGCTGCACGCCATCCAAAGGGACGGAGCATCCAACTTGGCGGCCCAGGAGCCTAATTCAGAGGAATTGCTCGTTAGAGCCGCCTTGGCTTCTTCCTTTTTCCCGGCATCCCAGAGGGCTAGAGCTTTTTCGTTATTGGCCACGCCGATCTGTTGCACGGCGGCCACCAGCACGGCTTTGTTCAAGGCCTTTTCCACCGCTTGCGGATCGTTAGAGAAGCTGACGGCTACGGTGCTCGTCAGGTGATCTTGGGCGTGGGTGGAAAGGTTATCATAGCTGACTTCCACGCGCGCTAGATCCCGATGCACTTCGGCGGCAGTGGCAGGCACTTCGATTTCCAGGATAAGGTATTTCTCCTCTTTGCTGTAGATTTGATTCAACTGCAGAGACACCTTTTGTCCCGTGATGGTGGCTTCCCGGCCGAGCACTCGGACGGGTTTCACACCAGGATCGCAGAGGATGTCGATCTTCACTTTCTGGGCCACCACGGCGTTGACGCTACCGATCTCATCTTGGAAAATAGCCGCTAGTTGCTCTGGCTGCTCTACGAAGGCATGGCGGCCATCGCTCTTCTCCGCTAGCCGCGTCATGAGGTCTTCATTATAGCCACTCCCCAGGCCGATGGTGGTGACGGAGATGCCTTCTTTAATGAGTGAGCCGCCCAGCTCACCTAACTCCGCTGGGGAGGAGGGGCCTTGGTTCGCGATGCCGTCGGACAGCAGCACTACGCGGTTCACGGATTGTTTGGAAAGAAATTTCCGCAGCTCGCCCGCGCCCTTGCTCACCCCGGCAAAGAGACCCGTGCCACCGCCCTGTTTGATGCTAGAAATTTTCTGACAGATGGCCGCCGCATCAGACGCCTTGGTGGCGGGCACCAGGACGTCCACGGAATCGTCGAAGGTAATCACGGAAACGATGTCCGTGCCCGCCAGTCCGCGCACCGCCATGCAGGCGGCCTCCCGCGCATGGACCAGCTTGGGGCCGCCCATAGAGCCGGAGCGGTCCAGCACGATGCTAAGGTTCACGGGCGTGCGCTCTGGGTTTTGTTCGATGGCGAAGCCCGTGAGGCCGACTTTGAGATGCGTGAGGTGCTTTTCCCCAGCAGGCAAGATGGGTTTAGCCACCGCCGCAGTGAGATCGATCTGAGCCGCGGGAGCCGCTAGGGCCAGGAGGGTGAGAGTGAGGGTGGTGAAGAAAGATGTGTTCATGTGGAGGTTAAGGTTCCGCTGCGACTTCATGCCGTAGCGTGCCCGCACTCTGCGCTACTTTACCACACCGCGTGTCAGGGTGGCGTCAGAAGGTTGTAAGAAAGTTGTGAAAGCGGTCAGCGTTTATCCTGGAATATTTTTATTGTCATGCCGACTCAGTGGGGATAGTGATGAGGTAATTAAGTTTTCTTAAATACTTTTGTCGTCAGTTACTACTATGAGAACGCAATTCAAGAAACCCCCACCGCGTCGCCCAGCGGCCTGGATCCGTGCGGAGATAATTGGCCATAATTGGAATGGAGAATTCCTCTCCATTTACTATCGCCCAGCACACATCGTGGCGCTGCTGCGGACTGGGGGCATGGGCCGTGTGCGGGGCTCGTGTGCGGGGGCGGTGGCCACGGGCATGGGGGCACTGCTGGGCGGATTAGTGGGCTGGGGCCTCACTACTTTCAGCCACGCTCCCACCACGACCTCGGCGGGGTTTATTCGGATCAGCAATTCCTTCCTGCGTTAGGTCTTGCTCTGGCAATTAAACATCCACTGCACACCAAAGCGGTCCGTGAGACTGCCGAAATAGTCGCCCCAGAACATTACCTGCAGCGGCATCTCCACCTTTCCTCCATCGGCTAGCGCGGCAAAGAGCGCATCCGTCTCAGGGCGCGTGTCTGGCTCCAGATTGAGGTAGAGATTATTCCCCTGCCGACACGTGAAACCCATACTCTCCGGGGCATCCGTGCCCATGAGCACATGGCCACCCAGGATGGGCAGAGCCACGTGCATCACTAACTTTTTATCCTCCTCGCGCATAGGCTGGGTAGGATCACAGCCGCCGTCCCCCATGCGGGCGATGGGGGCGCAGAACTCGCTCTGGAAGACTTGTTTGTAAAAATTGAAGGCGTCCTCGGTGTTGCGAGGGAAATTAAGATAGGTGCTGACGCGGGCCATGGTGATGTGGGGTTAGGGGGTGATGCAGGGGTTAGGGGTTAGGAAAGCAGTGGCCGAACCAGTTCCGTGGTCCATGTCTGGGGATCTGGGCTGGATTCTGGCCCCGTGCGGTAGTGCTCCCATAGGCTTGGAGTCGGGGTGTGGCCTTGGGAAATAATCCATTCCATGAACGCCTCCCAGCCCGCGCCCAGGCCTTCATACGGCCCCCGGTAATTCGTCCGCGCAGCGCTGGCCACGGCTGGCAGATCACTCACCACCACGCGTCCCACAGGCCGCACCGGACTACTCACGGGCACGCCGACCTCAAAATCAAACGTCTCCGGCTGCATGGTGAAATGCCGTGAGAATACCGCACCGCAGGGGCCGATCCCCTGAGCGGACACCGCCTCCAGCACCTCGGCTATAGCGGGGCCCATCACGTGCTGAATTTCCTCACGGGGAATGAGAAAGCGGATCGTAGCTGTGGCCTGCATGGCCGTGCTGATGAGTTCGGGGGGATCAATCATGGATTTATTAAAAATAGTCCCCGATCCAGCGCTAACTGCCCCCGTCCGTCAACTCCAGAACCCGGCACCCCGCGTTCAGGCACTTACACCCACAGTGCGAACTTCCGTTTCCACCGGGGCACGGCGGCTAGGATGTCTTCCTTTTTCCGGCGGGAGCCGAGTTCCCAGACGACGGGTAATTCCGGACGCACTAGGGGCAGGAGGGCATTGAAATCCACCGTCCCTTGGAAGGGCACGCGGTGGTCTTGGTGCGGCCAGATGACATCGTGGAAATGGCAGCCGAGCAGATATGGCTCCATGCGGGCCAGCCATTCTCCGTGGTCTAGCAGGCCAAGATTATGCTTCCGCTGCACGTGGCCGAAGTCATGCCAATAG
>JAYVOP010000205.1:0-1503 GCA_043757865.1 Verrucomicrobiales bacterium | reverse complement strand
CCTCTGCGGATGCGCCCACCCAAACCCAAGCCGCCTGGAAAAAAGTAGAATCCCTCACCCAGCGGGCCGAGGCCCTGGAGCGCCAAGTGGAAAAGCTGGAGCGTCCCAAGTAAGCGCAGAGGAGTGCCGCCCGGAGCGCGGACCTTAGTCCGCCCGTATTTCCGCACCCGCCATGCCGCGCTCTCAAGACTGGCGGACTAAAG
Organism: Verrucomicrobiales bacterium; assembly: GCA_043757865.1. Taxonomy (GTDB): domain Bacteria; phylum Verrucomicrobiota; class Verrucomicrobiia; order Verrucomicrobiales; family V1-33; genus JAGNEJ01. Next base: position 1,300 of record JAYVOP010000205.1, on the reverse strand, counting down.
CCCACGCTCCGTAATGGAGAAAATCCTGAGAAAGCTCCTTGCACTCCCCCGCTAGTCCACTTACAGGCAGCGCTCCCCTGCGGGAAAGTTCCTTAACACGGCCTCGCGCACAGCCCCTGATCTAGCGGATCGGGAAATCTGTTTGACACCCCTGCTCGGCCCTCTACGATCCCCGCTCCCGATTTCCCTTAACATTTTAGCCTCAACACCCCCTCCTCCCCCCTCGAATGAAAACCTTTTCCGCCAAAGCCCAAGACATGCAACGTAAGTGGTATGTGATCGACGCTGCCAACCGCGTGTTGGGAGACGTTGCTGTTCACGCCGCCAACCTCCTGCGCGGTAAGGGTAAACCCATTTTCACCCCGAACATGGATGCCGGAGACTTCGTCGTCATCATCAATGCGGATCAAGTCGTGCTGACGGGGAAGAAAGAAGTGGGTAAGAAATACCATTGGTTCACTGGCTACGTCGGTGGCCACCACGAGACCACCCCCAAGGCCATGCGGGCGGCTGGCAAGGCTGATAAAATGGTCTATGATGCCGTCGAAGGCATGATCCCCCACAACAGCCTAGGCCGGGACATCTTCAGCAAACTCCGCGTCTATCGTAACGCGGAGCATCCTCACACCGCGCAAGAGCCCGCCGCCTACGCCTTCTAATTTTTCCCGCACTAACCACCTTAATTTATGGCCACCATTACCGCAGCTACCGGACGCCGCAAAACCGCCGCCGTCCGTGCCCGCCTCACCCCAGGTGAAGGCAACATCACCATCAACGGGCGCAGCCTCGAAGAATATTTCCCCACCCCCACGCACCAGATCACCGTGCGCAGCGCCTTCCAAGTGACTGGCAATGCCAACAAGTATGATGTGGACGTGAAAGCCAAAGGCGGCGGCCTCAGCGGCCAAGCCGGGGCCACCCGCCTCGCCATCTCCCGCGCCTTAGTGGAGATCGACCCGGAATTCCGCCCCGCCCTCAAAGCGGAAGGCTTCATGACCCGTGATGGCCGCGCCAAAGAGCGGAAGAAATCCGGCCAACCCGGTGCCCGCAAACGCTTCCAGTTCTCCAAGCGTTAAGCTCGCCCCCAAATCCTCTTATGGCAAACGCCGAGCCCCTCACAGGCTCGGCGTTTTGCTTTGGAGCGGGGGCGGCAGCGCAGGCAGCCACCATAGATCCATTTGATTTCTTCCGCCAAGTGTTTGGTGGCCGCAGGCGGCGGTGGTGGCATCTTTGAGGAATTCCTGGGCGGGAACCGTCGGGATCCTAGCGGGAACATGTGCAGGGATGATCTGCGCTATGA
>JAYVOP010000204.1:0-1509 GCA_043757865.1 Verrucomicrobiales bacterium | reverse complement strand
AAGACGACACCGCCATCACGGAGGCGGATATGCAGCGCAGCCACCTCATCCTCTGGGGGGATCCTAGCAGTAATGCGGTGCTGAAGAAACTAGCCGCTAAACTACCCATCGCGTGGACCAGCACGGAGTTGAAAGTGAAGCAGCAGGCCTATCCCAGCGCGCACCACGTGCCCATCCTCATTTATCCGAACCCCTTAGCGGCGGGGAAATATGTGGTGCTCAACAGCGGCTTCACTTTCCGGGAATACGATTACCTGAACAACGCCCGCCAAACGCCCAAGCTCCCAGACTGGAGCATCATCAACATCGACACCCCGCCGAACTCCCGCACCCCGGGCCAGATCGTGGCGGCGGATTTCTTCGATGAGGCGTGGCAGGTGAAATAGAGCCCCAGGGCGCAGCCGCATTTCCTGCACCCCGAAGCTCGGCAGCAGCCTCGCTCCACCTTAGTTCTTCCCATGAAATGGGAGATCCCCGGCTTGCCCTCGGTGTGGGCAGACTTGCGGACGACGTGGGCAGGGGTGCGGACGACGCGGGCAGGGGTGCGGACGACGTGGGCAAGTCTGCTTACCTCTACTCGGTCATTTACGGTTTGGGGGGATCGGGGATGCCAGCGGCATCACTAGAGGGTTACTCCCGGTCCCAAGTGGCGAAACCTTCCGCAGCGCTCCATCGCGCTACGACGGTGGGAGCGGGGGCGGGGCGGATTGGCGGTCCAGGGTGCCCAGCATGTCGATGAAGGCGTCTTCCAGGTTCCGTTCCTCACGGTGGAATTCGATCACGGGCAGGCCGTCCGTGACCATGCGGCGGAGCACGCTGGCGATGAGATCGTGCTCCAGACTATCGATTTCGATGCGTGCGCCATATTTGCGCTCTTGGGTGACTCTAACGTGGGGATTCAGCAGCGCCCATTCCAGCAGTTTCTCCGGGCTGGTGGAGAGGCGCACATCGTAGAGCGCCACCTCGGCGGTGCCTTGTTGCAGGGCGGCGGCGGTGCCGTGGTGGACTAGCTTGCCCCGGTCCACGAAGAGGAGGGTGTCACACATCTCCCCTAACTCACTGAGGATGTGGCTGGAAATGAGGATCGTCTTGCCCTCCTCCGCCAGGATGCGGATCAGTTGCTTTAACTCCACGCGGGCCTTGGGGTCCAGGCCGGCGGCGGGCTCGTCCATCAGCAGCACTTGGGGGTCATGCAGCAGCGCGCGGCCCAGGCAGAGGCGCTGGCTTTGGCCTTTGGACAGTTTGTTAATCATCCGGTCCCGCAGCCCGCCTAGGTCCGTGAATTCCATCACCTCTGCGATGCGCTCCACGCGCTCCGCGCCTTTGAAATCCAGCGCCCGCGCATAGAAGTCCAGATACTCCAGCACGGTCATGTTATCGTAAGTGCCGAAGCTATCCGGCACCCAGCCGATGCTCCGTCGCACCTCCGCCGGGTGCAGGACGACGTTGTGCCCTAGCACGGAGACGCGCCCACTGCTGGGATACTCTAACGTGGCCAGGATGCGCATC
>JAYVOP010000203.1:0-1512 GCA_043757865.1 Verrucomicrobiales bacterium | reverse complement strand
GGGCATGGCTTTACTGAATGTCCCCAGGTTTGTCCATCAGTTTAGGCGAGAAAGTTAAGATTTTCTCCTATGGGGGTTAGGAGGCCGGGGATTCTGCTGGATTCCGTTTCATTTAAAATGCCGATCTACGCTAACACCTTGCAAAGCGCCCTGGCCGCGTGCACCGATCCCCGTCCACTGCTTCCCGCTCTACATGCACCGTCACCTCCTCTTTCTCGCTCTGCACGCTCCGCTTCTTGCGGATTACGGGCCTGCCCGTGGGGCATGCCACTGCGGAGCTTGGAGTTGGGCGGGTGGTCATTCCGCGTTAGGCGTTTCATCCCTGCCACATGCCCTACTGCTCTAACTGTAATTATTGGATGCGCGCCCAGCGGCGTAAGCCGCGCGCGACCGCCTGTCAGAACTGTGGACAAGTGCCGCTGCCCGGGCCAGCGCACATCTGGCATGACCAGCCGCCCGCAGGCCAGCGCTATGAACACCTGGGGACTGCCATCATCCTTAGTTGTTGTTTCATGTTTAGTCTTGTTGCGCTGGCCATGGGACCAGAGAGATTCTGGGTTCTGCTAGCAATCGCGGGCCTCGGTGGGGTGATTTGGGGATGGAACCGCAGCTTTGTCACCCCCGTGCTGGACCAGCGGCTGCCGCATCAGCTTTTCGACTCGATGCAGGCGCGCATGGACGGCATCCTCCATGACGCGCAACATTTACGGGAGTTGCTAGCCACGGAGTCCGCAGATCATTCGACGGAGCGCTCCATGCAGCGTTGGGCCTTGATTCAGGCGGCCTTGCAGACGCATGAGGCTCGCTACCGCGCGCTGCGGCATGAGCATTGGGCGCGGGAAGTGCAACTGTGGCTGAACCAAGTGGAAGGCTTCCTAGCCGAGCAGTTGCCGAAGCTCAAGAAACAGAACGGTGCCACCGTCCTCACACACTTAGAAAAGCTGGTGGCCACAGGCGAGGACTTGCAGAAAACAGGGGATGGCTTTGTGCATTTAGCCGCCGCCCCGTTGCAAGCGCGCACCATTCTGCGCCAATGTCTCGCCAAGGCTCCAGAAATCGTCGAACGGGTCAAGGACGCCCGCGTGCTAGCGGCCTTGGATCAGCCAGCCAGCGCAGGGCCAGAGGAGTTTGCCGCAGGTGGCATGTGGTTGCACTGGCTGCAAAACGCCATTCCCACCATCGAATTCCTGCCCAGCGAATTCACGGATGACGAGGAATCCCTGCGCGTCCGGGCAGAACTGCGGATGCTGCGCGATGGGCTAGACGCGCCCCATCCTGAGAGCTTGGATCAGCCACAGGCAATGCCGAGCGCTAGGGCAGATCCTGCCGAGGCTTAGCAGGATTCAGTTACCCTCCTCCAAATCTGCGGCGGCCTCCTTCACCCGAGTGCCATTAAACATCGCCCAGGCCAGGCCCACACCGCCTAGGAACCCGCAGAAGTGGCCGCTCCAGGAGACGTGTGCTTTCACACTCACCAACTGGAACAGCATCCCCAGATAAAGAAAACCCACG
>JAYVOP010000202.1:0-5514 GCA_043757865.1 Verrucomicrobiales bacterium | reverse complement strand
GCCCGCCGAGGGGGCGTTGCGACCCATCGGGTTTCGGGATGAACACCGGATGCACTGGCGCTCAGTTGCGGGCAGGGGATGGCTTGACGCGGGGCGGGCTGCCGTCTCCAACATGTGGGCCACGCGCTGCTCGCTGCTGGCGATGAGTGCGGGGATGAGTGCGGGGATGAGGGTGGCCTCTGGCAGGTTCTTACCGTGAGGCTGCGGGGCGGTGTTATTTTTCAAGACGCCTAGTCCAGCGGGCTGGTCGGATTTTTGGCTAGCGGACTCATCGCAAAAAGGGCGACTGTGTCCAGTCGCCCTTTGGGGATGTTGAGGGATGCGGGATTCCGCCCGCTTTATGCGGCAGGGACTTCCTCGGCGGCAGCAGCGGGTGGGACTACGGCAGCGGCTTGGTCCACCCACTCGATGAACGCCATGGGGGCGCTGTCGGTTTGGCGTTGGCCTAGCTTGGTGATGCGGGTGTAGCCGCCTTGGCGGGTGGCAGAACCGGGAGCGATGACGGCAAAGAGTTCTTTCACGGCTTCATCGCTGTGGAGGTAGCCTTTGACGAGGCGGCGGGCCTGCACGTCACCGCGCTTGCCGAGTGTCACCATTTTTTCTGCAAATGGGCGGATCGCCTTGGCTTTCGCTAAAGTGGTCTTGATTTGTTTGTGCTCGATCAGGCTAACGACGAGGTTAGAAAGGAGGGCGTCACGATGATCGCCCCGGCGTTGGAGTTTGACTGTCTTACGACCGTGTCTCATGGGATTTTAGGGAGTTGGATTTTGAAATGGAGAGGGGGAACGGGGCGCGGATTCTAGTCGTCGTCTCCGTCACCGTCAAGGTTTTGATTGATGAGGTCGGCTAAGCCGCCGCCTTTTTCTTCTTCTTCTTTGTAGTAGCTGAAGGCGGAAATACCCGTGCGAGCGGAGCCACCACCGAAGGGTTCGAGCAAGCCGTGATCGAATTTCATGCCGAGGTTGAGGCCCAGTTCGCTGAGTTTGTCCTTGATCTCGTTGAGGGATTTCTTGCCGAAGTTGCGATACTTCAGCATTTCCGCCTCGGACTTCATGGTCAGTTGGCCGACGCTGGTGATGTTGGCGTTGTTCAAGCAGTTGGCGGCCCGGACGGAGAGTTCGATTTCGTTGACGCTCATGTTGAGGAGCTTCCGGAGTTCGGAGTTCTCTTCGGTTTGCGCTTCGGGGGCGGCTTCGAATTCGATTTGGTTATCATCATAGGAAACGAAGACGTCGAGGTGCTTGCGCAGGATGGCGCTGGCTTGCGTCAGGGCATCATGTGGGCTGATGCGTCCGTCGGTCCAGATTTCGAGGTTGAGCTTATCATAGTCCGTCTTTTGGCCTACGCGGGTGTTCTCCACGCCATAGCGGACGCGGGTCACGGGAGAAAAGATGGAGTCGATCGGAATGATGCCGATGGGGGTGTCCGTACGCTTGTTTTCATCGCCCGAGGAGAAGCCACGGCCGACGCGGACTTCGAGCTCGGCTTCGAACTTCACTTTGCGATCCAAGGTACAGATGTGTTGGTCCTTATTAATCACCGAGTATTGGAGGTCTTCCCGGATGTCAGCGGCAGTGACCACCCCATCGCGCTCGACGTTGATGGTGAGGATCTTGGGGTCTTTAAGATCGGAGTGGGAGAACTTTACTTTTTTCAAGTTCAACACGATGTCTGTGAGATCTTCCACGATGCCGGGCAGATTACAGAATTCATGTGGGGCGCCTTTGATTTTAACCGAAGTAATGGAGGCTCCTTCTAACGAGGAGAGGAGCACGCGGCGGAGGGAGTTACCGATCGTATAACCATAGCCACCTTCAAATGGCTCAGCGACGAATTTGGAAAAAGTATCAGTGGCGGTGGCATCATCTTTTTGGAGACGATTGGGCATTTCAAACCGAGCTAAGCGGACAGGCATGGTGGATGGGAGGGGTAGTATCTGAGGGCCGGGTTACCTCTGACGAGCTCAGGTCATAGATGTTATCTAGACCTGCAGAGACCGACGGCTGAATTTAGGTGGCTCGCGGGGAACGCGCATGAAACACGGTGGTTCTGCTTGTGCAAGGATAAATTTCTTGACGTTTCAGGAAAATTTGCTGGGGCGCACGCCCCCGCTGCCATAGCGCTGGTCCCGCAGGTGCTTGGCAGCGGCTAGGGCGGCGTGGAGGCTGGTGGCATCGGCTTGCTCCAGGGCCTCAAGTAAGCGGGCGAGGTGTTGCTGGAGCTCCCGTCCGGCGGTGAGGACGGCGGGGCGGTTTTCGAGGAGGATTTCTTGCCACATGCTAGGGTCTCCTGAGGCCACGCGCGTGGTATCCCGCAGGCCGCCGGCGGCAAAGATGGCGATGCTAGGATCTGCCTCCAGGCCGGCCAAGGCCACGGCGGCTGCCGCTAGGTGCGGCATGTGGCTGATGTGGGCCACGATCTGATCATGGCGCTCTGCATCCATGCTCGTAACATGACAGCCCAGGGCCTCCCAGAAATGTTGCAGGCGGGTGAGGTCGGCAGGGGCGGTATCCTCTGTAGGCGTGAGGATGCAGGCGGCGTTGGTAAATAAATGGGGTTTACTAGCGGCCAAGCCCTTGGCTTCAGATCCTGCCATGGGGTGGCTGCCGATGAACCGATGGCCTGCGGCTGCACATTGTGCGCCCACGCCAGCCACCACCATGCCTTTGACGCTACCGACATCAGTTATGAGCACATCCGCCGCGAGGGGAGCGCGGAGCAACTCGGCTGTGAGGGCGGCATAAGCACCCACGGGAGTCGCGAGGACGATGAGCGTGGCCCCCGCCACGGCTTCATTTAAATTGGTTGTCGCGAGATGGGCCAGGCCTAACATTTTCATTTCAGCGCAGGTTTCCGCCCGGCGGGCGTAGGCGCGCACGTCCGTCCAGCCGAGCCGTATGGCATCGTATAGAATGCTGCCGCCCAGCAAGCCTGGGCCTAGCACCGCAATGGATTCGGGTCGCATGGACGAGGAAGTCCAGCAGTGGTTAGGGGACGCGGAACACTTTATCCGTGTAAGGGCACGCAACCTTGGTGCCACTAGGAATGTCTGTCACATCCACCATGCCTTTATCCGGCGCGTAGGGGCTGTAAACGAAGCCCTTTTTTCCAATCACGGGCGTGCCGTAGGGCAGGGTAGTGGTAGGCTTAGGCTTGGTTTCCGTGGGGGTGGTGGGAGCTGGATCGGCCACGGGTTTGTCCGGCTTGGCGTCCGATTGGTGAGGGTTTTCAGCCAGGGGGCCTTGGTTATCGTGGAGTTTTTCCGGGTCTTCGCCACGCTCATTGCGCTTGGGTCTATCCTCCTCTGGACCAGGGTTGTCCGGGGTCGGAGTGTTGGTGCCTTGGTAGCCGTAGCGTGGGCGACGATCATTAATAAAGACGTTACCGTCCGCAGGATATGGCGGGCCATTGCTGACGCAGGAAACGGCGGTCATCGCTAGGCCTAACAGGCTGAGCGCACGGAGGGAGTGGAGAGAGGTAAATTTCATAGCGGGGTTGTGGGTTTTTCCATCAGGGAAAGTCTGGGAAAAGTCCAGGGAAATACTCCGGCACAGTTGGGAAAGTTTCTGCCGGGTCAACATTTTTTCTAGAAGATTCCGTGTCGGTTACGCGTCCTCACGGCTGCGCTCGATTTTCATTTTCCAACTACTGGACAAATGAGCACACCTTACTATGATCCCATCCACGATGAAACTCGCACCCAGACACCTCCTGCTTCTGCTCCCCCCCTTTTTCCTGACTAACTGCGCCACGACCACGACGGGCAGATCGGGCTCCTCCACGCCCAGTCACAATATGTCCCGGAGCGAATATCCCTTCGATGAAAATGGCAACTACCACGAGGAGTGGGTCAAAGGCAACGACACTACCAAGGTGGTGGACCTGACGAAGAATAATCCTCCCTCTGTCTTCCTCGGCACGACGGACAAACGAGATGAGGACACGCCGCCTGCCACCAAGCCCAAGACCGCTAGCAGCGGGGGTGGCAAACCCGCCAGCAAACCGACTGCCGCCAAACCCACCACGAAGCCAGCCGCCAAGCCCGTGGCCAAAGCCACGCCGAAGCCTAGGCCACCAGCTCCGAAGTTCACCACCGTGTCCATTCAGAAGTCCGATACGCTCTACGGCCTAGCCAAGAAACATGGCACCAGCGTGGCCGCCATCCAGGCCGCTAACGGCATGGGGTCCTCCACGAATCTGCGTGATGGTGGATCGTTAAAAATTCCTCGCTAGCCGCCCGCTGTGAGTTGCCTAGCCCTCCTCTCCACTGATGTCTGGATCGACATCGGCGTGCTTTTGATTTACTTCGCAGTCATCATGGGCATCGGCCTATTCATGGGGCGGCAGAATGGCAGCATGGAAGACTTTGCGTTAGGAAATAGGCGCATTCCGTGGTGGGCGGTCCTGGCCAGCATCCTGGCGGCAGAGATCAGTGCGGGGACGTTCTTTGGAGCCCCAGGGGAAGGCTACGCGCTGCGGAACTACACTTATATCCAGCTCATCATTGGCTATTTACTAGCACGTGTGGTGGTGAGCGCGTTCTTCGTGCCGGCGTTTTATCGGCATAATGTCGTAAGCATTTATGAGTTCCTGGAAACGCGCTTCGGCGTCACCACGCGGAAGTGGGCGTCCGGTGTTTTTCTCATCACCCGACTCTTGGCTAGTGGAGCGCGGCTCTGGGTGCCCACGGTGTTGCTAGTGCTGATCTGGCATCTGATGTATCCACAAGAAACCTTGAGTCCAGAAAAGGAGTTTTTCCTCACGGGCGGAGCGCTGATCCTGGTCACCCTGGCCACCACGATCTACACCGCCCTGGGCGGCATCAAGGCGGTGATCTGGACGGATGTGATCCAGATTGGCGTGCTCTTTACCGCGTTAGGATTCGCGCTCAACCACTTGCTAGGGCACATCCCTGGCGGCTGGACTGGCGCGCAGGCGATGTTGACGGAGCCGACGGATTTGCAATTCTGGGACGGTGGCATCCGTGCGGGCATGGGCTTCTGGGAGAATGTAAAATTTATCCTGGAATCGGAATACACCCTGTGGGCGGCCTTTCTTGGTTCCACTTTCGTAACCTTGGCCACGCATGGCACAGATCAAGATATGGTGCAGCGGATGCTGACCGCCAAGAACGCTCGGCAGAGCGCCCTGGCCACGATTTTATCTGGCCTTGCAGACATCCCCATTGTCCTTTGTGTCCTTACCATCGGCATCCTCCTCAGCGTTTATTATGCGCAAAATCCCGATCCATTTTTGCCGACCCTAGCTGGGAAAGTGCAGGCCGGAAAAGTCTTCCCCTACTTCGTCCTCACCGTCATGCCTGCGGGCCTCCGCGGGCTGGTCGTTGCAGGCGTGCTAGCCACCACCATGGGATCACTGAGCACCGCGCTGAATTCCTTGGCCACCAGCTACATTCGGGACTTCCATTTCCCCATCTTTGGCGAGCCCGCAGAGGATGCGGGGAAAGTGCGCGCCATGCGCTTCGGGACTGCGCTGTTCGCGGTCCTGCTCATT
>JAYVOP010000201.1:0-21113 GCA_043757865.1 Verrucomicrobiales bacterium | reverse complement strand
GCCCTCAATGCCTCGGCTAGCCGCTCGCCCATGACGGATTGGTATGAGACGAAAGACGCCAAGCAAGTCGGCTTCCAAGCCCGCAGCGTCGTCGGCGGTGTGTTCATTCCCTTCCTCTACGACCGCTCCCTCTGGCAGCGCTGCCTAGCCGGAGCCCTGGCACAGTAACGCGCCTTCACAGCGGACCCCGCGGAGCACCGGCCAGCTACTTTTTGAAGATAAAAAATTTCCGACAGAGGAAATTGATCAACACGTTAGGCAAGAGAAAACCTGCAAATGCCAGGGGCGTGGACCAGTGCCAGTTATTCACCAGGAAGGCCATGACGGCGGTGCCAGCAATGGCTCCGGGCGCATTGACCAGGGTGAAGGTGAGGAACTCGACCCACTTAGAATGGCGGCCCGGCGTGAAGACCCACTTGGTATTGAGCCAATAAACGACCGCGTTAGAGAACACGAAGGCGATGCCGTTATTGAACATCGTGTGCTGCGCCCGCAATCCGTCCGGCAGGTCTTGCCCCATGGGAAATGCATATTTTCCGAGCAAAGAAAACACACTGACATGCACCACCAATGCGCCCACCCCACACACGCCGTATTTCCCAAACTGGATGAGTGGATGCGCCTCCCGCGAGTTGATGGCCGCGAGGCTAGCAGCGAATCCGTGCGCGCGGAAAAACTGCCAACCCTGGAGCAGCAGCCGGGGGGCGCTGAGGATGAGCTGGAGCTTACTGGGGGCGGGTTCCATGCGGTTAGCTCCAGAGCGGATGGGGATAGGTGCCAGCGTTTACGAGCTGCAAAAGTTCGGCCTGCACCAGTGGCTTATCACCTTGGTAGGTGACGCCAAACCAGCGACTGTTAGTCGGCAGCACCCGGCATTGTTCCGCACCTGCTTGGATCAGGCCGTCGATGCCTAACGGGATGTAGTATTCGGCCTTGGGGTCAGCGGCCCGGGCTTGGAGAAATTTCCCGAACTCCGCTTCTAATCCCGTGAAAATTTCCGGCGTGAAGCCCCACATGTTCATCGACACTAACTCCGTGCCGAGCAGGTCACGGGTGGCTCCGCCCTCGGGCCGATTCTGCGCTCCGGTGCTGGTTTTATAAATGTCTGTCAGTTCTTCCACGGACCGCAGCAGGCCGTTTTCCTGCACATCGCAGAGGCCGCGGGCTACTTTGCCGTGTTCGCTCAGCGTGTTGGCTAACACGAATCCCACCATGCAACTGCGGCACTTTTCTGCGGCCAAATGGGGCGTCTGGAGAAAGGCCCCTAACTGGGCGAAGGAATCGCGTCCGTAGAAGTCATCCGCATTGATCACCGCAAAGGGTTCCTGGATGATGCGACGCGCTGCCAGCACCGCGTGGCCAGTGCCCCAAGGCTTGGCGCGCTCGGCGGGAGTGCTGAAGCCAGCGGGTAAATCATGCAGATCTTGATAGGCTAGATCCACGGGCAGCACCTTTTCCAGCCGCTGCACGACCGCGTCACGGAAGGCAGTCTCGGCCTCTTGGCGGATGACGAAGACCACGCGGCCAAAGCCTGCGCGTTTGGCATCGGCCACGGAATAGTCGAGCAGGGTTTCGCCACTGGGCCCCATGCCATCGGTTTGTTTGGAGGTGCCGCCGTAGCGGGAGGACATGCCAGCGGCTAGGACGAGGAGAGTGGGTGCGGTCATAGTTTCGGGGGGTTACGGCCAATGAAGGGATGCTGTTCGATGTCGAGCACTTGGCCGCTGATGGGCCCAGCAGCGGCACTGAGGAAATATACGGCGGCCTGGGCGATCTCTGCGGGCGTGAAGAGGCGGCCCGAGGGCGCGAAGAGCGCAGGCAACTGCGCAGGCCAGTCGTCGGCCATGCCTTCGGCTTGTTTGCGTTGGCGCTCCATTTCCGTGAGCACCCAGCCGGGGTTGATCTGGTTCACCCGCACGCCGTGCGAGCGTGGCAAGGCGTCGCCTAAATTTCGCGTTAGGGTCATCAAGGCTCCTTTGGAAATGCTGTAGGGCAGCAGGTTTTCCTCGCCTGCATAGGCATTCACACTGCCGATGTTGAGCACGCAGCCGTGGGTGGCTTGGAGGTGGGGGAGAGCCGCTTGGATGAGCAGGAAAGGAGCGCGGACATTGACGGCCATGATCTCATCGAAGAAGGCGGCAGCGGTATTTTCAATGTGTCCACGCACCACCATGGCGGCATTATTGACCACCGCGTCTAACTTTCCAAACGCCCGCAAGGTGGCCTCCACAAGGCGCGCAGGCACCGCTGGGTCCGCTAAATTTCCTAGCAGCAGATCTGCCGCCCCCGCCGCCTCGCTAACTAGAGCGATGCCCGCCGCTTCCTCATCCAGGCCGTGCAGCATCACGCGCGCGCCTTCGGCTAGGCACCGCCGCGCGATGGCGGCTCCGATCCCCATCGTGCTGCCAGTAATTAAAATGACCTGATCCGCAAGCTGGCCCATTATTTCACGATCCCGACCAAGATGGATAGGGGGATGGAAATATACCCCAGAAAGATCCCCACCGCATAAGCCTTGCCTGCCCAATCCAGCGCCACTCGCGTGCGCGGGGTGGTCAATCCTAACGTCTGGAAAGCGCTGCTAAAGCCGTGACTTAAATGCAGGGACAGCAGCCCAATGCTGACCATGTAAAACAACGCTGCGGGCACCCAATGGAAGCCATCCACCACCATGTTATAAACATTGTGCTCACCATGCTGGAAATAGCGTCCATTCTGCGGATCGTAGTAGCCATTCAGTACGCCCCAGGTGTAGTGCATGAGGTGGTAGATCACAAAGCTAAGGATCACCAATCCGCTGAGAATCATGCTCCGAGAAGCCCCCGTGGCCCGTCGCGTAGCCGGGCAACCATACGCCACCGGACGCGCCGCCCGGTTCATGCGCACTAATTGGATGGTGGCCACCACATGCAGCACCACCGCCACCAGTAAGCCCACCCGCGCCAGCACCAAGATTCCCCCCAGGCTGTGCAGCCATTTGGCGTAACTATTCAGGGCCTCAGGGCCTTTGAAGACCAACAAATTTCCTAGTAAATGCCCCGCCAAAAAACCTAACATCGCCACGCCAGTTAGCGCGACGATGATTTTCTTGCCAATCGAGGAATTGTAAAAACGGAGAACGGAAGACCACAAAGAATTCATAAGCAGCGCATCCCTAAAGAGGGCGGGGAAAGATTGCAAGCGGGGGAAATGGACAAGCGCAACGGCTCAGCACAGGGAGCGGGAGAGGACTCCGCATTGTCGCGCCAGCGTCTTGGAGTGCTGCGCGAGGCAAGGCTTTGCGCGCCTCCGCTTTCGGCGGGCCGCGCCAACTCCTTGGAGGAGGAGGGCTTTTTACCACGCCCTAGTGCAGATCCGAGGCCAGCACCGTGGTGCGTTGGCGCATCCCCAGCACCCGGGCTTGGCGGATGATTTGCAGCACCCCTTCCTCGAAACGGTAGCTGGCACAGTTCGGGCAGACTGCGCTCTTCGCCATCACGATGGAGTCGCATCCTTCGCAGATTTTGTATTGCGTAGGATTTTTGACGATCTTGTCCGCTTGGCGGGCGCGTTCTTCAGTGGGGGGTTTGATAAGGGTGGTCATGGCTGGGGTTGGTTGAGTTTGTGATTTACTATAAACAGTATAATTTATAATTTCAAGAAACATTTTTGAGAATCTGGAACTGCTTTCTATAAAAGTCACAGAAAACGCACAATTTCGCACAGCCAATTCGCAAAAGTGACGCCAATTCTAGGGGATGGAAAGGGATTTCCCGGTTTTGGCCTGGAAACTTTCAGGCGCTAGCATTTTACTTGGCCCATTTCGCTATGGAAATTTGAATCAGGATCGAGGCTCTAAGGTGCTTCGGAACAGTCAATGATTTTGCGAGCCGAAGGATCGGGGGAAATCAGCTGATTTTCCCGGAACCACTGCGGCTACTCCGGTAACGCCCGGCCCTTGGTCTCTGGCGCGCACCAGATGAGCGCCATGCCAATGAGGTAAATGCCGCTGACCCACAGTCCAGTGGGAGCATAGCCGCCCAGGGAAGTAGTTAGCCAGCCGACGTTGTAAGCGCCCACGGCGGCAATGATCCGGCCACTGTTGAAGGCGATGCCTTGGCCGGTGGCGCGGGCGCGGGTGGGGAATAGTTCTGGCAGATAGAGCGGTAGCCAGCCGTAAAATGAGCCCGTCCAGAAGCCGACGACATACGCCATGGCCAGGAAACTAGCATCATAGAACTGGAACCAACGGAAGAACACCTGACAGGAAAAGAGCGCCAGCAGACAGAGCAGAAAATAGGTGGGCCGACGACCTAGCCGATGGCCGAGCCACGGGGCCAGCAGGCAACCGCTAGCCGCGCCTAATGCAGACCAGAGTTGGCCCCAGGCGCTGGCATTGGGATGGCCAGGTCCAGCGAGTTTCCCCGCCAGCAGCGGGATCCATTGCACCGTGCCCCACGTGACCACCAGCACGATGCCCGCAAAGCAGATCGCCAGCAGGGTGGTCCGCCGCAGCGCTGGGCCGAAGACATCCCGCAGCGGCTGCGGGCGGGCTTTGGCCACGGAGGCTTGCCAGGCCTCAGACTCGGGCACGAAGAGTCGGATCAACAACGTGAGCACCGCAGGCACGGCCCCGATCAGCATGATGGTGCGCCAGTCGCCTATGCCGAAGCAGATCTTAATCATGGCAATGAGGCTGTAGCCTAAATTAGCCGCCGTGCCGATGGCCGCCGCCAGCCAAGGCCGACGGTTGCTGGGCCAAAGTTCCATCACCAACGCCACGCCTAACGACCATTCCCCGCCCATCCCTAACGCCGCCAGACTCCGGCACAATCCTAACTGCCACGGCTGCTGGGCAAAGTAGCAGGATCCAGAGAATAGTGAGTAACAGAGGATGCTCCAGGTCATGGCCTTCACGCGTCCCACCCGATCTCCGAGCCAGCCAAAGACGAATCCGCCCGCCGCTGCGCCCAGTAAGAACAAGCAGGTGATGATCCCCATCCATTCATTCACGCCTTCCTCTAGCAGGCCCATGCTTTGCAACGCAGGCTTGGCCACCAGTGGAAAGATGCCCATTTCCATGCCATCGAAAAGCCAGCCGAGAAAGGCCGCGGCTAGGGCTAGATATTGGCCACGGTTGGTGGGCTGGGATGCGCGGGTAGCCACGGCTTGTTTATTCTCCTAACACCATGGCCACGGGGGTGGAATTGCCGAAGTTTTTGAAGTCCTTCCACTGCCAGACCACTTTCTTGTCAGGCGTCACCTCAATGAGCTGCGGATTCTCTGGTCCCGCATGGCAGTTGTTAATGATGGTATTCCCATTGGCTAGCCGTTCCACGCGGCAGACCCACGCCAGCGTGATGCCGGGCAGATCTTTTTGCTCTAGCTTCCAGACGATCTTTTTATCTGGCGTCACCTCCAGCACGCTGTGGCCATTGCCCGTGCCGATGAGCGTGTTGCCATTGGCCAAGCGCTCTGCACAAAAAAGATGATTGCCCCAGCTCTCTGGGCCATGCCCGCCGGCCTCGGGTTTATCAAAGAGCGGCACTTCATACTCCCAGACCACCTTGCCATCGGGCGCATATTCTTTGGCCATGCCATCGGCTTCTTGGGCTACCAGATAGTTTCCCGTGGCTAGCTTGCGGACCATCCGGGTATCGCTGTGCGGCACGGGATGCTTTACCACTAGCTTGATTTCTTTCACGATCTTACCCTCTGGAGAAACTTCGATGATCCGACTCACGCCACTTTCTGCGATCATGGTATTGCCATTGGCTAGGCGTTGGAAGGCGTGCATTTCAACGGCCTTGCCTTCGTTGGTCTTGGCGGAGTCATACGCCCAGACGACTTCGCCTGCCGGGGTCTTTTCCACCAGATGATTCCAGCCTTGATCTTGGAAAAGGAGGTTCCCGTTCTTCAAGATTTGGGCGTTGTGAATGGAGTTCACTTTTTCCTCTCGCTCGTAGCTGCCATCCGGCTTGATGATCGCGAGGCGATGAGTGGAATCATCCGCCACCATCAAACGACGCCCAGGCGCGGGCGCAGCTTCTTGAGCGGTGAGCAGAGTGGTGGCAGAAAGGAACAGGGAAAGGTGGCGGAGAGTCATGGCGCGCATCTTGTCGCACCTGCCCCGCCCTGCACCTCATTTTCACGCCGCTCCCGAAACACGTAGGTCTTGATTTTCCACCCACTGCCGCCAACCTGCCCGCCCGAATCCACACATTTTTTTCAACCTCATGCGCTCTGTTTTCCCTTTTCCCAAACCCTTATTTCATGAGCCCACCACCGCTGCGCGGGGGATGATCTGGGGGTTGCTCGGCGTACTGATCTTCAGTCTCACAGCCCCGATGACGCGGCTCGCCCTGCACGAGCGGGTTCTTTCCCCGTGGTTTGTGTGGGCGGGCCGAGGCGTGATCGGGGCCGTCGCCAGCCTCATTTATCTTTGGCTAACGCGAGCCCCATGGCCACCACGGAGGGTGTGGGGTTCCTTGCTCGGAACCACGCTCGGGATTGTCTTTGGCTGGCCGCTATTGAATACGCTGGCCTTACAATCAGTGCCGTCTAGCCATGCCGCAGTCATCAATGGCATCCTGCCGCTCTCCACAGCAGTAATGGGGGCTTGGTTAAATCGTGAACGGCACTCCGGGAAATTTTGGCTCTGCGCGGTATCGGGGGCGTTGCTGGTCTGTGGTTATGCTTGGCAACGCGCCCAGGGCACGCTGCACTGGACGGATGCGTTGATGCTACTGGGAGTGGTCCTGGGCGGCTTTGGTTATGCCAGTGGCGGAGTGACCGCGCGCGTGCTGACGGGACCGCAGACCATTTGCTGGGCACTGTTGCTGGCCGTGCCATGGCTGATTCCAGTGGCCTGGGCCAGCGCACCTAGCAACTGGAGATCCATTCCACTGAGCGCGGGATTGGCGTTCGGTTACCTGTGCCTGATGAGTCAATGGCTGGGCTTTTTCTTTTGGTACCGCGGCTTGGCGCTGGGGGGCATCGCGCGGGTGGGGCAGGTGCAGTTGCTCCAGCTTTTTTTCACCCTCGGATTTTCTGCGCTGCTGCTGCATGAAGCCGTGGACCAAGCCATGTGGTTAGTGGCGGTGGCCACCTTCGCTCTGATTTTGCTAGGACGACGTGCCTCCCAAATAAAACCCATTCCCCACGGAGCCAAAACTTGATTTTCCCCTCACTGCCACCAGAGTGCCGCCCCCCGCACCCTCCCATTCTCTCATTCCCCCTACTCTCTCAGCTATGTCCACCGAACGTCGTCGCCCCTTTCCCTTCCATGAATTCGAGCCCCAATGGCAAGCCGTTTGGGAGGCGCAGAAGACCTTTCGCACGGCGGGCCCAGGGGATGCGGACTTCGATCCTAGCAAGCCTAAATTCTACGCTCTGGACATGTTTCCCTATCCTAGTGGAGAAGGGCTGCACGTGGGCCATCCAGAAGGTTATACGGCCACGGACATCGTTAGCCGATATAAGAAAAAGCGTGGGTTCAATGTGCTTCATCCCATGGGCTGGGACGCATTTGGCCTGCCGGCGGAGCAATATGCCATCAAGACGGGCCAGCATCCGCGCGCCACGACGGAGAAAAATGTGGCTAATTTCCGCAAGCAACTCAAGGCGTTAGGCTTTGGCTATGATTGGGACCGGGAGGTAAACACCACGGACCCCCACTATTTTAAATGGACGCAGTGGATCTTCCTACAGATCTACAACTCGTGGTTCAATCCCGCCACGCAGAAGGCAGAGCCGATTTCTACTTACTCGGGAAATGATGTGGATAGTGTGCGGCTAGCATACGTCAGCGAGGCTCCGGTGAACTGGTGTCAGGAGTTAGGGACGGTGCTTTCCAATGAAGAAGTCAGCGATGGCAAGAGCGAGGTCGGCGGCTTCCCGGTGGAGCGGAAGCCCATGAAGCAATGGATGCTGCGGATCACTGCGTTTGCGGATCGGCTAGCGGCAGAGCTAGAGCCGCTGGATTGGCCAGATGGGATCAAGGCCCGGCAGCGGGATTGGATTGGCCGCAGCGAGGGGGCTGAGGTGACATTTAAAATCGATGATAGCCGCAACGTGACAGTATTCACCACGCGGCCAGACACGCTCTTCGGAGCCACCTATATGGTGCTAGCACCAGAGCATCCATTGGTAAATGAGATCACCACCGATGCCCAACGCGCCGCTGTGGAGGCCTACGTCAAAGCCACCGCTAGCAAGTCCGACATGGACCGAGGCCTAGCCAAAGACAAGACCGGCGTGTGGACCGGCGCCACCGCCGTGAACCCCGTGAATGGCCAGCGCATCCCTGTGTGGATCAGCGATTACGTCATGCTAGGCTACGGCACCGGAGCCATCATGGCTGTGCCCGCGCACGATGAACGGGACTTCGAGTTTTCTCAGGCGTTTGGCCTGCCCGTGGTGCAGGTGGTGAAAAATGTGAACGCCGCCAGTGATGAAATTTTAGCGAAAGCGACGATCGCTGACGGCATTGCCATCAACTCCGGCTTCCTCAATGGCCTAGGGACAGCGGAGGCGAAGTCGTCTATCATTTCCTGGCTAGTGGAAAATGGGCTGGGCCAGAAGACGGTGAATTATAAGCTGCGGGACTGGCTTTTCGCCCGTCAGCGCTACTGGGGCGAGCCCTTCCCTTTGGTCTGGGAAGGCGGGAAGCACCGCGCCCTAGCGGAATCGGAATTGCCCGTGATGCCGCCGGAATTGGCTGATTTCAAGCCCACCGGCACCGTCGATCCTCCGCTCTCCAAGGCCACGGACTGGGTGCGCTACAGCGCCACCGCCACGCGGGAGTTGAACACCATGCCGCAGTGGGCGGGCAGTTGCTGGTATTACCTGCGCTACTGTGATGCTAAAAATTCCGACCGCTTCATTTCACACGAAGCCGAAGCCTACTGGCTGGGCAGCACGGGCACGCCCGGCGGCGTGGACCTCTATGTAGGCGGCACAGAGCACGCGGTGCTGCACCTGCTCTACAGCCGCTTTTGGCATAAGATCCTTTTCGATCTCGGCCATCTCACGACGAACGAGCCCTTTCAAAAGCTGGTGAATCAAGGCCTCATCATGGGCGAGGACGGACGGAAGATGTCCAAGAGCTTGGGAAATGTGATCAATCCAGATGCCGTCGTGGCGGACTTTGGCGCGGATTCCTTGCGGCTCTTTGAAATGTTCATGGGTCCGCTGGAGCAAGTGAAACCTTGGAATACCAAGGGCGTGGAAGGCGTACATCGATTCCTAGCACGCGTCTGGCGCTTGGTGATGGAGGAGAACCAGGAGGGGCAATTTGCGTTCTCTAGCAAGGTGCAAGACGTGGAGCCTGACACGAAGTTAAACCGGCTAGTGCATGAAACGATCAAGAAAGTAGGCGAGGCGATTGAGTCGATGAAATTCAACACCGCCATCTCTGATATGATGGTGTGCACCAATGCCATGGTGGAAGCCAGCGTGAAGCCTGTGTCCAGCATCGTAACCCTGCTGCACCTGCTGAGCCCGTATGCGCCACACTTAGCGGAGGAACTGTTCTCCCAGATCCGCCAGCGTTTCCCCCGCCTGGGACAAGGCACGGAGAACGCGGCCCTGCTGAGCCACCTGCCCTGGCCCGAGTATGATCCGGCGGCGTTAGTCGTTTCCGAAATGGAAGTCGTGGTGCAAGTAAATGGCAAGCTGCGCGACCGCATCACCCTAGCCGTAGGCGCAGACACCGCCGCCCACGAAGCCGCTGCCCTAACCGCCGAAAAAGTGCGCGAGGCCACGGAAGGCAAGGAAGTGGTGAAGATCATCGTAGTGCCCGGCCGCCTCGTGAATGTGGTGGTGAAAGGCTAGCAAATAACCTCCTCTCACACTGGCCCCATCTGCGCCCGAGCCAGACCTAGCGGTGATCCGTGGCCAAGTGCTCGACTACCGCCATCACCTCCTTGGCTTACCAAATTTGACGGTGGATCTAGCCACGCGGTGTTGTCGTTAGGCCCGGGGATGATATTGGCGGTGGACCTGCTTGAGCCGCTGCTGATCCACGTGGGTGTAGATCTGCGTGGTGGCGATGTCCGCATGGCCCAGCATTTCCTGGATCACCCGTAAGTCCGCCCCTCCACTGAGCAGATGCGTGGCAAAGCTATGCCGCAGCAGGTGCGGATGCACGTCCAGCCCTAGCAGTTTGGCGCGGCCATGCACGATCTGCCAGATGCGCGTGGTGGTTAGCGCTCCGCCGCGCTCACTGAGGAAAATGTGATTGCCCGTGTGCGGGCGGCAGAGCGTGGGGCGTTCGATCAAGAGGTAAGCCTCGATGGCTTCCTTCGCCTGTTGGCCCACGGGCACGATCCGCGTCTTGTTCCCTTTCCCTGTCACGCGGATGAAGCGATTTGTTAGATCTAGTAGTTCCAGCGTCGCATTGGTCAGCTCAGACACCCGTAATCCGCTGCCGTAGAGCAACTCCAGAATGGCCCGATCCCGCCGCTCTAACACCGCATTGCCATTTAAAGAATCCAGCAGCGCCCCCACCTCCTGCTTGGCTAAGGAGGCCGGCAACTGCGGGGGCAGACGGGGCGAGAGCAGCCCCTCAGCAGGGTCTTTGGCTACGATCCGCCGCGCCACTAGCCAACGAAACCAGCGCTTCAAGGCAATGATGACCAGCCGCAGACTAGCAGGCCCCAGACCACGCGCTTTTTCATGGCTGAGGAACTCTGTCAGGTGCGTTTCCCGCACCGCCGTGACCTCCATAACTTGATGAATTTTCTCCGCCCACGCCGCGAATCCCTCCAACGAGCGTTGGTTGCTCAGTTGGTAGTTGGTGGAGAGCCCAGCCTCCGTGGCTAGATACAGGAGAAAGCGGTCGATTTCAGATTGCACGAGCGGAGCATACGGGCAAAGCGGCGGATTGGCAAACCGAAGCTCGCTAGAGCTTACTTCTTCTGCGCAGGAATGAATTTCAGCGCGGCGGAGTTCATGCAATAACGCATCCCAGTCGGGGTGCTGGGCGCGTCATCGAAGACGTGGCCCAGATGCGCATCACAGCGGGAACAGTGGACCTCCGTGCGCACGGAGAACAGCTTCTTATCCACCGTGGTGCCGATGCGCTCTGGCTTCAGTGGCTTGAAGAAACTGGGCCAACCCGTGCCACTCTCGAACTTAGCCTCCGAGCTATACACCTCCTGCCCACAGCAGAGGCATTGGTAGATGCCCGCCGCGTGGTTGTCATGATAGGCGTTATCGAACGCGGGCTCCGTAGCTTGCTTGCGCGTGACGCGGAACTGCAAATCCGTCAGTTGCTTTTTCCACTCCTCTT
The DNA here is from genome assembly GCA_043757865.1 of Verrucomicrobiales bacterium. Lineage (GTDB taxonomy): Bacteria > Verrucomicrobiota > Verrucomicrobiia > Verrucomicrobiales > V1-33 > JAGNEJ01. The sequence continues at coordinate 9,841 of JAYVOP010000201.1, read as the reverse complement.
CCGTCTTCACCACCTTCTCAGCAGCGGGCTTAGCGGGCGTGGGATCAGCCTGGGAGGCTGCCAGCGTGGTGGTAACGAGCGCGACGTGGGTGAGGAAAGAGCGGCGTTTCATAGAGGTTAGTTTCGTTGATAAATAGCAATGGTATGGGCAAAGCGATGCTGGGCATCTGCGGGGAAACTCTGCGTCTCTACACAGCGCCAGTCTGGCGAATGCCAGTCTGGGAATCGCGTGCCATGGTGCAGCGTGGTCTGCACCACGGTCAAAATCAACTGCTGCGCTAGCGGTAACGTCAGGGCAAATATCTCTCCGCCGCCCAGCACCAGCAATTCCGCTACGCCCGCCCGCTGTGCCTGCTCCCAGGCCGCTTCCACGCTGCACACGCGTTCGCCCACGGTTGGATGAAAAGCCTCATTCCGACTCAGCACCAGCGGATGCTGGTCCGTAAACCAGCCCACCATTTCCGCGTAAGTTTTTCGGCCTAAGAGCACCCATTTTCCCGCCGCGTAGGCTCGGAAATGCGCCACATCCCGTGGCAGATCCCAGGGAATCCGCCCGCCCTGGGCGATGATGCCATCCTCTGAAACCGCAGCGATGAGCGTCAGCCGCATAAGCTAGAGCGCATCCGCATCCGCCGATATTAACCGGACCGCCTTTAACCGCTCCGCTGCTAGGATCGCCCGCAGAGCCGCTAGATCCTCCTCCCGCGTGCCACTGACCAGGGCGTAATCATACTCCCGCCAGTGCCGCATTTCCTCACGGGCATTGTTCATGCGCAGCTCCACCTCGGCGGCGGGCTCGCTATCTCTAGCGGCTAGCCGTTCGCGAAATGTCTCCGCCGTGGTGGGTAAAATAAACACATCCACGCGCGCGGCTGCGATCTCCGCGTCCGCACAGGCGCGGATCTGCGCGGCCCCTTGCGTATCCAAATCCATGATGACATCCACCCCAGCGCGCAGTTGTGGCAGCACCTCACTGAGCAGCGTGCCGTAGCTGCGGCCATGCACAGTGGCGTGCTCTAGCATGGATCCGGCGGCCACCTTGCGGGCGAAATCCTCGCTGGTTAGGAAGCAATAATGTTGCCCCGGCACTTCCCCTGCGCGCTGCGGACGCGTGGTGCAGGACACCGTGTAGTAGAGTGTTTCTGCGGCTCTGATGGCTCGGCAGAGCGTAGTCTTGCCCGAGCCACTAGGGCCGGAAATGATGATCAGTAGAGCTTTGCGAGCGTTCATATCAGAGGAAAACTTATTCTAGATTCTGCACCTGCTCGCGAATCCGCTCCACCTCCGTTTTGCCCGCCACCACGAGGTGTGCGATGGAAGTGCTATTCCCCTTCGATCCCATCGTATTCAATTCCCGATGCAGTTCCTGCGTTAGGAAATCCATTGCCCGGCCTTGCGGCTCCGCGCTCTGAAGCAACCGCGCGAACTCTCGCAGATGCCCTTGCAGCCGCGTCACTTCTTCGGTGATGTCACATTTATCGGCAAAAATGGCGATCTCCTTGAGGAGCCGTTCATCGTCCAGCGGCAGCGGCAAGCCCGCCTCTGCTAAGCGTTTGCGCATCTGCTCATGCTGCGTCCGCACCACCACGGGCGACTCTGCTGCGATGGCCTCGCCCAGTTTCCCTAACGTGGCCAGCCGTCCTTCCAGATCCTCTTTTAAATGCAGCCCTTCCCGCGTCCGACTGTCTGAGAACGCCCGCAGCGCTTGAGAAATGGCCTCTTGTAAATGCGGCCACACCACCTCCGCGCTGGTCTTCACCTCGCCCGTGCTGAAGACTCCGGGGGCCCGCAGGAGATCCCGGGGCGTGATGTCTCCCGGCAGGCCCAAGGCCGAGGCGAGGCTGCGCAACGCCTCCACATATTGCGTTGCGAGGGCGGTGTCCACTTGCAACTGCGCCCCCTTCTGGCGCAGCGGCTCCACCTGCACGGACACTTGCACGCGCCCCCGGCTGACGGCTCCCGCCACCAGCTTTCGCGCCTCCATTTCCAGGCCCGTCCATTCCCGGGGCAGGCTGATCACAATGTCGCTCTGCTTCCGATTCACCGACGCGATCTCCACGCCCAGGCGATAATCGTCTGTGCTCAGTTCCCATCTCCCAAATCCGGTCATGCTCTTCATCTGCCGCCTTTAAAACGCATCCTCACTCTGAGCAAGTATCCAGTTGTGCGAACGCTGGCCGCTTGTAGGCCTCCCGAGCCGCCGCCGCCATTCATGTCCGTCCCCGTTGCCACTCCCGCCGAAGCCACCCTCCAAAGCCAATCCCACCGCCGCCGCGCGCTGAGCTTGGCGGTGGCCACCTCCCTGCTCTCCAAAGGCGGCACCCTGCTCCTCATGCTCATTGCCTTACCGTTAGCGTATCGCGTGTTAGGCCCAGAGCGCGTCGGCGTGTATTCCGTGCTCCAGTCCTTGATGTGGCTGCTCACCCTCGCAGACCTCGGCATTGGAGCTGGCATCGCGCGGCGGCTCACCCTCGCCACTTCCATGGAGGACCGTGCGGAGCAGTCCCGCGTGCTGTCCACGGGCTTCTATATGATGCTAGGGATCTTTGGCGTCGTCGGTTGTGCGGGGGCGTTGATCCTCCTCACCGTGCCCGTGGAAACCTTGTATGGCCAACAGTTCGCGCCCTTCGCCCAAGAACTCCGACTCAATCTCTGGCTCGGTGGCGGCATCTTTCTCACCCTGATGACCGTGGGCGTGATGGTGAAAATTCGCGAAGCCTATCAAGAAATCCACGTCTTCAATCTCTTCGGCACCCTGGGGAATGTGGTTTCCGCCGCCCTGCTGTATTTTGGCATCCAGCACGTACCGCAGGTGTGGTTCATCCTCGTGGCCATCTACGGTGTGCAGATCGTGATTTTCCTGCTCAATGGCTGGCTGGCGCTCCGCCAGCGCCCGTGGCTGTGGCCGCGCTGGAGCCTCATCTCCCGGCCCTTAGCGCGCTCTCTCGCAGCGGAAGGAGGCTGGTTTTTTGTGCTCATCGGCGTCACGCCGATTTTTGGGCGGGAGTGGATTCGCTGGCTGTTAGGACATTATTACTCGCCTGTGGAAGTGGGCTACTTTGCCATCCTCACGCAGATTGGGTTCCTCGTCTTCGGCATCGCCTTCATGCTCACCTATCCGCTGCGCCCCGCCGTGGTGGATGCCCAGGCACGCGGTGATTACGTTTGGTTACGCCGTACGGAATCACGGCTCCAGCGGCTCTGGTGGCTGGCGGCAGTGGCCGTGCCCGGCGGCCTCTCACTGATCGGTCCGTGGTTAGTGCGTCTATGGTTCCAGCAAGCCATCCCCCTGAGCCATGAGGAAATGGGGCTCTACGGCTGCTTCCTCATGCTCACCATTTGGACGGAGATCCATTGCGTGCTGCTCTCGGGGTTAGGAAAAATCGGAGCCGCCGCCTGCATCGCAGGTCTGGAATGCCTAGCCGTAGCGCTCGGCGGCTGGTTCGGCGTGCGCACCCACGGTATGGCTGGCGGGCTCCTCGGGGCCACCATCGGTGGCCTGCTCACCTCATTTTTCCTTTACCCCTGGCTCTGCCGACGCACTATCCGGGCCCTGCAACCAGGCTCTTCAGCCTAGCAGACCGGTAAGGCACATCGTCCCCATCGCCAAGTCTTTGGGCTCCTGGTGCGCTTGTGGTTAAATCTTTCAACACCCGTAGCTAACCCGGGGCCACAACCCGGAATCTTCTTGCATTCAGCCCCAAAACTCTGACAACTAGCGCCCATTATGTCTGATACACCCTCCTCTTCTTCACTACCGCCCGACGATGTAGATGCCATCGACCATTTGCGCGCCACGTATGGCAGACTAGCCGCAGAACTATCCAAGGTGATCGTGGGTCAGAAGGACGTGATCGAACAACTCTGCATCTGCCTCTTTGCGCGCGGCCATGCGTTGCTGATGGGCGTGCCGGGGCTGGCTAAGACGTTGCTGATTAGCCGCTTGGCAGAAACGTTATCACTCAATTTCAGCCGCATCCAATTCACGCCGGATCTCATGCCCATGGACATTTCCGGCACGGACATTTTGCAGGAACTGCCGGGGGGGAAACGTCAGTTTGAATTCGCCAAAGGCCCGGTTTTTGCCAACATCGTGCTGGCAGATGAAATCAACCGGGCCCCCGCCAAGACGCAGGCCGCCATGCTCGAAGCCATGCAGGAACAACGTGTCACGGTCGCAGGCCGACCGTATGATCTCGCCTCGCCTTTTTTCGTGCTAGCGACGCAGAATCCCATTGAGCAAGAAGGCACGTATCCCTTGCCAGAGGCGCAGTTGGACCGCTTTATGTTTATGATCGGCGTGGGCTACCCCAGCCGGGATGAGGAGATTCAAATCGCTCGCAGCACCACCGGAGCGCGGCTGCCGAAGTTAGAGCACATCCTGGATGGAGCCCGCGTGGAGGCTTATCAGGAACTGGTCCGCCGCGTGCCGGTGCCGGATCATATCTACGCCTTTGCCGTGGATCTGGTGCGGCGGACGCGCCCGGCGGATCCAGATTCGCCCGAGTGGCTGAAGCCGTTAGTCGGCTGGGGCGCAGGGCCACGCGCAGTGCAGTTTCTGATCCTCGGAGCCAAGGCCCGGGCCGCTTTAAACGGCAGCTACATGGTGCGCCTAGAAGACGTGCTAGCCGTGGCCGAACCCGTCCTGCGCCACCGCGTGATGACCACCTTTACCGCCCAGTCAGATGGCATCACCAGCATCGAGGTCACCAAGCGCCTAGCGGATGAATTACAAAAGGAAGTGGTGCTCAAAAAGTAAGCTGTGAACGCCACCTCCTTCCTGGATAGCAAAGTGCTGGCGCGCTTGTTGGCGTTGCCTTTGAATGCGCGGCAGGCCATGACGGGCAATGTTTCTGGCCGCCATCGTAGCCCGGTGCGGGGGGCTTCCGTGGAGTTTGCCCAATACCGAAAATACGTCCCTGGGGATGACACCCGCCGTCTGGACTGGCGCACGTGGGGCCGCACGGATCGTTTCTACATCAAGGAATTCGAGGCGGATACCAATCTCCGCCTCGCGCTCATGGTAGATGCTAGTGGCTCCATGGCTTATGGAGAAAAGGACCACACGCGCCTGGACTACAGCCGGAAACTGGGCGGCACCTTGGGCTACCTAGCCGCGCAACAAGGGGATGCCGTGGGCCTCTGGGGCGTGGGCAAAGACCACCGTCAAAAGCTGCCCGCCAAGCGCGGAGCCGGGCATCTCCGCATCGTGTTAGACCAACTCGCTCGCCTGGAAGGCAAAGGGGAGACGACCATCCTGGAATCCTTGCACGAAGCCGCGGAGCAGATCTCGCAGCGCGCGTTGATCGTTGTCGTGTCTGACTTTTTCATTCAGCCCGCCAAGCTGAAACAAGCGCTGGAGCACCTACGATTCCGGCGGCATGATGTCGTGCTCTTCCATGTGCTGGATGAAATTGAACTCAGCTTTGATTTCGAACGCCCCGCGCGTTTCGTGGACATGGAAGGCGGGGAGATCGTCATGGCGGACCCGTCGCTGTTGCAGCGTCGCTATAAAGAAGTGGTGAAAAATTATCTCGCTGAATTTGATAGCGTGGTGCGCAGCACGAACACGGATTACCATCGCGTGCTGATGAAGGAACCTTATGAAGACGTGCTGGCGCGGTTCCTTCTCGCCCGTTTGCAAGCCACGAGCAGCCGCTGAATCGCATGAGTTTCCTGGCCCCCATCTTACTCTTTGGACTGCCGCTGGCACTGCTGCCATTGATCGTCCATTTGATCTATCTGCTGCGGCGGAAGCGCGTCCCCTGGGCCGCCATGATGTTTCTCCTGCTAGCGCAAAAGACCAACAAAGGCCTCTCCAAACTCCGCCAATATTTAATCATGGCCTTCCGCATGTTAGCCGTGGCCGCCATCATCTTCGTCGTGGGCAGGCCGCTGGCAGGCGGCCTCCTAGGCCTGACGGGAGGCGCACCGGACTCTGTGCTCATCCTCCTGGACCGCAGCGCTAGCATGGAACAGCAACTTCTCACCACCGGCACTAGCAAGCGCGCAGCGGGCCTGCGGAATCTGACGGCGGCCATCAAAGACGCCTACGGCAAACGTTCCAAACTGATCCTCATCGACAGCGCCACGCTCCAGCCCGTGGCCCTAGAAACCGCCGAAGCCTTGCTGGACCTACCGCAAACGGGCCCCACGGACACCGCCGGAGACGTGCCTGCGCTGATGCAAGGCGCGCTGGACTACCTGACCACGAATCAAACGGGCCGCACGGATGTGTGGTTAGTCAGCGATCTGCGCCAATCCGACTGGAACCCCGGCGGTGGTCGCTGGACTGCGCTGCGCGCGGCATTCGCCACGCTCCCAGGCGTGAAATTTCAAGTGCTCGCCTATCCCGAAACGCAGTCCATGGACATGGGCATCGTCGTGGAAAAAGTGGCTAGGCGCGAGACTGCGGACAAAGCGGAGTTGCTCTTAAACATCCGCCTGCTCCGTGGGGAGGCTCCCGCAGAGCCTATAAAAGTTCCCCTGCGCGTCATCATCAACGGCGTCAGCAGCACCTTAGAGGTGGAACTCAAAGGCACCCAAGCCTTACTCCAGGCTCAAGCGATCCCCATCGACAAGATCACCCAACGGGGCTGGGGCCGCGTGGAGTTGCCTGCGGACACCAGCCCTAGTGACAATGCCTATCATTTCGTGTTCGATGCGCCTGCTCCGCTGAAGTCCGTCATCATCAGTGAAAACGTTGAAGTCTCCACGCCCCTAGCCGCCGCACTCAACGCCCCGGCGGACCCCAATCGCACTTACGAAGTCATCATTTTACCAGCCACCAAGGCTGCGGAGATTACTTGGGAGGAAATGGCGTTGATCGTCTGGCAGGCCAATTTACCCGCGCCCGAATCCGCCGTGGCCAAGCAACTAGACGCCCACGTTAGGGCTGGACGCAGTTTAATTTTTCTGCCGCCGGACACGCCGGATGACACCACTTTTGCGAATCTGAAATGGACTCAGTGGAAGCCCGCCGACCCACCCGCCCTAGCCACTTGGTGGCGTAGCGATGCGGGCCTGCTCTCCGGCACCCGCGCTGGCCCCGCCCTGCCCGTAGGCGAGGTGGAAGTGCAGCGCTGGTGCTCTGTGGAGGGCGAATCCATCCCGCTGGCGCGCTTGGATGAGACGGCTGGCAAAGCGCCCTTGCTAGTGCAAGCCGCAGCGGATGGTCTGCACAGCGCCTATTTCCTAACCGCTCTGCCAGGTGCGGGTCAATCCAGCCTAGCACGAGATGGCGTGGTCTTATTCGCGCTGCTGCATCGGGCATTGAACGAAGGTTCTGCATCGTTAGGAAATGCGCAACAACGTCTCGCTAGCGTAAACGCCCTGGGCGCTGATCCCAGCCTCTGGACTAGGCTGGACGTGGAAAAGCCAGAGTCCATCCTCCCGCTGGATCGTCCGCTGCGGGCGGGGGTTTTAAAACAATCCGCCGCCAAACCCGGCAAGCCAGACCTGCTCGTAGCGCTGAACCGCCCCACCGCCGAAGACGCCCCGCCCACGTTAGGGAAGCCCGCGCTGGACGAGATTTTCGCAGGCCTAGATTGGCGTCTGCTGGAGCGCACGCTGGAAAATGAAAAAAGCCTAACCAGCGAAATCTGGCGCACCTTCCTCATCATCATGGCCATCTTGCTAGTACTGGAGGCGCTCCTGTGCCTTCCGGATCCTAAACCGCTTTCTATCAAATGATCCCAGCCACCAGCGAGTTCGTCTTCACCCACACCCCGCTCTCCATCGCGGCTGCCGCTGCGTTTCTGCTCATCATCCTCGCGCTCGCCATCCTAGCTTGGAAACGCAGTGGCTGGCGCGCGTCCATCGGCTGGTTAGAGTTTCTCCGCATTCTCATTGCACTCGCCATCGCGCTTACGCTATTTCAGCCGGAGTGGAAGGAAACGTTCAAGCCGGACACCAAGCCCGTCCTAGCCATCCTCCATGACATTTCGGGCAGCATGGAAACGCGCGACATCGTTTCCCCCACCGATCCCGCCGCCGAAGCCACCACGCGCTTGGAGGCCACCAAGCCGCTCACGGAGGCCACGCTCTGGCAGCCGCTCGCAACGCGCCTGAACACCATCATCGAGCCCTTTTCCTCCACCGAGGATCCCGCCAGCGAGGCCACCGATCTCCACACTGCGCTGATGCGCGTGGTCGAGCAGCAGCCGCACCTAGCTGCTATTGTCTTCGCCAGTGATGGCGATTGGAACACGGGCACTGCGCCCTCACAAGCCGCTACGTTGCTGCGCATGAAAGGCATCCCCGTCTTCAGCGTGCCCATTGGAGCGGACACACGCTTGCCGGATGTGGAAATCGTCAGCTTCGATGTGCCGACATTTGCCGTCGGCGGCAAGCCCCTGCGCATTCCGTTTTCCATCGATTCCGCCCTGCCACGCGAGGAACCCATCAGCGTGACCATGACCATTAGCACGGGCGAGGAAGTCCGCTCAGAGTTCGTCTTGCCCGCCATGGGCCGATTCCAGGACGCCATGCTCTGGCGGCCCACGGAGCCCGGAAAAGTTCACCTCACCCTCAGCGTCCCGAAGACCGGAGCGGAGCGCAACGTGGAGAATAACAAGATCGAAGCGGACCTAGACATCCGCAAAGAACAACTCCACGTCCTCGTCATCGAGAGCTATCCGCGCTGGGAATACCGCTACCTAAGAAACGCGTTAGAGCGGGATCCCGGTGTGGAAGTCCAGACCCTCCTTTTCCAACCAGACCTAGGAAAAGTAGGCGCGGGCCGTGGTTACCTAGCATCATTTCCAAAGGACGAGGAACTGACTAAATATGATGTCATTTTTCTAGGAGATGTGGGCGTGGAAAAGAACCAACTCACCGCTGAACAATGCACCTCCATTTCCAAGTTAGTGCGGGACCAAGCCAGCGGCCTCGTTTTCATGCCCGGCGTGCGGGGCTACACTGCCAACCTGCTTTCCACCAGCCTTAGCGAGCTGCTACCCATCGTCTGGGACGAGGCTCAGCCCAAGGGTTGGGGCACGCCCGCGCCTGGGCGCTTCGTGCTTACGGAGGCGGGCACGAGCAGCTTGCTCACCAAGTTAGAAGACACAGAGGAAGCCAGCGCCAAAGTCTGGAGCACCCTCCCCGGCTTCCAATGGTATGCCCCGGCGTTGCGGGCCAAAGCAGGCACGGAAGTGCTGGCTACGCACGCCACGGAGAGCAATCAATTTGGCCGCGTGCCACTCATCGTCACGCGCACTTATGGCGCGGGAAAGATCCTCTACATGGGCGCGGACGGAGCTTGGCGCTGGCGGCGGGGCGTGGAGGATAAATATCACTATCGTTTCTGGGGACAGGTAAGCCGTTGGATGTCTTACCAACGGAATATGGCCCAGGGAGAAAAGATGCGCCTCTTCTTTGCCCCAGATCGACCCCGCGTCGGCGGCTCCATTACCTTAAATGCTAACGTCATTTCCTTAAATGGCGATCCGCTGCGCGAGGGCACCGTCATAGCCCAGATCGTCAGTGCCACGGGCAAGCCTAGCAGCATCCGCCTGTTGCCCGCCGGAGCCGAGGCTTGGGGGCTTTTCACGGGCGTCTTTACCCCCACGGAGCCCGGGGATTATAAAGTGAGTCTCACATGCTCCGAGGCAGGCACCGCGCTAGAGGCCACTATCTCCGTGCAAGGCACCCGCAAAGAAAAACGCGGCTCCCCCGCCCGCCGAGAAGTCCTTCGAGAAATCTCCCAACTCACCCGCGGCCAGTTCATAGAAAGCACCGACCCCGCCAAAATCCTCGCAGCCATCTCCACCCTCCCGGAACCCGCGATCACCGAACGCCGCCTGCAAATCTGGGCGCATCCCGCCTGGGCGGGCACGCTCAT
>JAYVOP010000200.1:0-21194 GCA_043757865.1 Verrucomicrobiales bacterium | reverse complement strand
TCGCTTTCTCCGTGATGTGCTCACAGGGCACTTCAAACGAGGCGCACATTTGCACATAGTTGGGGAAAATATCGCCCGGAGCATCCAGCTTACCCAGGAAGGTGTGGGCACGATTGGATTGATACTTCAGGTCTTCCCACTGCACCACCATGCCCAAGTGTTGGTTATTTAAAATGATGCACTTGATGGCAATGTTTTCCGCCACGGCGGTGGCCAGTTCTTGGATGTTCATCAGCACGGAGCCATCCCCATCGATGTCCACCACTTCCATGTCCGGAAAGGCCACCTTGCAGCCTAACGCGGCTGCCAAACCATAGCCCATGGAGCCCAGGCCTAGGCTGCTGACGAAGCGACGCGGCTTCTCAAAGGGATAATATTGCGCAGCCCACATCTGGTGTTGGCCCACGCCCGTGGTCATAATGATCTCCCCCTTACTGATCTGGTAGAGTTGCTCGATCACATACTGCGGAGCAATGGCGTTGGGGTAGTCTTCGTAGGCCATGGGTGACTCCGCTTTCCAGTCTGCCACTTGCTTTATCCAGTCGGGACGGAGGGGGAACTTCGTCGCTTGGCGTTCATAGCCATCGGCAGCTAGCAGCTCATTCATGCGCTTGAGGGCGTCCTTGATATTGGCCTGGATCGGCAGGCGGACACACTTGTTTTTGTTCAGCTCGGCATTGTCGATGTCGATGTGAATGATAGTGCCGTGCTCACAGAATTTCTCCACTTTGCCCGTCACGCGATCATCGAAACGCACGCCAAACGCCAGCAGCAGATCCGCTTCATTGGCGGCATTGTTGGCATAAACGGTGCCATGCATTCCTAGCCAGCGCAGGGACAGCGGATGCGTTTCTGGAAAGGCTCCCACGCCCATCAGCGTGGTGGTGCAAGGAATCTGCGCGCGCTCCGCAAACTCCAGCAACTCTGCGGAGGCCTCCGCAGAAATGATGCCACCGCCACAATAGAGCACCGGGCGCTTAGCCGCCTTGAGCAAGGCCATGGCCTCCTGCATGTGCTCCTCGCTGAGCGGCAAATTAGGATTATAGCCCCGGAGCTCAATGCTCTCTGGATACACCGGAGCAATGCGCTTCTCCTGCACGTCCTTGGGCATATCAATGATGACTGGCCCGGGGCGGCCCGTCTGGGCGATATAGAAGGCCTCTTTCACGATGCGCGGAATGTCCATGGGGTCCGTGACCAGATAGCTATGCTTCACGATGGGCAGGGTCACGCCGAAGAAGTCCGTTTCCTGAAAGGCCCCACGGCCAATCATAAACGTGGGCACCTGTCCGGTAATGACCACCAACGGCGTGCTATCTAAATAGGCATCGGCAATGGGGGTGACGATGTTCGTGGCCCCCGGTCCAGAGGTGCCCATGCACACGCCAGCCCGGCCCGTCACGCGGGCATAGCCCTCAGCGGCAAATCCGCCGCCTTGCTCATGGCGCGGCAGGATGGTGCGGATCTGCTTGGAGGCGGTGAGCGCTTGATGGATGGGCATGGAAGCCCCACCGGGGTAGGCGAAAATGGTGTCCACGCCCTCCATTTCCATGCACCGGACCAGCACTTCCGCCCCAGTCATAAGCGCCCCGCCAGCGGGCGTGGCAGGGGTGGTCTTCGGGGCGGCAGTGGTAGAGATACTCATAGTCAGGGAATTCAGATTTTTGGAAAATGGACGGCAAGACTAGACATGCTTTTCTGATGCGCAAATGGGATTCCAGGAGAATCCAGCGAGCCCGAATCGCCCAGAACTCCACATCAGCACCAGCGACGAGCTGGGCCACGGCACCCGGTAGAGGTGGAGACATGGGCGCTAGGACAAGCCACCTGCGGAGGAGTTCCCGGTAGCCGTTTTCCACGATGTCCAGCACGGTATCAAAGCCCCTGGCTCCGCCCTAGTAGCAGTCTGGAACTTCCGTTTCTGGGCGATCCGTTAGGTAATCGCAGAACTTTCGCACGTTCTTCATGGCGGCGGCATCGGGAGCTAGTTCGCGGAGGTCGCGCCAGTTTTGTTGATCCATCACGAGGATGAGATCGAAGCTGGAAAAATCATCTGCGCGCACCTACCTAGCCCTACTCGTGAGGGCATAGCCGCGCTGGGCGGGCGTGCTGTCTCATGCGGGAGTCCGGGAGATCCCCCGCGTGCTCACCGTCGGTGCCAGCGGAGTCGAGCAGGAGCCGCTCTGCTAGGCCTGCGTCGGCGGCTAGTTTCCGCATCACAGCCTCTGCGGAGTGGAAGGCGCTCTTTTCAACCGCAATTCCCCCCTCGGAAAAAATGAGACAGAAGGAAAAACCGCCAGCGCTTCCTTGCCATCCATCCAACCCCATTTACTCTCACGTTATGAAATCCCCCTACCTCCCGCTCGCCTCGCTAATCCTCGCGCTGTCCATCAGCGGTTTCCTCGCCCCCTCCCACCTCCGTGCCCAAGAGGCAGAAGCCAAGCCAAAGCCTGCCGCCGAGACCGCAGAGCCGGAAACGGCGGAGGAGCTAGAGCAAGCGGAACAGGAAGCGGAGACCAAGGAAGCCGCCGATGTGAAGGAAAAACTGGCCGTGTTCAAAACCTTGGAAGGTGAATGGATTGGTGAAGAATCCATCGACTATAACCCTGATTTCCGTAAACCGAACGCGCCCAACAAGACGAGCTGGAAAGATGAGTGGAAAGGCTTTTACACGAACGACAGCCGCTATTTTGAAATGACGGGCAAGACCAGCGGTAAGATCAGCTCCACCTACCATTGGTATGTGACTTACGATACCAGCAACGAGGAGTATCGGGCGTGGAGTTTCGGCTCGTCCGGCTGGGGGGAATACAAAGGTCACCTAACGGATGACGGCAAGGCCGTGCTCTGGGAAAAGGGCCGGGAAATGGAGAATGCAGACATGGCAGAGACCTTTGAGCTGCGCGCCAAAGGTGACCAATGCACCGCCAATGGGGAAACCAAAGTAGTCTCCAAAGACGGCTCCGTCAGTCAAAATTATGCCAAGCAACATTCGAAATACATCCGCAAGAAAATCTCCATCTAAGGCTCCTGCCACCACGGCAGCCTTCCATAGCATTGATGAGATCCTAACAGACCTCCGCGCGGGAAAAATGGTCATCATCACCGATGACGAAGACCGGGAGAATGAAGGTGATTTGATCTGCGCAGCGGAGACCATCACGCCAGAGATGGTGAACTTCATGGTGCGGGCGGGGGGGGGCATGCTCTGCGTGCCCATCGAAGCCCCGGACGCCCAACGCATGGGCTTGGACAGCATGGTGGTGAAAAATGAGGAACTGTTCCGCACCCATTTCACCGTCACGGTGGATGCTAAGGCAGGCCTGACCACGGGCATCAGCACCGTGGAGCGGGCGGAGACCATCCGCACGTTAGCCAGGGCGCAGAGCACGCCCGGAGACTTCATCCGCCCTGGGCATGTGAATCCGCTCATCGCCAAGACCGGCGGCGTGCTCCGCCGGGCTGGGCATACCGAGGCCGCAGTGGACCTAGCACGTTTAGCGGGCTTTCGCCCGGCGGGCGTTCTAATCGAAATCCTGGACCCTAACGGCATCCCCGCGCGCTTGCCAGAGCTGCAAAAATTTGCCCAACAGCATGGGCTGAAAATCTCCAGCATCGCCAAATTGATCGAGCATCGGCGGCATCAAGAAAAGCTCGTGGAGCGGGAACAAGTCGTCGCCATGCCCACGGATTACGGAGACTTCCAACTCTACCTTTACCGCAGCCTGATCGATGGCCAGCACCACCTAGCACTCGTCAAAGGCACCGTGGATGGGATCCAGCCCGTGCTCGTCCGCGTGCATAGCGAATGTCTCACGGGGGATGTCTTCGGCAGCCGCCGCTGCGACTGCGGCCCGCAGCTCCAGCAGGCCATGCAGCAGGTGGAAGCTGCGGGCAGTGGCGTCATTTTATACATGCGGCAGGAAGGCCGTGGCATCGGACTGCCAGCCAAGATCCACGCCTACAAACTCCAGGAAGAAGGCTACGATACCGTGGAGGCCAACCTCAAGTTAGGCTACCCCATGGACCTGCGGGATTACGGTGTGGGAGCGCAGATCCTGCATGACCTCGGCGTGCGCAAAATCCGCCTCATGACCAACAACCCCAAGAAGATCGTGGGCCTTAGCGGCCATTGCTTAGAAGTCGTGGAGCAAGTCCCCATCCAGCCCCCCGCCAACGAGCACAACCGCCGCTACCTAAAGACCAAGCGGGAAAAGATGGGACACCTCCTCTAGGCCGATTTCATCTCCGCCAGCGTCTTGGTGGAGATGCCGATGGGGCGGTCCAGCGGGATGCCTGCGCAGCCGAGGATCGTCGTGAGCAGATCCCCCTGGTTCCCTGTAGTGTCGGCTAGGAAACGTCCCGTCTTGAGACTCCCGCCGCCTTTGCCAGCGAGGATAAATGGCAGGTTCTCCCGGGCGTGTTTGTTGCCGTCCTCCAGGCCGGAGCCCCACATCATAATGCAGTTGTCTAACAGAGTGCCGCTGCCTTCCCGCAGACTGTGCATTTTCTTCACCATGTAGGCAAACTGCGCGATGTTGAAGGCGGTGATCTGCGCCACTTTGCGCACCTTCTCGGCTTCGTTGTTGTGATGCGTCTGCGAGTGGTGTTCGTCCTTGAAACCCAGCTCTGGATAGGAAACGCCATTGGGCGTGGAGCCGATGTAGGTGCTGATGCGGGTGGTGTCTGTTTGAAATGCTAATACCGTCAGATCCGCCATCACTTGCATATACTCGCTGCGTTTCTCGCCCTCGGGAATCTTCACTTCGATGGGGGGCGAGTCACTCGCATTGCGCTTGCTGATGCTGACGCCAGCGGCCTCCAGAGCCGCTTCTTTCTGGCGGTATTCAATGGCCGCAATGCGGCGTTCCAGCGAGCGCACGGTGTCCAGGTATTCGTCCAGTTTATGTTGATCGTCCTGCGGCAGCGTCTTCCGCAGATCCCGCGCACCGCCCAGCACCAGGTCCAGCATACTGCGATCCAGCGCGGCTAGGCGGGCGGTTTCGGCGTTGGCGGGAGTGCTGCTCGTTTCCGGTTTCTGGAAAAGGCGATTGAGCACACTGCGCGGATTCGTCTCCGCCGGAACCGCCTGGGTGGCGGAGCGGAAGCTACAATGCGAGTAATAGCCCTCGTTCAGCCCTTCCTGATTCTCCTTATGCGTCTGCGGCATGGTGGCCAGTTCTAACGAGGGCAGCGCAGTCAGTCCGCCGATGAAATTGGCCGCAATCTGATCCGCGGAGATGGCGATGTTAATCTTATTCCGTTGATGCGAATCCGGCAGACTAGCCGTGAGCCACGTGGACAGCTCCAGCGCATGAGGCGCGCCATTGAAGGGAGCGATGGGCACGCCAGAAATCCCCTTCATCAGCAAGCAATGTTCCAGCACCCCCCGCAGCGCTTCCAAGGCCGGGGGCGGAGCGGAGAGAAACGTGGCCGGATCCTGCGGCCAAAATTGATCCATAATCACCCCATGCGGCATATACATAAACCCCAGGCGCACCGGGGGTTTCACCAGCTTCCCGGGCGCGGGCTCCGCCCAGCCCATGGTATCCAGCAAGGGCAGCGCCAAGGCGGCTCCCAGGCCTTTCAAGCACGTGCGACGATCAATCAGGGTTCTATTTAACATGGGAAACATGGGGGGGGATGATGCGATGGTGAGTAAAGGGATAGCTGGTAACGATTTCGGAAATGATCGTCTGCATCCGGTAGCCGTCCTTGGTGATGGTCTGCATGAGTTGATCCACCACGATCTGGTCATAGCCTTCCAGTTGACGGCACAGCGCGTAGGCCAGGAGCTTCTCCGTCACGTTCCGCGCCAGATCCTCTATGCGCCCAGCCAAGATCGTCCGCAGCTCCTTGGGCG
The DNA here is from genome assembly GCA_043757865.1 of Verrucomicrobiales bacterium. Lineage (GTDB taxonomy): Bacteria > Verrucomicrobiota > Verrucomicrobiia > Verrucomicrobiales > V1-33 > JAGNEJ01. Next base: position 15,331 of record JAYVOP010000200.1, on the reverse strand, counting down.
TAGCGAAATGCTGGCCGCCCGGCAACTCCCCTGCGACATCGATCGCCCCTCCGGTATCGTCTTGATCCCGCCAGCGGCCTATCGCATCGAAGTTCTCCAACCCAAAGCCGATGGGGTCCAGCACCTTATGACAGTTGGCGCAGACCGGATTCGTGAGGTGGAGTTCCGTGCGCTGACGCAGCGTTAGGTTGGCGACTTTTTGCTGGTCCTGCTTCTCCAGCGTGGGCACGTTAGGCGGAGCCGGCGGCACATGCTCCCCCAGTAATTGCTCCAGCACCCACACGCCACGCTTCACGGGGCTGGTGCGGTTAGGAAAGGAAGTGGCAGCCAAGATGCCAGCCATGCCCAGGATGCCGCCGCGCTGGGCAGTGGTCAGTTTCACCTGGCGCATCTGGGGGCCAGTCACGGCATTTTCCAGACCATAGAGCTGGGCCAGCGGCTCATTGAGAAACGTGTAATCCCCATCAATGAAATTGACCACACTCCGATTCTCCCGCACCATGCTCTCGAAAAACAACCGCGCTTCCTCCACCATGGCCGTGCGCAGCTCCGTTGTCAGCAGGGGGAACTTAGCGGTATCGAAGGTCTTCGTCGCCAGATTCCCTAACCCCCACCACTGCGTGCCGAAGCCATCGAACAACGCGCGGGAGCGCGGATCTTTCAGCATCCGCTGCACCTGGGCCTGGAGCTGGGCGGGCTCGTGGAGCTGGCCGCTATCCGCTAGTTCTGCCAGAGCCGCATCCGGCATCGTGGACCAGAGCAGATAGGACAGGCGGGAGGCCAGTTGATGGTCATCCAGCGGCACGATTTCCGCCCCCGCTTCCGCCGCCCCCGCCGGGGTGATGAACAAGAACTGCGGGGAAATGAGCACCGCCTTCAGCATCAGCCGCAGCGCGCCTTGGTAAGATTGCTGGCTTTGCACCGCCAGATCATAGACCCGCAGCAGCACCTCCACCTCCGCCTCTGAGGGCGGCCTGCGGTAAGCCTTCCGGGCCAGAGAGCGCGCCACCATCTTGGCAGTGGCCCGCGCGTCCGCGCCTGCCGCTGGCGGATTACCGAAGAGCTTCAGTTCGACTTCAGGCGTTAGGCCGCGTTCCATCGCAGCCTTGGCGATCACTAAATATTGCTCCATCTGCAAGGGCGACAGCGTATTTATATACCCCTCCCCCGCCACCTCATCCGGTAATTCCTGCGCCACCGCCGGGTCCACGCCCAGCAGATCCTGCAGCGTGTGGCCGTATTCCACCTTAGTCAGCCGCCGCATCACAAACGGCCCCGGATCCTTAGAGTTCAGGTATTTGATCTGCGCCACCGCGTCTTGAAATGCCTGCCGCTCCGCATCAGAGGGCTGCTTCCCCACCTGCTCCGGCGGCATCTCATGCGCCTTCACATTCGCCATCGCTAGCTTCCACCCCCGAGAGAATGCCGCATCCCCCGGCTGCTTCAAGGCTGGCTCCAGATTGATCTCCCCCTTAGTTTTCTTATTGGAATGACAACTCAAACAGTAGCTTGTGACAAACGGGCTCACCGTTTCCTTAAAGACCTGCTCCGCCGCCTGCGGTTCCTGCGCCCCCGCCAGTCCGCACGCCACCCCCAGCCAGCAGACGAGACTGCGGAAGGAAACAGGAAAGGCATGGAAGAGGGGCTGCAATGGGCTCTGAGGCTACCTCCCCTCATCGACCGCTCAACTAAAAGGACTCACTGGAGCGCGGAGTTGCACTCCGTTCCTTTGGCTGCGCTGCGGGAGGCTGAGAGATTCTGCTCAGCACGTTGATGCTGAGTGCAACTCCGCGCTCCGTTGGAAGCCCCCTTCCGCCCGCATCGCGGCCTCACTGCCTGTTGGTGTTCCTACGGTTGGGCCTTTGCTACAGACTTCTTTCGCGCTCGGCACTTCGCGGGCGAGCGGCGTGCTTCCAGAGATCGCCTTACCGTAATTTTTTTTATATGCACGCAGCCTCAGGACGGGTAAAGCTAGAAAGTTGCCGTGCGTGGCCGTTTTTTTGAAAACGCCTCGCACGGCCTGCGATTAGCTCATGGAATAGGGCTCACTTGCCCGTCACTTTTACCCAATAAGATTATGAAACGTCTCCCACACCTCTTAACTACTGCTAGCGCGGCGGTCTTTTTCGGACTCAGTCACAGTGCCCTCTGGGCAGATGCAGCGGCGGCCCCGCCCTCGCTGCATTTCACCACGGGGCTGGTGGGGGAGCAGGCGTGCGTGCAATTTCCTGCGCAGCCGGGGGTGGAATATGTGATTCAGAAATCGTCGTCGTTAGGATCGTTTACGCCCGTGGCGGTGGTGCGGGCAGAGGGGACTACGTGTCAGTGGGTGGACCCGGCGGGGGGCAGCACCCGGGCCTTCTATCAAGTGCCAGAGCCACCGCCGAGGATCCTTTCGCTGGACCCACCGGTGCTTTCCACGGCGGGTGGGGAAATTTTAGTGCATGGGCAATGTCTGCCTGCGGGCGCGCAACTGCGGCTGACGTTTCTCAATGGCCTGCCGCCCATGACCATGCCGCTGACGCCTGTGGCTGGCCAGCCCGGCGTGTGGCGGGCCATGGCGGGTCCGCTGGCTGGTGTTTCCTCAGCGCAGGCTACCGTCTCGGTGGTGAGTAGCGCGGGCTTCGTCATCACCGTTATGCAAGATAACATCGTTGAACTTACCGAAAACTTCTTGGCCGTGGATTCCCCGCCAGGGCTGGCTCCTGCGGCTCCGGGCAGTCTGTGTGCGCTGTGGGCGAGCAAACGAGGATACGACTACTATAAGGCGCAGTCGGATATGTCGGCGGCGGGAGCTACGGCCAATCCATTTGTGGCAGTGCTGACGGACGCCAAGGTGACGCCTGTCTTGTTGGATCTACTAGGGAAACCCCTGAAACCCCATGGCTACTCCCGCACGGCCCCCGGCCTGCCAGGGGAGGCCACGCTGGAGGTCTGTCCCATGGAGCTGGAGACGCCTGCAGGGCCGCAGTTGCCGTTGATTCTCACGTATCGTTCCATGGTCCCCAGCGGCTCTACGGCTTCGTTCGGCCCTAACTGGACTAGCGGCTATGATGTTTCCATCACGCCCGTGCCATCCACGGCGGGCGCAGCCGCCACCCAAGTGCGCGTGTGCGATGGCGCGGGCCGTTGTGACACCTACCTCCGGCAGTCCAGTGGGGAGTTCACCTGCGCAGGGACATTCTGCGTGGGGACGTTTGCTGGGGTGGTGTTTACGATGACGTTTCCAGACCATGGTAAATGGAGTTTCCGCCCGCTGGATGGCAGCCCCTCTGCGGGGAAATTATTGTCTATCTGTGATCGCAATGACCAGTGCCTCACCTGCACTTACGATACCACCGGGCTGCTGGCAGTGGTGAGCAGCGGCTTTGGGCAGTCCCTGACGTTCACCCGCACCAATGGTCTCATTTCCCGCTGCATGGATCAAACGGGGCGGTCATGCTCATTCACTTATTTTAAGAGCAATGCGCCTGGTGGAAATGCCGGGATGCTCCAGTCCTGCTTCCCTCCCACCGTGGCGGGCGTGGCTCCGGTGGCTGGTCCCACCACGTTTACCTACACCAAGGGCTGCGCTAGTGCCCGCTGTGATGATAATTTACTAACGTGCCGGGATGGTGCTGGTCGGCTGCTGTGTGCCTACACTTACACCGCGCAAACGAATCCGCTGGCGGCAGATTATGACTGCATTTATTCCGCCCGCAGTTCAGACGATGCCACCATTCCTCCCAGTATGTGGAGCTACACGCCGGTGGGTAATACGCTGGTGATCTGCATCAACGATCCGCTGGGCTTTGTGGGGAAATTTGCCACCACGCGAGATTTCCAGGTGGTGGAAATAGATGATTACACTGGTCGTGCAGTGCCCGGCGTGCCAGTGACACCGACGTCGAATCAGCCTACGGGGCAGCTCCGGGCTACGGATCCTGACTGCTATGAAACGACGTTTACCTACAATGCCCAACACCTCTGCACCCGCCGCACGGACCACAGCGGGCTGCAGACGCGCTGCACCTACACCTGTGATCTGGACCGGAACTGCCCCGTGCTAGAACGTGGGAATCTGCGCATAGAAACGCTGCACACAGCCACCGGTGAGGAGCGGACCTGCACTATGGACTATCTCCCAGGCTGGGGGACGTGTGCCGGGGCGGAGGCAATCGGCCACAGGGTGAAGACTGCTTACATTGAAGCATCCGCCCGGGTGGCTTCCGTTGACTCGTTCACTTGGAAGCAATCCATGGCTGGCTCCGGCGGAATGAATGATGATTGTGATGATTTTACCGTCAGAAATACTGGTGAGGTGACTACTGGCGCTCTTCGATCCTCAGTGGCCGATGATTCTGATTTTCCAGTTACAGAGTCTGCCAAGTTTTTAGGAACCCTTCTAAAACATACCAGCTCGCAGCAGTCGCACCGCAGGGTTGTCTCTGGTTCCATAGTGCAGGATGATAGTGATACCAGCGGGCATTCCAGTGTTGGATATTTTAAAAATATTGTCACGAACAACGGAAATGCCAATGACACCTTCTGCACCCGCCTCACCACCACGTTAGGACAACAGTTCACCTGGGACTTCGATGCGCATGGCAACTGCGTTGCCGTTATTTCGCCCATGGCTGGCGCAGGCCGTCTATGCACCTACAACACCCTGGGGCAACTAACCGCCTGCAAAACGCTGAACGGGCCTGATAGCTACTTCCGAGACGAATGCTTGTATGATGCCACCACGCATTATTGCACCAGCGTGATCTGTGATAAAAAGGAAGACGGCTCTGGCCTCAAGCGCACTGGCGGCTGCATCCGCAATCCTTTTGGCAAGCCGACTACCATCACCGATGCGCGCGGATTCAGCACCACCATTACTTACAATGCGCTGGACCAGATCACCTCCATCACCAGCCCTCCCGTGGGCACCAATGCCGCTACGGCAGCGGGCCTCACCACCACGTTCCACTATGACAACGGGGCGTTGTGCGACCGCCAAGAATGTGACCACAGAGATGCTACCGGAGCGCTGGTCAGCAGCAATCCTGCTTACACCACGTTCTTCATCCGGGATAGCCTAGCATGTCCGCTGGCCGTCTCGGTGGTAGCGTGCGAGAACCGTCCGATGACGTTTCCCGTGAGTTTCGTGCCCACCAGTCTGGCTGATTTGCAGTCGTCAGGATTAGGAAATTTCGATGTCTGTATTTCCACGTTTGATGGCGCTGGCCAGTGCGTGCAGCAACGCTGCCCCGCTGAATGTCTGGCCCAGCCCGTGGACCAAGTCTGCATCTGCACCTATGATGAACGCGGCCTGCCATTTACCTGCACCACGGGCGCGCTGGGCACGGCAGATGCGGTTACGCAGCAGTGTGATTACACGCCAGCCGGTGATCTCGCACGCGGTGTCACCTTGGGCAGCACGCCTGCGCAAAGCCCTACGGAAACGTATGAATACGATGGCTTCCAACGTTGCCTCCGCCTCCAAGACGCCATGGGCAATGCGGAAGTGCGCACCTACGATAACCAGGGCTACGTGACCTGTGATCTCTATGGCCAAGCGGTGGATGTGCCCGGCGGCACGGGGAATGTGCTGCTCTCTAGCTGTAAGCTCAAAGTGTGGCAACTGATGCAGGGGCAAAATGGATCGTCTGCCATGCGGTGGACACCAGTAGTGCCCAAGCCCCAGCAGGACCTCTCTCAGGTCTCCAGCGGTGTGGCCATACCGAAGTTTCTCGATTACATGAGGAAGAGCAAACGCTGTGAGGCGGAGGTGCATGTGAATATGGTTTGCAAAGGAATCAATGAGAGGGGGCTCAAGTATGCTGAGGACTGCGCCAGCACGTTCTTCGATCTCTACACGCAGGATGATGTGACCACAGAGCGCAAGATCGTGAACGGCCAATTCACCGGCGGCCCAGGCACGGTCACGCTGGCACGCACCGCGCATTACAGCCCGGCGGGCTTGCTAGAGACCGTTTCCTGCAATGGAGATCTGCTGGAAACAAACGCTTATGATACCGATGGCCGCCTGCATCAGCGGACTTATGTGGCCAGCCATTTCATCTTAGAATTGGATGCCTGTAGCAACATTATTTCCTGTGCCCGCACCGACCACAGCAGTGTGGCCGGAAGCGCGGGCCAGACCTTCACCACTACCTGCGTCGTAGATCCGCTGGGCCGTTGTGTGCAGACAACGCAGGGTGGAAATGTGGAAAGCTGTGACCTCGATAGCTGTGACCGCCTCACCCGCTACACTCCCGCCGCTGGGGCCCCCATCGTGTGTGATTACGATGGGCTGACCACCGCTGGCCCCTACAGCGTAAGGACGCAGTGCGATATTGATGGCAATGGCACGCTGGAGACGCTGGGCAGCAGCTATACGAGAAAGCACATTGCCAACTTCAAGTGGACCGCTGGTAAAGCCACCGTGGGCATGGGGATGGAGAAATTCTGGCTTTTAAGCACCCATGCGCACAACTCTAGTGGCGGGCTCTGTGCTGCGGGCACCTGCTTTACCGTGACTAACATGGGTGGCGTATGCACAGGTGCACGCTCCACCACCGACGCCAACGGCTCCACCACCACCTTTTCCTGCGACTCCGCTGGCCGCTGCGTGCTGACGAACTATGCGGATGGCACGCACGAGAGTTGCGCCTTCGACGTGCTAGGCCGCCCGGTGGATTGCGTGCGGAGAAATGGCGCAATCGTCCATGCGGACTTCGATTTGAAAGGCCGCTGCGTTTCAGAATCGTGTGATGACGGGAACTCCGCCGTCGTCCCCGTGCCGCCTACCACCTACACTTACAATGGACGCGGAGACGGCCTCAGCCGCACCCAAGGCACCGCTAGCATCACCTGTGATTTCGATTCCTTTGGAAATTTACTTAGCGAGACCCAGAACGGACGCACCGTTTCCCATACCTACAGCCAACGCGGCTGCCTCAGCACCACCTATCCTAACGGGGCGGTGTATCTGTGTGATCGGGATGCGGGGGGCCGCTGCCTCAGTGTCAGTGCCGTGGGCGCCTCCGCGCCTATTTCCATGATGACTTATCTAGGAATGCGGTTGAGTAGCGAAAAGAGAGCCGACTGCTTGACCACCGCATGCATTTACCGTGGGGATGGGGAGGCGCCTGCGGGCTTGCCAGCGGCGGACCGCAGCTTCGATGCCGGTGTCATCAGCACCATTAGCAATGCCACCGGGGGCGTGCTCTCTAGCACCATTTGCGCACGGAATGCCGCCCAGTGCGTGATCGGTGAATTGACTAAATTTAGCTCCGCAGACACCACCGTGGCCCCGCTGCGCAACCATCAAATCACCCTCGATGGGCTGAACCGCGTGATCCGGGAACGCATCCAAGTCCGCGCCACCCAAGGCGGAGCAACGGTAGTAGAAACAGATGAGCCGTTCACGCTCAACACCGTCGGCCAGCGCGTGCTCGTCGCGGGCGGGCTGAATCCCGGAGCCTACACCCAACTCTCCAGCTCCCCACCCGCAGATCTCCAAGCGTTGCAATACACCACCTGGGCGGGCGGACGCGCCCTCACCTGGGATGACCAGGGCAGCCTGCTCACCATGGCCACGGGCACCGCCACCACCCCACCACTGAGCTTCGTCTATGATGCCCGCAGCCGACTCTCCTCCGTGAGCCGGGGCGGCCTGCCGCTGGCTGCCTACAGCTATGATGCGTGTGATCGCCTCCTCTCCCGCCGCCTCTACACTAGCACGCAGGCCCCATTTACATTCACAGATACCATCTTTGTCTATGATGGCGCGCGCTGCATCCAAGAGCTAAGCGGCACCGGAGCCCCGCAGATGACCTTTGCCGCCATGGGCCTCTGCATTATCCCCATCAATGGAGACCCCATCTATCCCCACGGCGGCGGCACCAGCAGCGCCAGCCTCCTGTGCAACAGCGCGGGCCAGCCATCCGAACGCCTCGACCGCGACCAAGCCTGCCGCCCCATCTTCCTCACCAGCACCGGCACCCTCCGCGCAGGAGCCACCACCGCCCTCAGCGGCCTGCGCTGGCTGGTCCCAGACTGCGCCTGGTGCCCAGAGAGCAGCCTCTACGCCTGCCCCGGCAGCACCTATTCCCCCGTGTTAGGAGAAACGGTGAGCAAAACTAAGGAGCGCGTGAAAGCACTCCCAGAGAAAAAGGAATTCGTAGGCCACGTCTCCCTCTTGAAATAAGCGCAGCCCGGATAGCGCCCAGGATCTGCGCGCGGTGCCTTTCGTCACCCGACAACAAGCCGCCGTCACCAGACGAAAGCGTTCCCTCAGTGCCAAAGGCACGATGCCACACCCGGAAATCACGGAAGTAAAGGGTGATGGAAATGGCGATCACGCGCTGCCCGATACCCAGATGGTCGGCCCCAAAGGGGCGCACGGTGAAAGCCCAGGGTGCAGCGAGGCACGAGCGCCACCCTGGGACCGTGCCCCCTCATCCACCCGCGCCCTAAAGGGCGCACGGAATGTCCCCATCACCAAAGCGCCCTCCGTGATCCAAGCCTACGTCCGCCCCTTCTATTTCCTCCAGGAACTGGTCTAACCAGCTCACCCACACACTTAACGGGTCGGCCGGACGACATGGCGCACGACATCGCTCTCCTCTTTGCCCTGCTGGTTGGTTTGATCCATGCCGGTGCCCCAGAGGGTGTAGCCTTCAGCAGTGGTCCGATAGGAATACGGTTGGCCCGTGGCGGGGTCCTGCGGTAAGCCCTGCGGAAACTGTGGGGCCAGGGCATCCAGCGTGGCCGGATAGTCTCCGGTCTGTCTGCGATACAGCTCCATGCCAGCCTGGAGTCGGCTTATATCCTGGTCCGCCTGGGCCACTAGGGCGTGGTTTACGGGGTTTAAATTTCCGTTCAAGGTAACATAGCGCGCCATCGAATCGATAGGCCCGTTTAACCATTTTTCGAGGAAATTGGCCTCGCTTTTTGCCTCCTGCTGTGGGCTCTGGCTCCCGGCTGGCATCGGGTGATACCGCCCATCTTCCCCTAGCTGAGCGCGATAATATTCCCGCTCTGCCGCTAGCAGGCTGAAGGAGTTGTCAATCTGAGCATCGGTCACAGGAAAAATATCCCATGGTACAAACTTGGGGGCATTTGGACCATGCAATAAAGCATTGAACGTGGCCCGATCAGCGGCGGTAGCGAACAGTTGCTCCTGCTCACTGGCCAGCGTGTCACGCATAGTCTGGATGGCAGAGGTCTGGCCAGTGCCACTGGCGAAGGTGCGCAATTGGTCATCCGTCCACGTTCCGTGGCTGATTCCGTCACGTAAAGATTCGATTTCGTAGCTTTTGCCCCATCCTTGAACGATTGTTCCCCACTGCGTCCCTTGCTCTCCGAACCGGTCTCCAATCTGGCGCAGGGTAACCATGTTAGCCCAAGCTGCGGTGGCATTTCCGGTTATGATGGCGGCTGCACTCAACGATTGAAAAGTCCTAGAAATATTGCTAAACGACGGAGCAGGCCACCCAGCTTTCTGTGCTTCAGGGCCTAGTAAACTGTGGATTTGCCAGTCCCACGGAGCCTTCGCGAAATCCGCCCGGAAGCGATCCAAAAGCGCGTGATGCTGCTCCATGTATTGCAAAAAAGCGGCTGCCGCCGCTTGCTGGGAGATTCCTGCGGTGACCGGAAGATTGAGGCCAATCAGTAGTTTTTCAAAATCAATCGAGCCGTCTTCCCGTCGCGCAGTTTCAAGGGCACGAGCAATGCTCTGGAAGAGCGCCAAGTCCCGCTTCCAGGCTTCATGCACCGCTGGATCGTCTGAGAAACAACGTCCGATGCAGGGCAGTTCAGACACGGGAGTGCCGCAGATCTTGGGCGGCTCCGGCAGGGCGGTTTCACTTGATCCTGCCTTTCGGCTAAAATTCCCTGCACTACCCTGCAGCGCCTTGGCCTGAGCGATGATCCGTGCGGCCCGTTGCGCAGTGGAGTTGGTTAGCCATTGCCAGACGCCAACGAGTATCATGCATAACACCAAAGCCCAAGCACCGAGCCATGCGAGACGTGACCAAAAGCTAGCTGATTCAGAGGAACGTGACATAGCGAAATCTGATAGCAACCGGAGCCAGCGCAAGGTAAAAGCAGCGCCCTAGCACAAGGCCCATTGAACCCGAAAATTGTCAACACGGGCCGACCCTGCCTTTGGTGGGAGCGTAATCCCCGCATCACCGCAGTTGCTGGCTTGGGATCTGGTCCTACCTTCGGGATGCACGAGCGCGATTCACCACTGAGGATTTTACATCAATGACGGCCATGTCCAGGGTCCATGCGCCAGTGGATAACGCCTCGCTGGTCTGCTTCCGTATCGCCTTTGGGTTGCTGCTGGTGTGGGAGCTGGCGCACACGGACACCACCGCCCCGCGGTTCTGTTTCAGTTACCCCGGTTTCTCCTGGGTGCAGCCATGGCCGGGCGCTGGGCACTGCATCCATGTGTGGATCACGGGCCTGCTGGCATTCGGAATCGCGGTGGGGTTCTGCTACCGCTGGTGCGCGACGTTATTTTTTCTGGCGTATAGTTATCTCTTTTTGCTGGATGCCTCACAGTATTTAAATCATCATTATCTGATCTGCTGCATCAGCCTGCTGCTGGTATTTATCCCCGCGCATCACGCTGCTTCGGTGGACGCCTGGCGGCGGCCTGCATTACGCCGCGAGACCGCGCCTGCGTGGGCGCTGTGGCTGCTGCGCGGGCAGATGGCCGTCGTCTATATTTACGGCGGCATAGCCAAGCTCAACTCTGATTGGCTCCATGGCGAGCCGCTGCGCCACTGGCTAGCCGCTAGGGCGGATTACCCGTTAGTGGGTCCGTATTTCCTGAAGGAATGGGTGGTCTATGGATTCAGTTACGGTGGGCTGATCTTGGATCTAGCCATTGTGCCCGCGCTGCTGTGGCCGCGCACCCGCCCGTGGGCGGTGGCCGCTGCGGTGGCGTTCCATCTCACGAATGCCTGCATCTTCACCCTGGGTATTTTCCCGTGGCTGTCCATCGCGGCTACGTTGCTTTTCCTAGAGCCGCACTGGCCACGGCGGTGGTGGCAGCGCCCGCCCCTAGTGGAGTCACCGCTGCCGCCACCGAGGCGGCTTACCTTCATGTGGGTAGTCATTTATACCGCTGTGCAACTGCTAGTGCCATTGCGCCATTGGTGCTATCCCGGCAACGTGGCCTGGACGGAGCAAGGGCACTATTTCTCCTGGCGCATGAAGCTGCGCGATAAGTCCGGCAGCGTGAAGTTTTTCGCCATCGACCAATCCCAGGGCATGATAGAACCCGTGAATCCCAGCCCCTACCTTACCCCCGCGCAGATGACCGCCGTGAGCACCCATCCGGATCTCATCCACCAGTTCGCTCGTTTCCTAGCGGAAAAGTATCGTCGAGAAGGCCAGAGCCACGTGGAGATTCACGCGCACTCTACGGTCTCACTGAACGGACGGCCCCCCCGTCCGCTCATAGACGAGTCCGTGGACCTCGGCGCGCAGCCGCTGCGCTGGTGGCCTCAGCCATGGATTCGGCAGTAACGCCGTTGCCGGAAATGATCGGAGGGGGCCACGGGGGGGGGGCGCCCGCTTCAGGGGCAGCACTGCTGGGCGAACGACGGGGTTCACCTCGGTCCTGGCTAGGCGCTATAGGGTGAAAGGGTGAAGCCTAGCGTCAGCGAAGCATGGGGTGTTCACCCCATGGTAGTTGTGCGAAAAGGCGGGAAGCTTGACGCGTATGTCCACCGAACCTGATCCCACAGATCCCGCCACAGAATGCAAACTTATCTTGCCCTTTACCACCATCTGCAAAGTCTTTGCAGCTATTTTATTTGCCTTAGCGGCCTACAAGCTGTGGACTTTATTCCTGCTGTTGTTTCTCGCATTGCTGGTCGCAGTGACGCTGTATCCCGTGGTGGGCTGGCTGGAATCTAAATGGTTCCCACGGAGGGGTAGTCTGGCGATCGTCATTTCTGGAGTGATGTTGATCTTGTTGATTAGCCTCGTGTTAGTGGTGCCTGCACTACTGGAACAGATCGGAAGTTTCACCCAGCATTTGCCCACGCTGCGGCAGGAAATCTTGGGCCGCTTTCCCACGGGTGGATTTATGCAGGAAACCCTGGACAAGTTATTTACGAGTCCGGGTTGGTCAGAGATGATGCCGTTGCTCTCCTTGGGCAGCTTGGCGCTCGGCGGATTGGGATCCTTTTTCGTAGTCTTAATCCTCACGTTTTACCTCATCATTGATGGGCAACGAACGTTCGAGTGGGTGCTGGCATTCTATCCCCCGCTGGCCCGCTCCAAGCTGCGCAGCACGGGTGCGGAAATGTCATCCGTGATGTTCGGCTATGTTTCTGGGCAGGTCATCACTTCTGTGCTCGTGATGATTTATTCCTTCATCGTGCTCAGCATGTTGAAAGTCCCGGCAGCTCTGATGCTCGCCATCTTAGCTGGGATGTTCGATGTACTGCCCATCCTGGGGTTCCTCTTTTATACGGTGCCAGCCTGCGTGTTAGCGCTCAGTGTCTCGAATCGGGCGGCCTTGCTCGTGGGCGTATGCTACACCATCTATCATGTAGTGGAATCCTACTACATCTGCCCCAAGGTCTATGGGAAGCGTCTGCGCCTCTCCACCTTAACGGTGCTGCTAGGGCTGATGGCGGGCGGAATCCTCGCAGGCGTGCCGGGGGCGTTAGTCGCACTTCCGCTGGTGGCGTCCTACTCCGTGATCGAACGGATCTGGCTGAAGCCATTCCTGTTCCGCGGGGTCGCAGAGAAGCATGAGTTACAGAAGGATGAAGTGTTTGGCGAGAAGGTGTGAGGCGCACGGAGTTTGCACTCCACGGAGTCCGCTGAGAGCTAATAAGGTGGCGGGGGCAGATGTTGTGATGGAGAGAATTTGGGATGTCATAGGGAAAGGGTTGCTTGGCGGTCGGCAAATTGACATCCGCGGGCACTGCTGACGATGGGCCGAAGCGTAACTCCGAGCTCCCCAAAAAACACCAGCACGACCTAGCTTATGCTAGGCCGTGCCGTGGGGGATTGGATCGGATGATTAGTTGGATCGCGTGGTCTGCGTCTCTACGGACGTGGAGGAGAACGGATGATTCACCGTGGTCTGCTCTGTGGTGGTGCTGTGCGTAGTGGGCTCTTTTTGTTCTACGGTAGTGCAACTGGAGGCAAACAATAGAACGCCGAGGGCGAGGGCAGATGATAAAATAGATGTTATTGATTTCATAGGATTTGAGTTTCGCTTTCACAGTGCGCTGGCGCGATGGGGTGTAACCCTACCAACGCGAGTTGCACTCCGTCCCCGCTGCCTAAGGGGCTGGCGGGCGGGCTTAGGCTTGGCAGCGTGCGTGGTGGGGAGGCAATGCCACTCCGCCCGCCCATAGGGTTTCACCCCATACATTAAATGGTGGCCATCGCTATCGTTGTCAGGTTCCCATGAAGCCCCCCATTTTGCATCCTTCCCCGCAACGTAAATCTCATCCTGCTAGCACCCAGAGCACCGAGGATCTTCTGCGCGCCTTTTCCCAGCGGCTCTTGATCGGCCACGAGGCCGAGCGCGAAGCCTTGGCGCTGGAACTCCACAGTGACATCACCCAACTACTCTGCGCCATCATCGTGCGTGCGGAAGTGTTGACCAAGAAGATTTCACCACAGGCCACTGCCGCCTTGCACGAGGTCCAACAACTCCGCGCCATGGCGGGCAAAGCCGCCACCGCGGTGGAGAAAATTTCCCGAGATCTCCATTCTAGCGTGCTGGATCACTTAGGGTTAACTGCATTAGTCAAAAGCGAGGCCATCGCGTTTGCCGCTCGCAATGGCTTGGCGCTCGACTGCTATTGTCCAGAATGGAACCCCCGGCTGCCGCTCACCACCGAACTTACTTGTTACCGCATCCTTCAGGAAACATTGCAAAATATGGAACAACACGCTCACGCGCATCATCTCACGGTGCATCTAACCAAGCAAAGCACTTGGGTAGAACTAGTAGTTAGTGATGATGGCGTCGGCTTTAATCCTAAGCAGGCATCGGCTCAGAAGGGTTTGGGACTGCTCGGCATGAGCGAACGCGCGCGTGGCGTAGGGGGCCAAGTAAACATCATTTCCTCGCGTGGTCATGGCACCACCATGCACGCGAGATTCCCTACGGATACTACTCGCGCCAAGCCTGCGACTGCACTACGCTCATTTTTCCCCCAACTAATCCCATGATGAATAAACGTATCACTGTCCTGTTAGCTGAAGACCACGCCATCGTACGCGATGGGTTGCGGATGTTGTTAGATAATGAAGACGACATCAGCGTGGTGGCAGAGGCGTCCAATGGTCGCGTGGCCGTGGAATTGACGCGCCAGTGGCAACCCAGCGTCGTCGTCATGGACATCGCCATGCCGTTACTCAATGGCGTGGAAGCTACCCGGCAGATCTTGCAGACGCATCCTCAGACCAAAATATTGATCCTCTCCGCGTATTGCGACGATGCCTATGTGGAGCGCGTCATCGAACTAGGCGCGGCGGGATTTCTCATCAAACAAACGGCCGCACACTTCCTCCCCAAGGCCATCCGCGAAGTCTTTGCAGGTCGCCCGTGTTTCAGCCCCGTCATCGCCAAACGCTTACTCCATCACCGACGCAAAGCCCAAGCCGCAGGAGAACTCAACGTCGCATTAGGCATGCCCGCGCTCACCTCACGGGAAATGGAAGTGCTGCAACTCATAGCCGAAGGCAAAGCCAATAAGGAAACCGCAGCTCACTTAGACATCAGCATTAAGACCGTCGAGAAACATCGCCAGAAGGTCATGGAGAAACTCAACATCCACGACACTGCGGGCCTCACGCGCTATGCCATTTCTGCTGGGATCATCGAGAATAGCGTGCAGGGGACGATCTAATTATTTGGGCTAAAGCACGCAGCGCCACTGCGGTGGTAATGCTAGTGAATGGGCTCAGGGTGGTCCGGCAGATGCTCTCAAATGGGGTAATGCTTGGCTCATGTCTCACATCAAACCCACGCTCTCGTTGAAAAGCAGAGCCCATGATCCACATTATTGAGTCGATCCATCACAAACCGGGCGGTTAAATACGGAACCTAGCTGGCGGGAAGCAGGCAGCAGCGCGGGGTGAGTCAAGAGATCAATGGCCGCTTTTGGGCTGGATGAAAATCTTGATTTGGCTAGTTGCTAGCGCCTAAACGCCTGGAAGCCTTATGGAATAAAGAGTGGGCAGAGAAGGATTCGAACCTTCGAAGTCGTAAGCCCGAACGCCGCTTTTGAATGAAGTTTGGCGGTGTTGAGTGGGATCAAATCCCCTCGCCGCCGGGTGACAGGGTGTCCCCATCGACCTCCGGTCT
>JAYVOP010000199.1:0-21304 GCA_043757865.1 Verrucomicrobiales bacterium | reverse complement strand
TTGGAGCGCGGAGTGGCACTCCGCTCCGATGGTAAGGCGGAATCACCCGACGGTGCTCCGCGTAGCCAGTGGGGCGGAGTGCAACTCCGCGCTCCTTTGCCGGAGCCGATGGTTCGCTTCGGGGCCGGAGTGATGGCATCCAAATACCTCACCACGCCACCGCTGCCAGCCTGCATCATCCTCACTGGCCCCGCGAGCCTAGCAGAAGTAAAACGCCTCCGTAAGCTGGGCTATCAAAGCGAGGCTAGAATCACGCGCAAAAGTTGGCCAGAAGGCGGCCCGGTGCCAGCGGTGCTAGAGTTTGTGGGTGGCGCGGTGGCGGCGGTGGCGGCGGAGGAGAATGTTTATCTGCGGTTGGGATGAAGTTTTCAGTTTTCGGTTTTCAGATTTCAGTGGTGCGACTGGTGAGGTCGGAGCCAGCGGCTCGAACTGATCAGGCATGGCGGACGGAGTCACGCCACTCCCAGTGTTTGGTCGTCGGGGATCGGGCTGCTGCAGGTGCATGGTTTTTGGTCCAGGCCAGAGATTTGGAAATGCTGCTAGCACGGGCCAGCTTGCTGTTCAGCACGCCGCTGCGTGAACGAGGGGAAATGGTGACGGATCTGGCGGTGTGGCGGAAACGTGGTGCGGAGGCGAATGTGGTGCGCTGAGTTACGGATCTTTCCTGCGACGGAAAATGTAGCCGAGCGCATCCCATACGCCTGCGAATCGCTGCTCCCGGCCCAGATAGCGATCGAGCACGTAGAAGAGATAATAATAGAATCGGCAACCCGCCCAGATGCTAATGAGGATCAGGCTAGCCGTGTGCCAAGTGGGCATTTCTAGCCAAAGCATGACTGCAGCTAGCCCGCCTAGCAGCAGGAACAGCAGGCCCTTGGCATGGATGAGCTAGGGGCTGCGGAGGTCGTCGGAAAGTTTCATTCCAGAACGCGGCTGGCTCTAAATTTAGCGCCCCGCAGCGGGCGCACGGTCATTTCCTTGTCCTGGGGGTCGGAGGGGGCATTGGAGCAGAAGATGTCGGTAGCGGACTTTCCCCCATCGAGCACGATCACGAAGGAATGTCGGCTGGCGGTGGTCCACATCCAGGTGCCGCAGGGCACGCCGGATTGGTCGAGCACGCGTCCGCCAACCGCGAAGCGGAGGGCGCGCTTGCCTAACGTCCAGCGTCCGCCTAACTCTTCTGGGTGGCTGTGGGCGTCGTAGAGGTAGTCGAGGAGATGCTGGCCGTTTTCCTCGAGCTTCTTGGCGAGGCCGGAATCCGCTTGTTTGGCGGCTTTGGCTAGCAAGTAGCGGG
Source organism: Verrucomicrobiales bacterium (assembly GCA_043757865.1). Lineage (GTDB taxonomy): Bacteria > Verrucomicrobiota > Verrucomicrobiia > Verrucomicrobiales > V1-33 > JAGNEJ01. Next base: position 20,010 of record JAYVOP010000199.1, on the reverse strand, counting down.
AAAGGGCCTGGCGCTTGAGTTCCAGTTGATCTGCTAGCGCGAGAAGTTCGGCGGATTCATCGGAGGCAAGTTTGACGGTGATAGGATCCCTGCTGAAGAGGTGCGGCTGGGTGGGGGATTTGGTCATGGTGAATTTATAAGTGTCTTCATTCATGCCCACAAGGTGGCCTGGCTTTTCCATCCAGAGGACGTCAGAAAACCCAGTTCCTAACATGAGGATTCCTGCCGTCTTATCCACCCAATGCCATGGGTTATCGGTATAGCTGGCGCGCACTAAGCCGTCTTGAAAGAAGGTGCGATCCCAGCGGGAATCTCCATCGCATTTCCAAAATCCCGCCAGGGCCATAGCGGCGGAATCCTTGGTTGGAAGTTCGATGGGGGTGTTGGCTGGCAACGCTTTGAGGGTGGTGGCATCTTTATTTAAAATGGCCGCCGCAGCGCTGGTGAGGGTGGTGGCTTTCTTGGCTAGGAGTTCGCTAGCGATTTCCCGACGTTCGGGAAAAATGGCTCGCGCCTTGTCATAGGCGCTGGTCTCGAACTTTTTCCAACGATCATACAGGCCCAGGTCGGGGTTCGCCTCGGCAGGCTTGGCGGGGGCCGCAGGGTCGAGTTTCCCAGGGGCATCATTGAGAAAGGCAAAGGGGTCAGCATCGGGCACGGAATCGGCCAGCAGGGAGGCTTGGAGCAGGGCGAGCAGGAGGATGGGCGGGGCAGTTTTCATAGGATACGGATGGTCTGGGCGACCATTTAACCGCGTGGCCATAGCAGATTTTCCGGCTAGCCGAAATAGGATTTTGGGGAAATCTTCCGCCGCGCTATTGCCCCGTCCCCACGGAAGCTGCGGGCGGCTGGTTGCCGGAGTTCGGGCGCAGCATTCACTAACGCGTCACACTGTAGATCCCCCAGATCACCAGGGCGCTCACGACTAAGAGCAGTCCGTAACGTAGCACCGCATGCTTGCCAAAAGTGTCCATGGTATCGTCTGCCACTTCGGGGATCAGCCCTAGATCAATGTTGCGGGGCACCATGCTGCTCAGGGAAAGATCCGGCCCGCTCTGCTCGATCCGCACGCGCATGGCGTGGATCATATCTGGCGGCAGGTTCTCCTTACTCAAGAAATAATGCGGCCAGCGACGCGGCCCATCGCACAGCATGAAGGCCACGCGGCCATTCACATCCATGCGACCTTCGGAAATGTTCATATCACCAATGATCTCCCGCATCCACGCGCGTTGCATGCGACGCGCCTCGCGGATGGCGGCCTTGGTGGGCGTGCTGCCGGGGTGCTTGACATGCGTGGCCACGGCCCGCTTCAGCGTGGCCAGGATCAGATAGGTGCGGTGGAGCCGACTATGAATTTGCAGCGAGCGGTAAAAATCCGCGAGTCGTGCGTAGGCCTCGTTCCACTCTTCCTGCGTGCCGCTGCTAGAGCTGAAATCAATCGCTAGCGTGTCCTCAAAGGCCGTGACCGCATCGGCGGAAACGAGCGGCGTGAAGGCCGGGCCGCTCTCCGCGGCTTGGGGCGGAGCGTGGACGACAGTGGTGGTAGTTATTTTATCCATTGGTAATTCCAGCGTTCAGAGATGGGCCGCCCGGCGGACAGCAGGCGGCATTCGAGGTCGAGCTTAGAAGCATCCGCCGCGATTTCCAGGTGAAATGTCACCCTCCAGCCGCCCGTGGTCGGATTCGGCACGGTTTGCTTATCTAACAACGTCCCGCCTGCGCTGACGGAGAGCGCGGCTAGCACTTCGGTTTGATCTATTTCCAAGCTGGCAGATTGCGCGAAGTCGATCACAAACGTGGCCACGTTAGGGCGATGTTCAGCCGCGGGTGGGAAATGCTGGGACTGCCGACTGCTCAGCACTTTACTCAGCCCTGGAGCCCCGATGTTAGCCGTCCAATGCACAATGTAGCCATAGCTCAGTGACTGCCCGGCGTGGGGCGTAGAAGCCAGCACCCAGGCGGCTTGGACGTTGTCCGTGGCCTCATCACTAGCCGGATGTTCGATCAACTGCACGGAGCCCGCAGGCCACTTGCCCACGGGACGGACATACACGCTCGGGCGCAGTTGGTATTTCCCCTCCAAGTCCTGATAACTAGCGAACTCCCGGTCCCGCTGGATCAACCCGAAGCCCAGCAGTTGGTCCGTTTGCAGCAGGCTCCGCCGTGTCACGGCACTGCTGTCCAGCGGACGCCAGATGGCCTCACTAGCTGTCAGTTGTACCAGCAGACCATCAGCGGAATGCACCTCTGGATGATAATCAGCAGGCTTAGGCGTCGTCAGTTCCGTGAACCAACAGAGGCTGCTCAGCGGAGCCAGACAGACCTGCGCCACCGCTGCGCGGAAATGCAATTCTGCCTGCACCTCCAGCGTGGTGGGACTGCCCGCCTCCAGCCGGAAATGATAAGCCCCTGCGACCGACGGACTGTCCAGCAAACCATAGACATGCAGCGGCTTGCCCTTCGTGGGGCGCTCGAACCAGAGTTCCGTAAATGCTGGCACCTCCTCATTTTCCCCACCCGGATTCAGCGCCAAGGCCGCCGTGCTAGTGCCAAACTCCAGCCCCGGAGCCCGCATCCGCAGCAGCGTGTGCCCGGCAAACTCCGCCATGCACTCGTTATGCTCCGCTTCATTCAGCGGCATCATCACCTGCACGCCCGCTGCACTAGCCGGTGGCGGCGTGCCCGCAGGAATCACTAGTTGGCCGTAATCAAAATCCTCCACATCCCACGGCCAGGGACTGGCCGCACCATCCCGGATCTCCGCTAATCTGATGAATTGCGGGGCATTCGCCTGCGGATGCCGCATCGCCAAATGATACCCCAGTTGATTCCGCTCCCACCGCCCCTGGTGCGCGCGAAACGTGATCCGTTGTGCGTCCGCAGGCGACAGCTCCCGCCAGAACGAGTCCAATTCTACTGGCGGCAAATACGCCCGCTGCGCCCGCGCTGCCGCCAGCGCCCGCACCGAATCGAAGCTAAATTTTCCCGGCACTTCCTCACTCCGTCCCGCACACGCAGACAGAACTAGCAGGAAATAAAAGTAAGGCCGAGCAAGGCAACGCATAACAAAAAAGCACGGAAATGGAACCAACCCACGCGTGGCCCGTTACTGCCCACGCATCGCCCGTCCGTCAAGCGCACCGTCAGGCGTCCGCGGTCTATTTCGCAGGCGCTCCGTAGGCCGTCACCAGATACTTCAACAGCGCAGGCATGGTCTCTGGGGGGACGGGAGCGCCAAATTTTTCCACCATCTTTTTCAGCGTGGCATCCCAGTATTTCTCCGGCAGGGGCGGCTGCATGGAGCAGTATTCGGTGGAGTGGCAGTTGAGGCACAGGGCTTGGGCTAGCAACATGCCCTCGCCTTTGCGATAGCTGTCGGTTTCCGCTGGGAGGTTGAATTTCTTCGGATCGGCGTGGAGGCCGGAGAGTAACGCTAACGTGATGAGGAGGGAAAGTTTAGGCATAGTTAGGCGATGGTTACGTTGACGGTCTCCACGACGTTGCGCTGGTAGCCATTGGGGTTCCAGAGGGGCTCCAGCGGCTGCGTTTCCCCCAGGCGATTGAAGGCGCGGCACTGGATGGTGGCGGCTCCGGCAGTGGGCTTCCAGGGGAACGTCCAGTCCCGAAAACTGTAGTTCCCCAAAGATTTCCCTAACGTGGCTGCGGCCCAGGTTCGGCCTGCATCCAGGGATATCTGCACCTCCGTAATCCCCACGCCGCTGTCGAAGGCAATGCCCCGGAGCAGGGTGGGGGATCCCGCTTTTACCTTGGCTCCATCCACCAAGCTAGTGAGGAAGGAGCGGATTTTAAATTGAGTTATAGGCACGGTGCTGGCCGGCGTGGTGCCGGGTTCGATACAGCCTCCGGGCGTGTTCGGGATGCGATAGGCGGTGCCCATCCAGAAGCCCGCGTAGGCGTCCGCCACTACCGTGAGTTCGCTCAGATGCTTCACCCAGTAAGTGCCGAAATAGCCGGGCACCACCAGCCGCAGCGGGTAGCCATTGAGCATCGGCAGCTCCTCGCCATTCATGGAGTAGGCGAGGATGATCTGGCCATCCCGCGCGTGATCTAGATCCAGCGCTTTGACAAAGTCTGGAGTCTTTTCCACCACGGGCTTGTCCAGGCCATCGCAGACCACTTGGCGTGCGCCCTCGGCTAGGCCCGCTTTCTCTAGCACGTCCTTCAGCCGCACGCCCTTCCACAGCGCATTGCCCATGGCTCCGTGGCCCATTTGTCCGCCGCCGACGCGGGGCTTGGTGAAGCCACGGCTATTGCCAGAGCATTGGTTCACAGCCATGACCTCCACGGGTTCCATGGCCTTTAAATCAGCCAGGGATAAGGAAAGGGGCGTTTTTACCAGTCCCTTTACACTGAGCCGATAGGTGTCAGGATCAATCTCCGTGGGCAAACCAGAGAGATGGTAGCGCACAAAGAACGCATCGTTAGGCGTCACTAGCCCCTCATTGAAAACGGCCCACGGTGTCTCTAGCTGCGGTGGCCGATGCGTCAGCAGGATGAGCGGACGCTTCTGCGGAAACGTCACTAGCCGCCGATGCCCATTGGCGAAGGGCATCTCCACACTGCCCTCCTCCGCTCGGCTAGCACTGGCAAGAGCCGCCGCGCCTAACGTGGCGCGTTGCAAGAAATGACGACGGGTGACGCTACGTTGGTTCATGCTAGTATTCCCGATCTTTCTTGATTCCAGGCGCAGGCACGGGGTACGAGCCATCCGGGTTCATGGCCACGGGGGCTGGGCCATCCGGCGTCATTTTATCCACGTCCGGGGCGAACTCGTGGGTGCCCTTACGGAACTCCTCTAATTTCACTTCCTGGCCCGTGTGGGCCGCCGCTCGGCCCATGCTGGAAACGAGGCTAGCCATCACGCCGCGCTCCACTTCATTGTGCGGTTTATCTTTCACGATGGACTCGATCAGATCGTCCCACTCTAGCTGATACGGGCTCACTTCGTCTTCCTCTGGCCATTGCCAGATGCGGTCTTCTTTACTGATCTTTTGCCCACGGAAGGTCTGGCAGCGGCCTGGCGAATGCCCGCTCATGCTGATGACGGCGGAGCCCTTGGTGCCATGTGCGAAGCTGTGGAAATCTTGTTTGCATCCTGGCATGATGCGGCTGTTCCAGACGAGGATGGAGCCATCAGCAAAGGTGTATTCGCAGGCGTAGGTATCGAAGTTCTGATCGATATACGGATGGCCATCCGGGTCGTTCTTATAGTGGCGGCCACCCAGCGCATTGACCTTTACAGGCCAGGCGTCTTTCATCCAACAACATTCGTCGATCTGGTGAATGTTGAAGTCATTGAAGAGCCCGCCGCTGGCCCAGAGGAAACTGTGGAAACGATCAATCTGGAACATCACCTCCGGCTTGCCATCCGGCGGATTCATCACCTTGTTAGCCGGGCTAAAGCACGAGGCCACGGGCGGATGCATGCGGTAGGCGCGCATGGCGTGGATCTCGCCTATCTCCCCATCCCGGATACGTTGATTCAGCGCTTGGCGCACGCGGCAATGCCGCACCATCAAGCCTACGGCCACTTTCAAGTTCTTCGCCTTAGCGCCTTCGTTGATCTCTAGCAGGCGTCGGGAGGTGGGCGCATCTGCGCTCAGCGGCTTTTCCATGAAGACATGCACGCCCTTTTCCACGGCGTATTTAAAATGGACCCAGCGGAACGCCAGCGGTGTGGCAAAGATGGCCACGTCCCCTGCCTTGAGCGCGTCAATGGCTTGTTTATAAGCCTCGAAGCCAATGAAGCGACGTTCTGGCGGCACGTCCACCTTCCCTGGCTGACTGGCGAACTCATTGGCAATGCCGGAGTGGCTGCTCTCTAGCTTACTGGAAAAAACATCCGCCATGGCCACCAACTTCGTGGGCACGAGCTTCGTTTTCAGCGCATCCCGAGCCGCGCCCGAGCCCCGTCCACCACAACCGACGAGGGCAATATTAATCGTGTTATTTTCCTGGGCATAGACCATGGGCACGGTGAGTCCGGCAAAGGCCGAAGCCGTGCTTGTGCGCAGGAAATTCCGCCGCGTGGTGTTCTGGAGATCGGTGAGATGCATGAAGTTAGGGAGGGTAAAGGGTGGTTGATGCTAGGCGCGCAGGCCGCCCCACCATGGCAGGATCAACCGCCCTGTCTAATCCGTGAAGGGGTAGCGGACGCACGCGGAACCCACGGTGGTCCGCGCCTTGGTAAGGCGCTGCGATGGATGAGTAGCAGCCGAGTTCCGAGGCCACGATGGGTCAACGTCGTTCGCACGCGCGGCTTCCAAAGCTGGTTTACCAGCACATCCCTGCGCACCCCATGAGCACGGCCCCGTAAGCGATGCCTGCGAGGGTGGCCAGCCGCAGACGGGCGGGAGATTTCGTCAACCAAGCGATCTGATCCCGCATGGTAAAAGGCATGCCGATCCAAAAGAGCGCGAGCAAAATCCACACGTAAGTAATCCCGGAGAGCAGCACCCGGCTAGCTGGTGGCTGGAGGAAGGCGGCATTTAAAATGGGGCATGCGGCTAGCAGGATGAAGATGCCGATGCTGCGCGCGCCCAAGTAATCATTGGCATAAAACAACAGCGAAAGGAACATGATGGGCAGCGCGATCTGCGCCACGTAGCGCAGCCGGGCGAAGTCTCCCAAGTCCATGGACGTGGCCGCCACGAGGCCCAGGAGAAAGGCCAGCGTCAGCACCCACGTGCCCACGTTTTGGCTCCGCGGCAGCTTCTGGAGAAAGGCTTCGGTGGCCGCAGGTTTCAGCAGCGCCACCAGATGCAGCAGGAGCATGAAAGCTCCTACGAGCAGGCCCATGGTCCGCAGGCTGAGCCCCTCGTAGAGCAGGTGATAGATGGATTTACTGAGTTCGTTCATATTTTTGGAGAAGTTAGGGGGGAGGCGTGGTTACGCAGCCTCTTTGATCCAGTCATAGCCGCGCTGTTCAAGTTCGAGCGCTAATTCTGGACCGCCGGATCTCACGATGCGGCCAGCGCTGAGCACATGCACCACGTCGGGCTTTATGTAGTCTAGCAGGCGTTGATAATGGGTGATGACTAGGAAGCCCCGCTCGGGCGAGCGCATCCCATTGACGCCATCCGCCACGATCTTCAGCGCATCAATGTCGAGGCCGGAATCCGTCTCGTCCAGCACGGCATAGGTGGGCTCTAGCATAGCCATCTGGAGGATCTCATTGCGCTTTTTTTCCCCGCCGCTGAAGCCCTCGTTGACGCTGCGGGCAGTAAAATTCCGGGGGATCTGCAGCGCGTCCATCTTAGCATAGAGGCGCTGGTAGTAATCCACCGCATCGAAGTCCGCCCCCTTCGGCAAACGAGCCTGCAAGGCAGCCCGGAGGAAATTCGCATTGGTCACCCCGGCAATTTCTAACGGATATTGGAAAGCCAGGAACAGCCCGGCTCGGCTGCGCGCATCCACCGCCATTTCGAGTAAATTTTCCCCATCCATCAGCACTTCGCCTGCCGTGACGTGATAGTCCTCGTGGCCGCAGAGGATCTTGGAAAGGGTGCTCTTGCCAGCTCCATTCGGCCCCATGATGGCGTGGACTTCGCCTTTGGGCAGGGTGAGGGTGAGGCCATTCAAGATGACTTTATCTTGGATGGAGGCGTGGAGGTTAGTGATGGTTAGACTCATGTAAGTTGGGGGGGAGAGGAGCGGTAAAATTTACACCGTGGGCGGGCTGGCACAGTCTGGGCAGAGCCCCCGGAGGATGATCTCTTGGCGCTGGAGGATCGCGCCTGCGGGCAGGATAAATTGCGCGCCACAAGGCGTGGCCACATCCCGCACGGAGCCGCAGGCATCACAGTGGAAATGGCCGTGCTCCTCTAGGTTAGGACAGTAGCGCGTGGGGGAGCGATCCAGGTGGACTTGGCGCACGAGACCCACTTGGGTCAGCGCCTCTAGGCAGTTATAAACGGTGGCTAGGGAGATGCTGGGCATCGCCTCCTTCGCCCGTTGGTAGATCTCTTGGGAGGTGGGGTGATCCCGTTGCGCTAGCAGGACTTCATAGACCGCTTTCCGCTGCCGGGTGAGGCGCAGATCCGCTCCCTTGTCCCCGTGCATCACGGGGCCAAGATCATATAAATGGGAGGGAGGAGTCATTAGGAAAGGAGCGGAAAGGGGGCGGAAGGCCGGACCGGGCGCATACCTTGCGGAGATGCCAGGGAAATCAAGAATTATTCTAAATGGATCACCCAGAGCGCGGAGATTCTCCAGAATTCCGCATTGCCAATGCGGCCCGTGCCCACCAGAGTCCGCGCCTATGACTACCATCCAAGACCAACTCATGACGGACCTCAAGGAGGCCATGAAAGCGAAAGACACCATCGCGTTAGGAGCCATCCGTGGGCTCAAGACCGCGTTTATGAATGCCTCTGTGGAAAAAGGGCTGGGGCCGCAAGGCGTGCTGCCGGATGCGGAGGCCGTGGCCGTGGTGCGCAAGCAGATCAAACAACGTCAGGACTCTATCGAGAGCTTCAACGGAGCTGGACGGCCGGAGTTAGCCGAGAAGGAATCCAGCGAGATTTCCGTGCTCGAAAAATATCTCCCCACGGCCCTCAGCGCGGCGGAGATTGAGGCCATCGTGGCCGCCGCCATCGCAGAACTCGGAGCTACTAGCAAAAAAGAAATGGGGGCCGTGATGAAGCTCGTGAACGAACGAGCCGCTGGCCGCGCAGATGGGAAATCCCTGAGCACCGCAGTCAGCTCCAAGTTAGGGTAACCCACCCAGGGGAGTCCATGGCTCATTCCCCCTTCCAAAAAAACTGAACTTCCACCGCCAGCGGCACCCAGGAAGAGTGGACCGAGGGCTATGCTCGGACTCGCGGATTTTTTTGCCGCTCGCCGTAAATTCATAGTCGGCTCCACCACATCTATCTGATCCTGGCCACGCTAAAGTTAGTGAATGCTGAGCACGAATTCCGGCAGCCACCCTTCTTCCCCCCCCGCATTGCGGCACCACAGCCAGCCCTTCACCTCCCGCAGGGCGATCACGCCCTCATTCCGCTGCACGGAAAGATCCCGCGCATTGAAGGCCTTGCGCACGATGGCGGAATGCGCATCCAGCCTTTCTAAATGATCCTCCGGCACATGACTGCCCCGCCCATCCGGCCCGATGCCCCAGACCCACCCCGGCCAAGCCGCGTCCACCGGCCCTAGCCGGATGGTCTGCCCCACGCTGAGTTCCAGCGGAGTGCGGTCGAGGACGGTGTAATCAGAATTGGCCCGGTGGGTGAAACTGCTGCTCATAGCCGTGCAGTATGGGTCGGGCCGCCGCACTGGCTAGGGCTTTTTTTGCGCCCAGTCACACGTTCGGAATGCACGATCTCACTCCGCCGATTCGTCTTGGTGAGAGATGCCGCTGGAGCATTAATCAGAGAAATCATTTCTCGACAGCCGTGCGCTTCCGCATATTCTGACGTTTCAGAAATTTCACCCACCCACTATCATGTCCGCACTCACCCCCCTCGCGCAGCAATTCGTCCTCCACTGGGGGGAAATGGGGAACCGTTGGGGGATCAATCGCACGGTGGCGCAGATCCATGCGCTGCTCTATGTCAGTGAAAAATCACTGCACGCCGATGAAATTTGCGAAGCGTTAGAAGTCGCCCGTAGCAACGTCAGCACCAGCCTGCGCGAGCTACAAAACTGGGGCGTGGTGAAGGTGGTGCATGTGAAAGGTGACCGTCGAGACCACTTTGAAACCACCAAAGATGTCTTTGAAATGTTCCGTATCATCATGGCGGAGCGGAAACGGCGGGAGATTGATCCTACCATCACCCTGCTGAAAAGCTGCATTGCCCAAGCCGAGCAAGCCGGAGCCGCCGAAGCCTACACCCGCAAGCAACTGCAAACGATGCAGGGGTTTTTCGAAATGGGCTCCAAGTGGTTTGAGCAGATCAATAAGATGAACTCGGCCAGCCTCCTGCGAGCCATGAAGCTAGGGGATAAGGTGTTTAAAATGTTGGGCTAGCAACGGCATGGCATGGTTGGTTTTGCCTTGCCGTCCCCAACTCCACACATCACCCCGAAAACACTGCAACTCATTGCTCAACTTGATGGGTTCTCCTCATCCCCCAACAGAAACGCCCCAGCTACACAAGGGACAATCACCTAGTGGGCAGAAGTATATTTTCAGGACAGGAAACTCGGGGCACTCTGGGAGAAATTGCGTCGCTACCAGGACAGAGATTTTATGGAGTCCATGAAAAATGTGATCGGAAATTTTGGAGACGATCTTATAATCTGATCGTTCATCGCTCATCAGGGAACCGCAAATTTTAGGCGACTGCGCTGCAAGATTGTTGCGACTTGCGTTAGGTTGATGCGATGGCGCACTAGTTCTTGGCTTGCTCTGTAGGTTTCGCAAATTTTTGGTTGGGCGAAGCCCTGCTTCAATGAATGGAAAAGCGCATCCTTTGATAAGTGAAGGGCATAGCCAAGAAACTCGGCTTGTTTTTCATCCTCATCGTCAAAACACCGCATGGCCATCTCACCGACTAGGTTTATGGGCTTTGGCTTGTGGTCACAGATTACATGGGCAATTTCATGAAACAAGTCGCTTTCTTGTCGCTCGGGCACACTTGCTGGGTTTGAAACGATGATTCGTTTGTGCCCTGCCTCTGGTAGAAGAAACGCTGACCAGTGTTTCCTCAACAGCGAGAAGTGTTCCTCGAACTGGGCTTGATCCGTCCAGCTTAGATCCACTGGTTTTAGAAGACGAATCCCAAGACATTTGGCGAGATGTTTTGCCCGTAACCGTTCGTGACTAGCAAGCTGCATTCGGGAACGAATGTTGTGAGAAATGTTCTCGGCATCGGTCTTAAAACCCCGGCCTAGCCTAGGCTTGAACTCATTTGGATCAATGTGAATATTAATCGTCGTCATACTCATTCTCCTGTGGTTCTCCGTCAAATTTGCCAGCCAAAACGTCTCGGTAGGCTAGTTCTATCATTGTGGTTAATGCTCTGGCAGTGTCTGGTGGAAGATCCCGATCAGCTCTGAGGTGTGCGCAGACGCGGTCCTTTGTTGCTAGCCCAGAAGCGATTCCAACATTGCCCCCGCCAGATTGAAAATCATTTGGGGATACTTCCAGCCAGCGGCAAAGCCTCATAAATGTATCAATGTCCGGGATGTTGCCTTTCTCAATGCGAGAGAGGGTTGGCGCGCTAACGCCCCCAATTTGTTCTGCTACATCGCGCAGTGGGCGGCCGTCTCGCTTCTTGGCGATAAGTGCAGCGAGTTTGGTGAGATCAATCTCGGATGATTTTGTCATGGTTCAGGATGGGTGATGTTGTTTCATTAAAGAAACGCAAACTTTGATGAAAAAAGATGTTGCGCCTCTGTGGAGTTAGGGAATGTTGCACTAGTGAATCACGTTTCACGTAATTCGCAAATCAAATTAACCTCGAACCAAACCAAACTCCAACAAATGGAACCAAACCTAAACCAAACTGAAAACGCCTCTGGCGGAACCACACGCTGCAACACTTCTCCAAAGTGGGCTGCACTCATCGACGATGCCATCTTTCCGATGCCTCGGCAGACTCTCGAAGCTCGGGACATTCTTGACCAAGCAGGCAAAGGAAAAGAACTAGTGCTTGTACGAGACTATAACAGACCTCAGGATACCGCCTTAAATGATGCGGACATCGTGAACTTAACCGAAGGCAACGTCTTTCGCTGCGCTTCACGATGCGAGTCAGTTCCCAAGGTGCAGCCACCGTGCGCAGTTCCACCAAAACTCGCTTTCATCTGCGACGATTCGTGGGAGGTCACTATCATAGCGACCCAGACCGAACACTCCCTCAAGCGCTTGCTAGGCTTAGCAGACAGTGTGCGATTGTTTCGAGATTTGGAATCTCCAAATGATCAGCTGATGAAACCTGAGGAACGTATTCATTTCGCTGATGGGCCAGTCTTCTCTGCTCGGAAGGTTGAGTTGCCGCAGAATCACGAAATCAAGATCATCGTGAACGGCCGTGAAAAATCGGTTTCAGGCGAGATGATCTCCTATGCGGCAGTCGTGGCCCTCGCCTTTAATCCAGCAAACCCGCAGACCATCTATACCGTCACCTACGCGAAAGGAACACCAACGAAGCCGCAAGGCAGCCTGGTGGCTGGTGACTCCGTTAAACTCGAATGTGGAATGATCTTCAATGTCACAGCTACTACCAAATCTTAGTCCCGACATCCTGCGACTCCGTAACGAAGGCTACGAGGTCGAAGTCAAAGGGGCATTTCTCGTAATCCACCACGTTCCTTATGTGAACTCTCATGGAAATATCCTGTTTGGGAGTCTTGTTTCTGGACTCAGGTTAGCAGGAGATCATGTTGCCCCGTATTCTGCTGCTCAGGATACCCATGTGATCCATTTCATTGGAGAATATCCTTGTCATAAGGATGGCGCGCCCATTCGCCAGCTCCATCACCAGAGCCAGACAATAACACTCACGGAAGGATTGATAGCGAATCATTCCTTCTCCAATAAACCGGACACAGGTTATCGCGACTATCATCACAAAATGACCCGCTACGCTGAAATATTGGCCATCGAGGCACAGGCCATCGACGAATCCGTCACGGCTCGCACCTTCAAGGTGATCGAATCTAAACCTACGGAATCGGTGTTCAATTACTTGGACACGAATTCCAGTCGAGCTGAGATCGAATCAATCAGCGCCAAGCTAGGAGGTCAGAAGGTTGGAATTGTCGGGTTGGGTGGGACAGGTTCATACGTTCTTGATCTCGTGGCGAAAACTCCGGTCGAAGAAATCCATCTATTCGACGGGGACAAACTTTCGCAGCACAATGCCTTCAGGTCACCTGGAGCACCGAGCGTCGCACAGCTTCGAGAGCAGCCATTCAAGGTCGCATATTTCACGGAGATTTACTCAAAGATGCGGCGTGGGATCGTTGCCCACGCAGAATTCATGACCAAATTGAACGTTAGTCTGCTCGGTAATATTGATTTCATTTTCTTGTGTGTGGACGATGGTCAAGCTAAGAAGGTAGTGGTCACGTATCTTGAAGCGAAGGGCGTCCCATTCATTGATGTTGGAATGGGAGTAAACATCTGCGAAAAGCAATTGATCGGCACTTTACGGGCGACTTTAAGCACAGCACAGCACCGAGATCATCTTAGAGGGCTAGTTTCCTTTTCCGAGGCTGAGGAGGATGCTTACGCTAGCAACATTCAGATCGCGGAGCTTAACATGTTGAACGCCACCATGGCAGTGATCCGTTGGAAGAAACTCTACGGATTTTATCAGGACATGAATGGAGAGTTAAACTCGACTTATACCGTAAATGTCAACATGTTGTTGGCAGAAACATGAACGCAATCACACACCAGTTTGTCGATTTTATCCCTGACCATCTTGAGGAAGGTGTGCTTTACGTCTCGCTCAACTATCGCACCGTAACCCATCGGTGCTGTTGTGGCTGTGGCCTAGAGGTGGTGACGCCGCTCGCTCCCAAGGCATGGAGACTCACATTCGATGGGGAAAGTATTTCATTGCGGCCCTCTATCGGCAATTGGAACCTTCCGTGCCGGTCGCATTACTGGATTCAAGAAAACGGCGTGCAGTGGGTGAAGGATTCAAAACGAAGTCCTGTGATTGATGACTTAGTGCTCCGCGAGAAGCAGCACAAAAAAATCACTCAAGAATCAGAAAGTCCGAAATCCAAGAACCCGAAGAAGAGCCAGAAGCGCGGGGTTTGGGGCAACTTGTGGCGGAAATTCACCTCAAAGTGAGCCAAAGCCCACCGGCTTCCATGATTTGGTGAAGGGAGGCGGCTAAAAATGAAGTTTTATTAGCCGCAAAGAAAGACGATGGAGGTTTACACTCATGTGATAGAGCTACTCCCCTCTAACAGGACACGGCCTTTGCGAGGCTAATTCCATTTCGCAATCAAAGCGAGATTAACTTAATCCAAGGCCAAGCCGTTAGTGAGGGGATCGCGGCGGCGTTACCAGAGATTTTTTGAAGTCCTGCTTCGAGTTGAGTCAGCACCCCATCCATCGTGGAAAACACCTTGTTCGGAAACTCCTTTTCTCGAAGCTCGTCCCACACATGCTCTTGAGGGTTGAGCTGCGGCGCGTAGGGAGGCAATCCAATTAGCGAGATATTCGAGGGGATGACAAGGGCTTTGGCTTTGTGCGAACTGGCTCCATCTACTACCATCATCACATAATCATCTGGATATCGATCACTGACCTGAGTCAAAAATCGCCCCATATTTTCTGTATTCATGGCCTCGCAGATCCGATACTCCATCTCGCCCTCCAGCGGACTGACTGCGGCGTAAACGTAAGTGAACTCCCGCTCATAACCATTGGGCATGACCGGGCGCAGGCCACGCGGAGCCCAGCAACGTTTGGGCTTGGCCATCCGTCCGAACCGTGCTTCATCCTGAAACATCAGGCGCGGTCGCTTGCCCTTTGCGGCAGGGTCTTGGAGGCGCTCGGAGACCACCGTTTGGAGTTTTTTTTCCAGACCTCCTGCGCCTCCAAATCTGCCTTGGGGTGCATGGAATCAGGAGCGACTTTACGCCATCCGTGCCGGGCCAACAGGCGATAAACTTGAGAGTGATGAACCTTTTTTCCCAATCGTTGCTCCAGTGCCGCCTGGAGCGGCGGAACGATGATCATTCCGGCGGTGGTGGCCGCCACGATCCATGGGGCAAGGAATTCCTGCTCTTGTGCAATGGTGAGGTATTGGTGTCTGCGGCCCCCGCGCTGGGCAGGCGATGGCGCACCAGGGTTCCGGGCTTCGCGCTGCAGCGCGCCAACGGTGCTGCGGCTGATGCCGAGCAAAGTCGCAGTAGCCTCCATATCCAATCCATGCACCGCAGAAAGCAGCACGGATTGATGTTTTCTGAACTCGCGCAAGGTGGAGGCCTCGCTAACGCCGACTTGCGCTTGGTGAATGATTTCGATTTTGAATTTTGCTGGTCTTGACATGCCACACTTCTAAACTATTCCGATGAAAATGAAAGCGAAATGGAATAAGCTAGTAATGGGGTTAGGTTTTGGGGAGTAGCTCTGTATGCCACGCTAGCGATGGCCCAGAGGCCGCAGCAGCAGAGTTGCAGCGCTTGTTTAAAGCCGGAGAAATCTTCGAGATCACATTGACACAAAAATTTGTAGAAAACAACTTGCGCCTCCATTTCCCATCCCTATGGTGCGCGCCCCTAGGTCCGCCTAGAACAAAACTTTTTCCCCAGACATGTTAAACCGTCACTATCTGCGACAACTTCACCCCACTTCCGGTCTCTCCCGACCGTCGAGTTGGTGACGCTATGCGCAGGACGGTTTCGCAAGTCTTCCCTTTTTTTAAACCCCGGAACGATACTACGAGACTTATGATACAAATGGAATCCAAAGTGGCGGTGGCAGATAATACTGGCGCTCGCGTTGCTAAAATGATCGGTGTGATTGGCAAAGGCACTGGTTGCCGCCATGCCTACATCGGTGATACCATCACCGCCCACATCCGCGAATCTACCCCGACCGCTGCGGTCAAAAAGGGCGAAGTCGTCCGGGCCGTGATCGTCCGCACTTCCGCTCCCATTCGTCGGGATGACGGCAGCATCCTCCGCTTCGACAGCAACGCCATCGTCATCATCGACAAAGACGGCAACCCCAAGGGCACCCGCATCTTTGGCCCCGTGGCTCGCGAACTACGGGATCGCAACTTCATGAAGATCGTCTCCTTGGCACCGGAAGTGCTCTAAATTATCATTTTCCCTAACTCCTGAATTTTTCCCATGAGCAAAGCTAAATTCCACATCGCCAAAGGTGACATCGTTGTCGTCACCAGTGGCGCAGCCAAAGGCCAACAAGGCGCGGTCCTCAAGATCATCGCGGAGAAATCCCAAGCCCTCATCGAAGGCGTGCGGATGATCACCAAATCCACCAAGCCCAATCAACAAGCTGGCATCGAAGGCGGCCTCGTTAAGAAAGAAGGCCCGGTGCATGTCTCCAATCTGAAAGTTGTCACGGCCAAAGCCGCTGGCAAAAAACCCGCCGCTAAAAAGGCCGCTGTCAAAGCTGAAAAGCCCGCCAAGAAAGCCGCCGCTCCTAAATCTAAAACGAAGTAATCAGCCATGAGCAAACCCGAAGCCAGTCTCTCAAAATTCTACAAAGAAAAGGTCGTCCCAGTTCTGAAAACCAAGCTGGGCGTAACCAATGTTCACCTGATCCCCAAGATCGAAAAAGTGGTCATTAATTGCAGCGTGGGTTCCCAAGCGGACCGCAAGCAAGCCATCGAAGATGCCGTCAATACCGTGACGACCATCACGGGTCAGAAGCCGATCATTACCAAATCCAAGACCTCTGTTTCCAACTTCAAACTCCGTGAGAATGAAGCTGTGGGCGTGAAAGTGACCCTCCGTGGTCGCATCATGTATGAGTTCCTGGAGCGCCTCATCAAGATCGCCATTCCGGTGATTCGTGACTTCCGGGGTGTGAGCCCACGGGCGTTCGATGGCCGTGGTAACTACACCCTTGGCATCTCTGACCAGTCCATTTTCCCTGAAATCAAGATCGACGAAATCAAGCGCACCCTCGGCTTCGACATCTGCGTGGTCACCAGTTCCAACACGGACGAAGGTGGTCGCGAACTCCTCCGCGCGCTGGGCATGCCCTTCCGCACCGCCAGCACTCCTAAGCCTGAGACTGGTAAACCTGCGGTCGAAGACCCCGCTGCCGCTTAATCCACCCTTTTCCAAGCACGAATAACACCGTCTAAAACTATAATAATATGGCCGTTCTAACAGACCCTATTTCCGATTTCCTGACCCGCTGGAAAAACGCCAGCCGCGCCAAAAAAGTCGAATTCTCCGCGC
This sequence comes from Verrucomicrobiales bacterium, assembly GCA_043757865.1. Taxonomy (GTDB): domain Bacteria; phylum Verrucomicrobiota; class Verrucomicrobiia; order Verrucomicrobiales; family V1-33; genus JAGNEJ01. Next base: position 3,138 of record JAYVOP010000199.1, on the reverse strand, counting down.
CTTACAGCAAGATCAAAGCCGAGATCGCTCGCATCCTCCAAGAAGAAGGCTACATCTGGGGCTACGAAGTGGACACCTCTGGTGCCCACCCCGCGCTCAAAGTGAAGCCCAAGTATCAAGGTGCCACGCCCATCCTCAACAACCTCCGCCGCATGTCCTCCCCTGGGATGCGCCAATATGTGGGTGCTCAGGAAGTCCCTAAAGTGCTCAACGGCATGGGCATCGCCATCCTTTCCACGCCGAAAGGCATCATGACCGGCCACCAAGCCCGGAAACAAAACGTCGGCGGAGAACTCCTCGCCACCGTTTGGTAATCCTTATTTTATCTCACCCCTAACCGCATCATAAACCATGTCCCGCGTAGGTAATAAAACCATTCCCGTTCCCGCTAAAGTGACGCTCAAGGCCGCTGGCCCGCTCCTTACAGTGGAAGGCCCCAAGGGCTCCCTCAGCTTGACCCTGCCAGAAGGCATCTCCTTCAGCCAAGAAGGTGCCACCGTCACCATCGCTCGGAAGAACGATGACCGCAAAATCAAAGCCCTCCACGGCACGAATCAACGTCTCGTCACCAACATGATCAAAGGCGTCAGCGAAGGATTCGTAAAGAATCTGGAAATCCAAGGCGTCGGCTTCCGGGCCGCTGTTAAGGAAGATAAGATCGACCTCAGCCTCGGCTACAGTCACCCGATCTTGCACCCGATTGAAAAGGGCCTGACCGTCGTCGTCACCGACAACACCAAGATCAGCGTTTCCGGCATCGACAAACAACGTGTCGGCCAACTGGCCGCAGACATCCGCAGCTACTACCCACCTGAGCCCTACAAAGGCAAAGGCGTCCGTTATGCGGGCGAAATCGTCCGCCGTAAGGAAGGCAAGAAGTCCAAATAACATTCTTTCCCGAATCCATTTACCACTTTATATATTATGCAAATTAATCGCAAAGCCATCCGCAAACGCATCCACATCCGGGTCCGTCGCAAGATCACTGGCACCGCTGCCCGTCCTCGTCTGGCCGTGTTCTTTTCCCACCGCAATGTGACCGCCCAAGTCATTGATGATGTGGCTGGCAAAACCCTCGTCTCCGCCTGCACCATGAAGAAAGGCTCCCAGAGCGTTGCCAACATCGCCCTGGCAGTGACCATCGGCAAAGCCATCGCTGAGAAAGCTACTGGGGCCAATATCATCAGCGTCGTCTTCGATCGCGGTGGCCACAAATATCATGGCAAAGTCAAAGCACTCGCCGATGCCGCTCGGGAAGCTGGTCTCAAATTCTAATCAATCCAATTTATTATGGCATACGAAAAAGGTAACAGAAACTCCGGTGGTGATCGCGATAGCAACAGCGACTACACTGAGAAAGTGGTCTCCATCAACCGCTGCGCTAAAGTAGTGAAGGGTGGTCGTCGTTTCAGCTTCTCCGCACTCGTCATCACGGGCGACAAAAATGGCAGCTTCGGCATCGGCTTTGGTAAAGCCAACGAAGTCTCCGATGCGATCAAGAAAGCCAGCGAGGCTTCCCGTCGTCGCTTCGTGAAAGTGAACCTGCGCGAAGGCACGATTCCCCACGAAATCATCGGCAGCTTCGGCGGTGGCCGGGTCCTCCTCAAGCCAGCGGGCCCGGGAACGGGCATCATCGCAGGCGGCGGCGTGCGCCCGGTCTGTGAAGCCGTCGGCATCAAAGACGTCATCGCCAAGAACCTCGGTTCCAAGAACGCTACTAACGTGGTCAAAGCCACCATCGAAGCCCTCCTGGCCTTGCGCACTCGCGAACAACTGTTTGCCGCGCGCGGCAAGAAACTTCCTGAAAAGAAGGCCCTCTAACTTTCCTCAATTTAAAACTCTAACGACTCAAAATTTATGCGTCTTCATGATCTCGCACCGCGTCCCGGTGCCAAACATCGCACCAAGCGTCTCGGCATCGGTGAAAGCTCCGGTCACGGTAAAACGTCCGGCAAAGGCCACAAGGGCCAAAACGCCCGTTCCGGCGGCAGCATCCGCATCGGCTTCGAAGGTGGCCAGATGCCCATGCACCGTCGTCTGCCTAAGAAGGGCTTCAATAACTCCGCCTTCCGCTTCCGTTGGGCAGTGGTGAACCTCTCTGAATTGGAACTCCGTTTCGATGACGGAGCCACCATCAACGAAGACGCACTCCGCGCCCTGAAACTAGTCAAAGGCGGGGCTTGGGACGGCGTGAAGATCCTCAGCATGGGCGAAGTCACCAAGAAATTCCACGTTGCCGTGGATCGCATCAGCGCAGTGGCTAAAGAGAAGATTGAGAAGGCGGGCGGCACCGTCACCCTCAACGCGCTTAAAACTGCGGCTCAACCTGTGGCTACGGCCTAATGGTTTCTCAGCGCGACAACTAAATTCAGGGGCAAGGCAGACAATACTTGTCTGCCTTGCCGCTTTAGTGTTCAGTCCGCCCCGTTCTTTATTTTACTATACCTAACAGCTTCCGTTTCTCATGCTTTCCGCTTTCGCTAACATGTTCAAAATCCCTGAGTTACGCTCACGGGTGCTCTTCACTTTGGCGATGATCGCCATTATCCGCATCGGGGCCGCAATCACGCTCCCCGGCGTGGACCCCTTGGCGGTGCAAGAATGGTTAAAGGAAAGCGGACGCACCTCTGGGGACGCGCTGACGACCATGCTCACCGTTTTCAGCGGCGGCGGCATCAAAAATTGCGCCATCCTGGCGTTAGGGATCATGCCCTACATTAGTGCTAGTATTATGGTCCAGCTACTAACCGCCGTGGTGCCCAAGCTCAGCAAGCTGGCCCGGGAAACAGGCGGTCGTCAGAAGATCAACCAATATACCCGTTACCTCACCATCGTGCTTTGCGTGGTCCAAGGATACATCATCGCCAAAGGCCTAGTGAATCCCAAGGGCAACTATTTACTGCCTGGCATGGATGAATACCTAACACGCCACGGGGTGAAGTTAGTGCCAGACGGCGGTATGGGTTTTTATGCTTTGGCCATTATTTCCATGACCGCAGGCACCATGTTCACTATGTGGTTAGGCGAACAAATCACCGAGCGCGGCATTGGTAATGGCACGTCGCTCATCATTTCCGTCAACATTCTTAGCGATCTCCCCGGGGCTTTGATTACCGTATGGAAAACCTACGTTTCCCA
>JAYVOP010000198.1:0-5588 GCA_043757865.1 Verrucomicrobiales bacterium | reverse complement strand
GCCAAAGATCCAGATCCTTGGTGTAGCGGGGTTGGCTGTAGTGCATCACAGCATACCCGCCTACAATCAGATACTCAACGCCCGCGTTGGCGAACGCTTGTAACAGTTCTTTGAAGTCTGAGTTCATCTAGATCACCTCCTTTTGATATCCACATGTCCCTCACCAACTCTGCAGCGGCCTGCCACCGGGCAGTGCAGCCAGCGTGCTGCCAGTTCCGAATCTGATGCTCGCGCATTTCATCGAAACTAGCACATTTTTTCACGAACCAATCTGAACGATCAGTCCGCACCAAGGTGAGGGGAGAATCCATGCTGTCGTCTTAACTGAATCTTAAATTGATGCCAAGGGAAAATGAGGATCGGCGCGCAGCCTGTGCTGCGTTTATATGGGCCGCGCCATCTGAAGCCCAAAGCGGAGGCTCGCAAAGCCTCGCCTCATGCACTCCAAGACGCTGGCGCGCGCGGGGAGCGCCAATCGCTACGCCTACTACGCCCATGGGAATCTCCTCAGCCACACCGATGACATCGGGCAACTGGCGGAATACACCTACTACCCGAACGGCCTCGTCTGGACGGCTAAAGACGCCAACTACTCCGCGCAGAATCTCAGCGTCACCACCAGCACCTATTTCCCCGATACAGGCTTCCTCCAGTCGCGCCTGGATGCGGCAGGCAACTCTACGACCTTCGACTATACCGAACTGGGTTGGCCAAAATCCACCGCCAATGCCCTGCAACAAACCTCCACTCAAGAGTTCAGCATCAACGGCAACGTCATCAAAACCACCGATCCCGCCGGGCGCACCACCACCGCAGTTTTCGATGAAGTGGGCAATACGACGTCTGCCAAGGATGCGAAAGGCCAGCCATCTGAGAATACCAACGATGCCAGCAACCTTCTCACTCTGGCTAAAGACCGGGCGGGCAACATCGGTTCTCGCGCCTACAATAGCCGCTCGCTTCATGTCCACAGCAACAGCCCGCCCGTGCCCATTTCTCAAGCCAGCGGGGCACCTGTCCTCACCAATATTGCGACTTACCGCACCTACGATGAAGTCGGCCGTCCCGCCCGCGAGAAGGATCCAAACAACGACTACACAGAGCACACCTACGATGCCAATGGCAACGAGACCGTCACCCGTGATCGGCTGGCTCGTCTTTATAAAAAGCAATATGACCGCCTGAATCGCCCGGTCATTTCCATCGATCCGTTGGGAAATACCAGTTCCAGCACTTACGACGAAGCAGGTCGGTTGCTCACCACCAACAGCCCCAACGGCAGCACCAGTCGCAACGAATACGATGGCCGGGGACGCTTAAAGAAATGGACCGATCCTGAAGGCTCCCTCTGGCTCTACACCTACGATGGCGTGGGGAATATTAAAGATATTGAAGACGCCCTGCACGGTCATTACCTGATGACCTACGATCTCCGCAGCCTCCGCCTGACGGAGGAAAATCAAGATCAGCTTCATTGGACTTACACCTACGATGCACTGGGCCGACTCAAGACGCAGGCAGAACCTACGGGCATCACTCGCACCATGCTTTACGATAGTGCTGGTCGCCTGGAGTGTGTGCGTTTCTCGAATGGTCGTGAAAATCGCCTCGATTACGATGCCAATAATAATGTGCTCTCCGTCCGCCGCATTGATGCTGGAACTAGCCTCACCACGCGCACCAGTTTCAGTTACGATGCCCTGGATCGCCCGCTCACCAGCACGGATACCTTCAGCCAGAGCGTGGGCTACGGCTACGATGCCGTCGGCCACGTCATCAATGTCACCTATCCGGGGAATCGCCCACTGACCCAAGAGTTCGATAGACTGGGCCGCCTCGTGCGCCAGTCCACTTCCGCTGCTTGGGGGAGCCATGTGCTGAACTATGCGTGGGATAAAGAAGGGCGTCTCACCAGCCAGACTTACCCAAACGGCATGACACGCACTGCCGCCTATGATGAATCTGGCCGTCAAACGAATCCCACCTACACCGACACCAAGGCCACGGTTGATCCCGCGGACGACACCATTCAGATCGCGCTGAATTACGCCTACGACAAGAATGGCAACCAAACCTCAGGTAGGGAAAAAGGCTTGCTCGCCTATCAGCCGCCCACCCCGCACGATGAAGTTTCCGCCTACACGCCCGGTGGCCGACTCCAGGCCCGCACGGATTCCGCCTCTCCCGCTGGCAACAACAACTGGACTTACGAATTCAAGAACGCGGACAACACCCCTTCCTTCAACCTCAGCAAAGCCACCTGCCCATCCGTCGGTTCGCTCGCTCTGACGTATGACGAGGACAACCGCACCACCAGTCTGGAATTGACCAATCTCACGAACGTAAAGTCCAAAATCCAGAACCGTTACGACGCCCTGGGCCGTCGCATCTCCCGCACGCTCACCACCCCGCCTGCTGCTGCGGTGGAGACGCGCTACGTGCTCAATCTCATCGGCGGCATGGAACGCATTTTAGCCGATACCACCGCCACGGGCACGCTCACCGCGCTCTACCTCCACGGTCCAGATCTCGCAGTCAAAATCGATCTCACCACCCCCGCCAATATTACCTGCTACCATGCGGATGCTTCAGGAAACATCGTCCGCCTCACTGACCAAACCCGCGCCAGCACCCAGCAATACGCCTACTCGGACTATGGCCAAACCTTCGCCACCACCACCGCTGCCGGGGCCACGGATGCCAATCCCTACCGCTTCGTCGGCTCCCAAGGCGTCATGGAAGAAGGACTCCTCCCCGGCCTCACCTTCATGCGAGCGAGGTATTATTTGGCGGATGCTGGTGTATTCTTGAGTGTCGATCCGGTAAAGAACATCGGGCCGGGGTGGAAGCCCGAGGCTTATGGATATGCGGGTGGGAATCCAAATCGTGCGTTTGACCCTCAAGGCACGTCATTTACTGAATCAATTACTGTTTTTGGCGGACATGCCGACGAAGCAAAAAATTGGATCACCACTGGCTTTGGGGCAGCGGTTATCTATGTAAATCCTATTACTGCTTTCGATTTCGTCAGGGGCTTTGCCTTTGGAGGTGGGGAGGCATTTGTTTATGAGCAGGTGCCTAATGGGGCAATTGCTGAGGACATTGTAAGTGCGATTGAAACGACAGGAGATATTATCGATCTCCCTAAGAAAGGAGTTCAGAATTTTTTGAATACAAAGGCATTGGATGCACCATACGACTTCGGTAAGTTGTTCGGAAAATATACCTATGGAAAGGTTAGAGAATTTACCGATATGGAAGCCGCCTACTTTCAAAATATAGGCAGAAAGCTCAATTCAAAATTAAATTCACCATCTAATATCAATGTGCAAAACGCGGAAAAACAGTCAAACATCACTAATCAAAGGACGTCCACTGTGCCAATTACTGCGTCAAATGTAGGGGGCAACACGACAGCAGGCGTAGGAGGACAATACACAGTCGGCAAAGGACAAACCTTCAATGGCATTGCAAAATCACTAGGAGTCGATTCTGGCGTGCTTCGTCAATTAAATCCGCAGATCAAAAATTTCGACAAGATAAACCCAAATGATAAAATAAATACACCCCCTAGCTCAGGCAGCGGTGGGTCTGCTCCCCCTAAACCAGGCAGCACAAAACCTCCTGCAACTAAACCCGGCGGCAAAGCAAAATAAGCCACGCGAAGCCATGACCACCGCACATCCCACCTTCGCCCCGCCCACCATGAAGACCACTTCCTCCACTCAGCCCACATTCGCCCACCCAATCGCTGGAACGCACGCCAGCCAGCCCCAGAGCGTGGAGCAGTCGGCCCGACTGACCTCACCAAATCCTGCGCACGCCATAAGCATCCCACTGGTCATCACTACTGATGACCTCCAGCCCATCCTCCAATGCCTGGGCAATCATCAGTCGATCAAAGGGATCGCGATGGTGATCGGGCAACGTTCCCGGCCGCTCCAAATGACCGGGCAAGATTTGCAAAATGAGACCCGTGCCGGAATGTTCCAAGCATTGCCAAATGGTGGCAGGCGAGGCGGGCAAGGGCAGCTTGCCCATGGCATGTTTGATCGTCATTTCCCAGAAGACCACCACGCTGTAAATTTTGATTACGAAAACATTCTCGATGAGTTCCCTCGCCCCTTTGGTGAAAGCACTCGCGTCGCCAAAAGAACGGACGAGCGCACTGGTATCCACCAGCACCTTCATGATTTGAGCACCTCCCAATATTCCGAGGGAATGGGTTCATCCAACTGCTCCGGCAGTCGAACATCAGCTTCATACCAGTTCCAAAACGGCCAGCCGCCCTGTTGCTCCGAGGGCACCGCCACCGCACGCTCTGCCACCAACCGCCCCAGCGGACGGGCGTTCTCAACAATCACGATCTCTTCCCCAGTGGAAACCTCCACCAAGAGTTCCTTCAAGTGGGCGTGGGCGTATTCCAAGGTAACTGTGTGCATGGCGCATCCTCCCACAAAGGAACCTGCCAATCAAACAAAACCTCTGAAGATCAGCGCAGACCTCAAAGCTTCCCATTTTGCGAACCGCATAGGAGACGCTGAGTTCCAGCAAGGTTGGCTGCGGCATGAGAATGCCCAAGGACCTCCACGGCCACAGCACAGACGCCGTCAAAGCCTTGCGCTCGGCCATAGCCTATGCAAAAGGCTCGCTTCCATAGCAGTCGTAGGTCTGCTATTTTGCTGCGGAATGCTTTCGATTACCCATGCGGAAATTGCCACGGTCACACTAGAGAACCTTAGTGCTGTCGATACCACGATTCACTCAAACCAGCCGAGTGCCGCCTTTGGCACAAAACCTTACTTAAACCTGAGTAGCACCACCGACGAAAGTCGTCCACTCGTTCAATTTGCAACGAAAGGCTTCCCAGCTACAATTACCCGAGCCACACTTAACTTGTATTGCCGATCTGCTACCGGCATGACCAGTGGAGCGAGCACTCAAGATCTTTACACTCCGACGACCGCTTGGGCTAATTCGGTAAATTGGGCTACAAAACCCACCTCCACCCGAGTATCTACCATTCCAACGGTGCCCGTGAGCGGCCAGTGGTATTCGGTGGACATCTCGACACAACTTTCAGCATGGCTTGCAGGGACGCCCAACAATGGGATAGAACTCCGCACAAGTGGCAGCGGCACCCAGGAAAGCTCGTTCGCCAGTCAGGAAAATGCGGATGCTATGAAGCGGCCCTCACTTGTAATTGAGTATGATGCAACGCCCACCCAAGCTTGGGCAGAAGAATTCAACGGTGACTCGCTAGACGCTTCGATTTGGACAACCTCAAGCGGTGCAGCCAGTGTCTCCAATGGATGGGCCACGGTCTCCGGTGCGCTTAGCACTGCGGGCAAAAAGAGTTTTACTCCTGCTCAGCAACCGCTCATTATCGAATTCCGCGCTAGAAGGATTGATGGTTTAAACTTCAATTTTCAGATCGCGAATGTGAGTAATGCCTTAGATTCAATCAATATCTTGGAATCTGCCTTTTCAGGCGCTACGGGAATTTCTGGGGAGTTTTTAGGCTGGAGAAAGATCTAGCTTTCCAAGGAAGAAGAGCACTCGGGTGCGGAAGGATTTGAAGTTAGGGA
>JAYVOP010000197.1:0-21356 GCA_043757865.1 Verrucomicrobiales bacterium | reverse complement strand
CCCAAGACAGTTGGCGCTGCTGTATCCGGTTACAATGTCCCACGATGCCAATCCGCATGAAAATGCGGGTGAAGGCGGGGCGGAGGTTTGAGGCCGGGAGTCAGAATACTTGGCGTGCGGATGTCATTAACTAACCACACTCGTCCTCAGCGCGATTCCAAAGCTGATTCGATCCCCATGAACCTCCGTTCCACTAGCACTGGCGCGCTGCTTGCAGCGTGCGCATTACTCAGCACCAGCCGCGGCTCCGCCGCTACCTTTCTGATCTCCGATGTCACCCACTGGACAGGCGCGGGCGCTAGTGCCGCCGTGCTCGTGCTGGACTGGTCAGACGGCCAGCCCGCCTGGGCCTGGGGTTACCGTTGGGATGCGGCTCAGCCGAAAACAGGCGCAGATTTATTAGCCGCCGTGTTAGGTGCAGAGCCCGCCCTGAGCGCCCAGATCAGTGGCGCGGGATTTGTTTCAAACATCGGCTGGCATGGCACGAATCGTTTCCAAGGAGACTATAACCCTAACACGGGCGCTTACTGGAATTATTTTGTAAATAACGCCCAGCAGAACGGCGTTTACACGGACGGTGCCGCGCCCACCGGAGCCCACGTGCTGCCGCCCTTAGGCAGTCCGTATGATGAGGCCGGACCGGGGATGTGGGTGTCGTCAAATACGGGAATCTTGGGCCGCCCGTTAGTCGATGGCGCGTGGGATGGCTTGGTGTATGCGGATTTTAGCTCCGCTGGTCCGGGCTTGGCTACCAATGTGCCAGAGCCGACGGGTTTGCTGCTAGGGGTGGTGTTCCTGGTCATGCGGAGGCGCAGAGCATGAGCTGGCAGAGCCTTGGCGGCGGCGGCGCGCTCCTCGCACTGAGCACCGCCGCCATGGCGGGCCCGTATGCTCCCGCAGCGGGCCTGGTAGGCTCCACGGCCATTCATCGAACGGATGCGCGCATCGTCGCGTGGGGGAATCGCGTGACGAACTATGCGGTGGGCACAGACTGCCTAGCACAGTGGCAAGACCCCACCAAATGCCTGGGCCCCGCAGGCGATGACGCCACGCACATCACTTGTCTGGGCGCGGGCGGGACGATCACCCTAGCGTTTCCTGGATTCTTGAAAAATGGCCCGGGCGCGGACTTCGCCATCTTTGAAAATGCCCTCAACGATAGCTTTCTCGAACTCGCCTTTGTGGAAGTCTCACGGGATGGGGTGAACTTCGTGCGCTTTCCCAATCACTCCGCCACGCCTGCGCTCGTCAGCACGTATGGTGCGCTGGATCCCACGAATCTCCAAGGCCTGGGCTGTAAATATCGCCAGCCGTATGGCGAGCCGTATGACCTCAGCGACGTGGGCTTGGACGAGGTGGCCTACGTGCGGCTGGTGGACATCATCGGCACGGGCAGCGCGCGGGATAGCGAGAACCGCCCCATTTACGATCCGTATCCTAACACGGGTTCCGCAGGCTTCGATTTGGATGCCATCGGCGTACTGAATCTGACCACGTGGCAGACGCAACACTTGGGCACGCTGCTGCCAGATCAGACGAATGCCACGGCCTTTGCGCATCTCCCAGACGGGCGTTTGGTCCTCGGCAGCCAAGGGGTGCTGAGCGTGCAATCAGCCTGGGGTCAGCCTGCGCGCACGATCATCAATGCGGGCACCGCTCACTTTGACCCGAGCTTTATCGCCATTGGCAGTGCCACCCAGGCGCTGTTAGGGGAGGGCGGCGGCTTCGGTGCTAGCACGGGCGTGGATCGTTTCAATCCCTCTCTGCCCTCGCTGGCGATCGTCAGTCCGCCATTAGCGAACTTGCAAAATTTCAGCGGCACGTGGTGGCAATCCTCGCTCAGCACGCAGCAGGGCTGGATCATCGGCGGGGGCAATGGGCCCACGGGGAAACATCGGCTGAGCTACCTTTCCACGGATGGCGCAGTGCGTGGTTTCCTAACCACTGATCTCAGCACCTACAGCAGTGGCCTGACGGCGGATGCACAAGGCAATATTTACTACGCCACCTACGAGCTGGAAGGCAGTCCCCAGGCGGCCCAGAGCGAATGGGTGCGGAAATTCAGTGTCGCCCAAATCGATGCTGCGGTGGCGAACCTAGCCGCTCCACTCAGCGCAACGCAGAGCACTCCGATCTTCCAATTCGATAGTGCTAGCGCCCTAGCCGTGGATGCGCTGGGGCGCGTGTGGGCCAGTGGATTCAAGGTGAGCACATTGCAAGTCTATGATCCTAACACTGGGGCGATGCGGCGCCTCGCGCCTGCGCAGGCGGCCTTCAGCGCGGGCACGGACGTGCTCTATCAAGTGCAAACATTTACCAAGGCTGGCGAAGGCTATGTGGCTTATCTGGCCAGCGATGAAGCGGGCACGCCCGGCAGCTCACTGGTGCATGGCCTCACGCCGCTGGGCAACATTGCCGTGCCGGAAACGCTGGCCACGTGGCTGACCTTTCATCATATCAGTGGCGCGCAGGCGGACCCGGATCACGATGGCATAGTGAACTTGCTGGAGTATGCCTTTAACACCGATCCGCTAAGCCCACAGGCGGAACCATGGCAGCTAGGAAAGAACGCGGGCGGGCTCACGCTCACGTTTTCCGCTGACTCCTGGCGCACAGATCTGCGCTACACTGTGGAGGCTTCTGACAACTTGCAGTCGTGGCAAATCATCGCTCTAAACGGGCGTGCGGTGAGCACCACCGCGCATTTCCTCCGCGTGCGCATCACAGAGGTCACGCCATGAAACGTCGGGCACTCCAGATTGCGCTCTGCTTCGTGCTGGGGCTCTTGCTGGGCGGTGCTGGGCTGTTGCTGAGGGCACCGCATGCTCCGTCTGCGCGTTGGCTAGCGCGCGCGCTGCACCCTAGCTCCTGGGCGCAATCGACGGACGAACGCGAAGCTGACGATGATGACTTAAATGACTTCGAGGCTCCGCGCGATCGTGCCGCGCATCCAGCTCACGATGCTACAAATCTAGCCCCCATGGCTGCTCCTAACGCTAGTGTGGCGCTAGACCCGGACGCCTTGCCCATTGGCATCAGTAAAATTGACGGAGCGGGCGGAGTAGGCATGCAACGTCAAGTACTGACGCATGGCGTGTGGATTCCCGTTTACTCACCCGGTCTCTCAGCGCCCGGTGGAGCGCCTGCGCGGACGGTAGTCCCGGTGGCGATAGCGTCTGGTTCTCCGCCCGCAGGCAATCCAGGCGTGGCCTACCATTTCCAGCCGGAGGCGCTAGGGGGCACGCCACCGTATCATTGGGGTGGAGGTTCACTGGCGCAGGATGGGCCGTTCTTTGTCAATCCTAACACGGGAGCAATCACGGGCCTTAGCTCACAGCCGACGAAAATGCCGTTTAAACTCAGCGTCAGCGATGACGTGGGAGCCAGCACCAGCGCGCTGTACACGCTCATCATCCAAGCCGCTGAGCCCTTAGCCATCACGCCGCAGACGTTGCCTAACAGCGTGCTGGATGCGCCCACGGAACTCAGCTTCCACGCCACGGGCGGGCTGCCGCCGTATCATTGGAACTTCGGCAGTGGCTGGCCAGCGGGGGCGCAATTCACGAAAGATGGCGGCGTGAGGTGTCTGCCCACCCAGGCCGGGGAATTCACCGTCACCATGGATGTCACGGATGCGCTGGACAATCGCGCGGAGGCTAGTTTCCCGTGGAAGGTGGTCAATGGCTTGGAAATTCTCACCGCTAGTGCCATGGTGCCAGCGACGCCCGGTGGGGAGATCGAGGTCGTGTTGGAGGCCGCGGGCGGCACGCCGCCCTATCGTTGGATGCTGGCCCGAGGCCGCTTGCCGCAAGGCATCGCGCTGACGGAGGAGGGCGTGTTCCAGGGCACGGCTCCGGTGGCGGACACGGTGGCGGAGTTCACCCTAACGCTAGAAGATGCGGGAGGACTAACCTACGAAAAATCGTTCCGTTGGGCGGTCAGTCACATTTTACTAGCCGTGCCGAGCGCGGAGAAAGTGGGGCTGGCGTGGTCTCTAGCCAACGTCCGCAGCTTGCTGGGGCCAGTGGGTTTGGTGGCGGTAAATTTTACCGTGCTGCGAGATGGCACTGCGGTCTATCAAGGGCCGAGCAGCAACTGCGTGGACCACGGCGTGGCCACAGGCGCGCGGCCACGCTATCAATTGCTGGCGCAACTGACGGACGGCACGGAATTGGAGTTAGCAGAAACGGAGGTGCGGGTGCGAGCGATGTCGAAAGCGCGACAGCATGGGGATGACGTTGGCGATCCCTTTGCAGATCGGATCGTGGATTTTCAGCCACTGACACGCGGGGGCTATGGCTTCACCCTAACTCCGGGAAATGTCACTGGCGCACCGGATGGCAAAGGAGCCTTTGCCCCGGCCTATAAGGCTTCGGAGGTGCTTTCCTTGCACGCCCGGGAAGGCGTGGGTGGGTTCATTGAAATGGAATTTACGGACAACATTGTGGAGTTAGGACCGGGGCTGGACGTGACCGTATTTGAGAACGTAATGTTTATTAATAGCGATGCGAATCAACGCTTCATGGAGCCTGCGGTGGTCAGCGTGGCGTTGTTTCCAGGTGAATGGCATCGGCTGCCGACCGATGTGGTGCCGCCCGCAGATGGTAGTCCGCCGAACCTGCAAAACCCCTTTTACTATGCCGCCGGAATCGCGGGCAGGAATGCCACCACAGGCGGGGATCCCACGGACCCTAGCCAGAGCGGCGGGGATAGTTTTGATTTAAATAACGCGTTAGGCATTCAAGGACTGAGCTGGATTCGCTTCATCCGCATTCAGTCCACGGGAAATCAAGGCCTGCGTGATGATGCGGGTGCGGACTGGATTCTGCATACGAATGATCCGGCCTTCAATCCGCTGAGCGGCAAGGGCACCTCTGGCTTTGATCTGGATGCGGTGAGTGCGGTGCATTACTAAGGTGTGCGGGGCTGCTGCCGAGCACCACCTGGCTTTTGCCCGCTTTTCAGGCGCGTTTGAAGTCGATGAAGCCGCGCTCCACATCGGTGTGGATCAACTGCACACGCACTTTATGCCCGACGTCTAATCCCTGGTAGCCTTGCTCCAGGCGGCCTTCTACGGGCGGATGAAAGATGCGCACCCACGTGCCTTTCTCTGAGCGACCCGTGACGATGGCATCGAATTGCGCTCCGATCTGCGAGCGCAGGAAGAGCGCGGCGGCGGATTTATTGAGTTGGCGCTCCACTTTGTTGGCGAGGTCTTCGGCCTCGGAACAATGTTTCGCCAGCGCGGCTAGGGTCTCATTGCTATAAGGCGAAGGCTGGCCAGCGATGGCGGCTTTGAGCAGGCGCTGGGTGATGAGGTCGGGATAGCGACGGTTAGGAGCGGTAGAATGCGCATAACCTTTCACAGCTAGGCCGAAGTGGCCAGTGTCGGCGGCATCGGGTAAATGCACATCGTATTCGCCTGCACCTAGCAATTTAATGATGCTGAGGGAGAGGTCCGGGAAACGCACCGGATCAGCGGCCTTGGCCTTTTGGAGAAAGGATTCCAGCGCCTGAGGATCAGGCGTGACGGGCAAGGTGGTGTGATGTTCTGCGGCTAGGCTGACAATGCGGTCCCAGCGTTTGGGCGTGCGCACGATGCGGCGGATGGAAGCGAAATGTTTGGCCGTGAGGTAGGCTGCGGACGCGGTATTGGCAGCGATCATGAACTCGGAGATCAACTCCTTGGCACGATTGGAGGCATCGGCTTTGAGGTCTTGGATTTGCTCTCCAGCAAAGACCGGACGGGCCTGGATGGTTTGGAAATCCAGTGCTCCGGCAGCGTGGCGGGCGTCATTTAACTGCTGCGCCACGCGGTCTTGGAGTTGTAAATTTTCTGCTAGTCCGGGGACGTGGGCAATGTCCGGCAGCACCGGGGCGGTTCCTTCTAACCAAGGAGCTACGTCGTTATAGGACAGGCGGGCGTGGTTGTGAACCAAGGCGCGATAAACTTCGGAACGCTGCAAGGTTCCGCTGCTATCAAACTCCATTTCCATGACGACCGCCAGCCGGTCCACGCCGAAGTTCAACGATGTGAGGTCCGTGGATAGCCGCTCTGGCAACATGGGGAAGACCTGAGCGGTGGTGTAAACGGACGTGGTATTCTGCTGCGCATGAGTATCCAACGCAGAATGCAGCGGCACTAGCGCATCCACATCGGCAATCGCCACCAGCACCTGCACGCAGCCACTGGGAAGGGCTGCGGCTACGGTTAGCTGATCCAGATCTCGTGATTCATCGTTATCAATAGAGCACCACAGCAGGCTGCGCAGATCCCGGGTGGCCGCATCGGGATGCGGCGGCTGGGCCACCTGTGGCAGCTCTGCCAGCGCCTCTGGTGGGAACTCTGGGCTGAGGCCCGCCTGGGTCATCACCCGCTGCGCGAGCCGTTGAAGTAAGGAACGGTCTGGAGCAGCGGACATGAGATGGAGAATTGGAGGGTTAGCGAGGAATGAGGCCGGTCACGTGACCTAACCAGACGAAGAGAAATGAGACTATCCCAGCGGCGGGAATGGTCAAGACCCAAGCTCCGAGGATGCGGTGGACCAGTTTCTTGTCCACTTTATCAAATCCATCTGCCGCTCCAGCACCCATGATGGCCGTGGAAATAGCGTGCGTGGTGGAGACCGTCATGCCGTAATTTTGAGTTACGGCTAGCAGCGTGGCAGCCGTGACCTCTGCAGCAAATCCCTGCGAAGGCTTCAGGGGGACCAAATTTGTTCCTAGTGTCTGAATGATTTTCCAGCCACCCGCTGCGGTGCCAGCAGCCATCACTAAGGCACAGACGATCCGCACCCACTGAGGAGCGCCATGGTCCGTATTTGCGAGCTGCATCCACTCCGGCATCCCTGCCGCATGGGCCTTGGTGCCAGCGATGAGACCAATAGCAATAATCCCCGCAGTCTTCTGCGCATCAGACATCCCGTGCGCTACAGCCAGATACCCGGGACCGATCAAGCGCAGCGCCTTCTGCGCACGCAACGGTAAATATTTCACACACGTAGGTGCCATCTTTAAGCAGACCGCTCCCAGCGCGAGGCCCGCTATCCAGCCGATCACAGGCGAGGTCAGCATAGGTATGACCACCTTATGCAGATAGCCAATGGACTTACCTTCGGCGTTCACGCCATCCCAGACGAGGCTGTGGAGATCTCCCCCCGTCATCCCCAGCACCGCCCCGGCCAAGCCACCCAGCAGGGCGTGCGTGGAGCTAGAAGGCAGGCCGAACCACCATGTAATGAGGTTCCAAGTGATCCCGCCTAGCAAAGCGCAGATCAGCATGTGCTGGGCCACGCCATCCGGCACTGCGCCTTGTGTCACTAGCCCTGAGGACACGGTCTTCACTACATTTTGTCCCAGAAAACTGCCCACCAAATTCCCCACTGCGGCTAGGGCAATGGCCTTAGTTGGCGTCAGCGCCTTAGTGCCCACGACGGTGGCAATGGAGTTGGCCGTATCATGGAAGCCATTGATGTATTCGAATAACAAAGCGACGACAACGACGACAACAACGAGTGTAAACATGGGCTAGGAGATGAGGAATTTTTTAAAAGTCAGATTAAGATCGGAATGCGAGCGCCCAAATGTGACAATTCCGCCAGTCTGACCAGCAATGTAATGTGACGGAATCGTGACACGTAACAGGTAGGTGGCGGATCTCACCTCCAGGCCTGCGCCTACTGCGTGGCGAGCAGGCGCACGCGGAAGAAGCAATTACACAAGCCCGCAGCAGGATTCGGCGTGGGGATGATGAGGCGGACGGTATCCGTGCCGTTCCCGTTAGGGGTCACGCTGGCGGGGAAATTGGTGGTGGTCCAATGACGGAGATCGGCACTTTGCTCGACCATCAGGGCGGTGTCCGCATCCATGAGGCTAGGGCAAGTGAAAACGAAGCTAGCACCTACCTGCGGGATGGCAGACAAGGCCTGCGTGCGGGCGACCATCCTCAGCGCACTGGCGGAAGCACTGCTCAGCGCGGCTGCCGCAGGGGTGAGATTAGCCGTGCCCACAGCCTCCCAGGCTTGCTGCGCGCTATACCAATAGACTGTAATGGTGGCCCCACCGTAGAGTTCAGCATATTCCACTTTGATGGGCACGGCCACGCCCGCAGTGAGTGGAACAGTAAAGGTATGCCAGCCGCTGATGTCCGTGGGCGTCCATTTATCTAACACTAGGGCGTTGTCGATCCAGATGCGTACGCCGTTATCGGAGGGCACCCAGAAGGTATAGGTTTCCGTAAATGGTGCCGTTAGGGTGCCCGTCCAGCGCGCGGAGAAATAGTCCACGGGCACCAGCGGATCAGGCGAGCCCGCGCCCCAGTCGAACTGGATCGTAGCATCCGTGCGCACCAGCAACGGCGTGCCCACGCCCGGCGTGAGGCCATTGAAATACTCTGCGCGCAAGCCATGCGTGGGCGCGTCCGTGGTGGTCCAGGTAAAGCTCGCACTAGCCGCTAGGCCGCCGGGGTCTGTGACCGTGAGCGTGGTGCCGTAGCTGGTAGCAGCGGTGCTGAAAACAGTGCCACTGACCATGCCCGTGCTAGCATTCAGGCTCAAGCCAGCAGGCAAGCCCGTGGCGCTCCAGGTGAGGGCCTCGCCATCGGGATCGCTAGCCGTGCCCGATAGCATCGCGATGCTGCCCCGCACGGACGACTGCGGGCCGGGATTCGTGATACTAGGCGCACGGTTGGTCGGAGGCGCGGTGGTCTGCCAAATAAAGCTCACCATGGCCGTCAGGCTGCCATCGGAGACGATCACATTGACCGTATAACTAGCCGCCGCCGTGCTGGCCACCGTGCCAGAAATGACGCCCGTGCTAGTGCTAATGGTGAGCCCTAACGGCAAGCCGCTGGCGCTATAGGTCAGCGGATTCCCATCCACATCATTGCCCTGCATGGCCAGGGAGGCACTGCGGCTCCGCACGCTGGACTGCGTGGCGGGCATGGCCAGCGTAGGCGCATGATTCACCGCCGAAGCTGTGGTCAGATGGCTGGTGGCGATGGCCTCCCAAGCCTGCGTGGCGCTATACCAATAGACGATGATGCTAGCCCCGCCGTAGAGTTCGGAGTATTCCACTTTAAATGGCACCGCCACGCCCGCCGTGAATGGCACGGTAAAGGTATGCCAGCCGCTGATGTCCGTGGGCGTCCATTTATCTAGCACCAGCGTGCCATTGATCCAGATGCGCACGCCATTATCTGATGGCACCCAGAACGTGTGCGTCTCGTTATAACTAGCCGTCAGAAAGCCCGTCCAGCGTGCGGAGAAATAGTCCACAGGCACCAGCGGATCGGGCGAGCCCGCGCCCCAGTCGAAGTTGATCGTGGCATCCGTGCGGGTCAGCAGCAGCGTGCCCGTGTTAGGGTCCAGGCCGTTAAAATACTCTGCGCGCAGCCCGTTGCCAGCCACCACCGCGGCGGGGGTGGCCCACGTGAAATTCACCGTCGCGCTCAGACTGCCATCGCTAGCCGTGACCCTGACGGCATTGCTGGCGGCGGCACTGGCATTTACCGTGCCGGAAATAACGCCCGTGCCAGCAGCGATGCCCAGCCCTAACGGCAAGCCGCTGGCGGTCCACGTCAGCGCTTGGCCATCGGGATCGCTGCCTAGCATCGCCAAGCTAGTGGCGGTGCCGCGCGTGGTGGATTGGTTGCTCGGCGTGGTGACGATGGGCGCGCGATTCGGCTGCGGCCACGTGACGCTGAGCGTGTTAGAAGCAGAATTCAGATTGCCCGCCGCATCATTGACGACGTTGGCTGGCAACTGCACGCCGATGCTGCCATAGCCGCTAGGCGTGACGGTAAAGGTGTAAATATTTCCCGTGCCGGACGGGGCCGCCGCCGTGCCATTGGTAACGCTCAGTTCCCCCAGGGATAAGCCCGAGACGTTCTCGCTAAACGTAGCCGTGACGGTGAAAGCGCCATTTACCGTGGTGGCTGGCGTGCTCAGCGTAACGCTGGGCCGCGTGGTGTCCGCAGGGGCATACGTGACTGGCAGCGCATTGGATGCGGTGTTGCCCGCAGCCGCATTGGCAGGCAAGGAAATGGTGACTACGCCTGCCGCGCTCGGCGTGATGCGCGCGAGGTAAATCGCGCCAGATCCGCTCAAGGAAGCGATGCTGCCATTCGTAACCACATAAGCGCTAGCAGCTAATCCCGTGACCGCTGCGCTGAACGTCGTGGTGACATCGAACGCGCCCGTGACGGTGCTAGAGGCCGTAGAAAGAGCCACCGACGGGGCACTGAGCCCCGTGACCGTCCAGGTAATGCTACGGCTCACCGTGCTCCAACCATCCGTCACGCTGAGCACCGTGGTGTAACTACTGAGCGCAGTGCTGGCCACGCTACCCGTGATGCGGCCCGTGTTCACATTGATGCTGAGGCCTGTCGGGAGGCCCGTGGCGGTAAATGTGAGCGCATCTCCCGTGGGATCACTAGCCGTGAGCGTCAGGTCCACCGCTGTGCCGCGCGCGTTCGCTAGATTACCAGGGCTCACAAGGTTAGGTGCGGCAGTGCTGCCTTCCCGCAGCGTGAGGAAACGATTAGCCGTGACGTTGTAAGCGTCATCCACACTCCCGTTAGGCCAACGCACCCGCAGCCGGGTGGCGGTGGCCGTATTTCCCATGCCGAAGATCTGCGTGAAGCTGTGACTCACGCCATAGCCTTCGCCCGTGCGCACCTCCCGCACTTGCTGGCCCCACGGGCCATAGAGTTCCAAGCGCGCCCCGGAGGCGGTGGCATTGGAGGCCACGCCCTTGAGCCGCACGGAGAGGAAATTATTTCCATTCGGTTGAGCCAGGAATAAGGCATCCGGGCGCGTGGTGGGCGTGTTATAGATGGCCGCATAGCCTGCATAAATGTCCGTGGAACCATCCGCATTCAGATCTCCTACCGCAGCGGATTCCATGACCAGAGAGGTAAAGGGATTCGGCAGCAGCGTGAAGGTGTTGTTCCGATTATTGATCCACAGTTGCTGTTGTTCGCCCGTCAGCAGCAAGTCCACATAGCCGTCGTTATTAAAGTCCCGGAAGATCGTCTGAATGACGCGGAAGTTCACACTGCTCATCCCGGCGGCTACGGTGATATTACTAAACGTGCCATTGCCGCTATTTAACATTAGATAACTCATGGCTCCATGATTCCCCACATAGCAGTCCATATCGCCATCATTGTCGATGTCCGCAAAGTCCGATGCCCACGATTGCTCCCCGAACGCCAAGCCCGCCTGGGAGGCTACATCTGTAAAGGTGCCATTGCCATTGTTGCGGAAAAGTTGATTGATGCGGCGGGGGTCCGTGGCACTGGAAGCCCCCAGACGGCATTTCGATAAATAGAGGTCGATGTCGCCATCGTTATCATAGTCCGTCCACACAATGCCATAGTTCCCGCTATTATCACTAGCCACGAGGGTGCGGGCATCAATCAGCGTGGCATCCGCCAATAGCGTGCCATCGCCCGTGTTGCGGAACTTCGCACTTTCCCCATCATCGTGACAAGCAAACACGTCCAACCACCCATCCCGATCGATGTCCACGAAGCCCGTCGCCTGCGCAAAAATGGACGGCGGCGTGAGCGTGGTGAGGCCGTAGCTGGTGCCGTTGCTGTTGGCACGATAGTATTTCAAGCCATCGTAGTAACCGCCGACCATGATGTCGGGATAGCCGTTATTATCGGCATCGCCCAGACAGAGCGTCCATTGATTTCCCGCCGTGGCGGTGCCCACAGCGATGCCCGTAAAGGCCGTGCCCGTGGTCGGCTGATACTCGATGCGCAACTGCCGCGCGTTCTGTAAATGCACAATGTCATCCAGTCCATCCGCATTCATATCCGCCACACCCATGGCCACGCCGCTGGTAGAGGAAGGCGCGCTGAGGCGGCTGGTGCCATCGAAGAAGGCTGTGGAGTTCGAGCTAGCCGGGCTCAGCACACGCACGGTCACGGTGGCGGTGGCGCTGCCGCCACGTCCGTCTAACGCGGTGTATTGAAACGTAGCCGTGCCCGTAAAACCCGTGGCGGGGGTGAAGAGATACCGATTTCCCGCTGCCGCCGCCACACTGCCAGAGCTGGGCGTGGTGGGTGCAGTGGCGGTGAGCGCATCCCCATCGGGATCAGTATCATTGGCTAACACGGCTATATTTATGGAGGCATTTAAGAGCGTGCTGATCTCATCATTCTGCGCCACCGGGCTCTGATTCGTAGTCGGAGGCGGCACGATGGGCAGACCATTGATCCAGGAAACAAACGTGCTCAACGCGAGGCTATCCACCGTATTCCGCCCGATCGGCGGCATCTGGTGCAGGCCATTCACACTCAACCGCAGATGCATCACACTGCTGCCCGTGGCTTGGGGGGCAATGATCCGCGCGTTAGGCAGCCCCAGATCATAGAGCACGCTGCCATTGATTATGTTCTGCTGCGCCAGCGGCGTGGACAGCCTCGCATCGAAGCCAGCGGACAAGTTAGCGGGATTGCCGGGATAGTGGCAATGAGAGCAGTTGGCATCCAAATATGACCGCACGCGATGTTCTAACGTAGCCGTGGTCTCCGTCATTGGCACCTCTTTAGCATAGTTAGCAATGGCGCTTTCAGCGAGAGCCGGACTGAATAAATTTAAATGATTCAAGGTGCGCAGTTGGTTATCACTGCGGCCCGTAAGCGGATAAGTCAGCAGGCCATTGAGCTGCACAGTCTTGGCTCCTAACACGCGGCCCGCCCCCGCATTGTGACACGTGCGACAGTCCGCCCGGCTGGGGAACGTCCACGTCTGCGAGCGCGTGCCGCCGCTGGTCGTGGCGATGCTCACGGCTAGACTATCCCCGTCCGGCAGCAGATCCGCCTCTAATCCATCAGGCCGCCATTTATAAGTGATGCCATAGTAAACATCGTCATCGCCATGCACTAGGAAGCGCGTTTCCATGCGACGCAGCACCGCCGGATTCCCGTCATTTACTGGTAGATCAAACTCCTTCACGAACACCGCTCCTTTGGGAAACGTCCATGCACCCGCCTCGCTAAACGTGATCTGTTCCGCTGCCGTGTCGGCCACGCCGTCATTGGGAATGGCCATCCAGCGTTGTTTCACCGCCCCATCCGTCCACAGTGGAGAGTTCACTTTAAATGGAATCAAGCCCGCCCGCGGCGTCAAGTTAGCCATCGACGTAAACGCCCCCACCTGCGAGAGCAATGCCGGAGGCTGCTCCCCACCGCTCGGCGTGGTGGACGGCAACTGCCCATCGAGAAATTTCCCGATTGGTTGCAAGTTATCCAGCCCATAAGCCTGCGCCCATGCGCTCTGTAGGCTCAGCAACCCCGCAAGGCAGAGCACTAGCGGTAGCAGGAAACGGATTCTGAAGTGCAGGAAGATCATATTTAAGAAAAATCGCAAACCTAGCACTCTGGAATGGTAGGTCAATATGGAATTTATAAAATCAGCCGTTAAATGTGGGTTTGGCCGATGAATAGGCATCCTCGACCTAGAAACAGGGATGGAAACTAGCCGCCGCAGGCCCTCATTCCACGCGACGGACTTCGACACGGAGGCGGCAGAAGCAGCGCCCGGAGTCGGCTGCGGTGGCGGGCAGCGTCGCCTGCCACGTGGGCTGGCCGTTCGTGGTGCTCGCACAGAGATAGATCGGGAACCAGCTCCTGGGGCCCAGATCGCAGGTGCATTCTGCGCTCACTACCAATGTTTGCGTGTCGTATTCCCCGCGTGGCAGCGTCCACAGCCAGCCCGTGGCGGTCTGGACGGGCACGGGAATAAGATCGGCATCGAAATGGCGGGGATCACTCCCTAGCACGAGTTCCAACGCATTACTCACCCCGTCTCCATCCGCATCTTGATACATCCCCGCACGCGTCCTCAGACCCAGCCAAGCTGCCCATTCTCCATAGCACGGACCGCCCAGGGAGAAGGTAAATGCTGCCGTGCGCGACCCCGCATCTGTGCTTACCGTGATGGGCACCGTGTAATAGCCAGCGTGCAGCGCGCGACCCGTAATCCGCCCCGTGTTAGGATCCAGCAACCAGCCTTCTGGCAAGCCTACAGCACTGAATGTAGCCGATAGCCGAGAAACGCTGATCAGTAGATTTACAGGCTGCAATGCGCGGTAACTGAACGCGGTGCTGCCTGTGAAAAATGCCCGCCCATCACTAGCCAGACGCACATCCTCCAGCCACGTTTGTTGATAGGGCGCATCCGCCGTCCAGCGCACCGCGTGCGTGCCAGCGGGGATGCTCAGCGTTCTCGTTTCCCACTCATAACGGCTATTTCCGCCGTAGGACTGCACCGCCACGCCGTCTAGCCACAGCGTCACCATGGCCCCAGTCCACCATCCTGCTAGGCTGCGGAAACTCAGTTCATCTGGGCCTACCACGCTAGCCTCCAGCCACGGCGTGATGCCCGGCGTGCCAGCCACCGCCACCACATCTTCAGTCACATGCCAACCTTGCACCTCTGGCGGCCCCTGCGTCCAAGTGATGCCCAACGAGTCCACCGCCGTTGCGATATTTCCCCCAAACGTCACCTCCAACGCGCGTTCCGCTACCCCTGCGGCATTGCTCGCCCGCACAATGCCCGACCAAGTTTGCGCGCTGGGGGCGGTGCCGCTGAACACTCCCGTGGCCGCGTCTAGCCGGAGCCAATCTGGCAGGTTCGTAGCGGTAAAATTTACCCCTGGTAAATCCACCGCTAGCACGGCGGTAAACGCACTGCCAGCCGCTCCGTAGAACTTCCGTGGCCCACTGAGTTGTGGCGTGTGATCGCTCTGGAAATGCACTTGGTCTAGCCCCACGCTGGAACCGCCGCCCC
This sequence comes from Verrucomicrobiales bacterium, assembly GCA_043757865.1. Classification (GTDB taxonomy): domain Bacteria; phylum Verrucomicrobiota; class Verrucomicrobiia; order Verrucomicrobiales; family V1-33; genus JAGNEJ01. The sequence goes on along the minus strand of JAYVOP010000197.1, from coordinate 6,552 downwards.
AATAAACATCGCTCTGATAACCAGCGTAAAATTGGTTGGTGAAATAGCCATTGAAATATTCCGGTTCCACCTGCCAAGAGAGCCGATGCACCCCCGCTGGCACCTCTGCCGTCCACTGCGACCAGCCATCGCCTAACGGCACGCTGACAGCCGTGGCCGCCGCGTCATCCATGCGAAATACCAACCGGCCCGTCTGGCGAAACATCACCACCTCCGGACCTGTGACCACCGTGCTCAGCGTGCCCGTGCCCGCACAACGGGCCGCATCCATCCCATCTTCCGTGTTCGTTAGTTCAACGTGCCACCCATTCACCTCATCCTCGTAGGATTGTTCCCAGTGGCGCTGCGGCTGCTCCAAGGCTGGTCCCAGGCTGGGTATGATCTTAAATTGCCACTGACTTTGGGCAGTGCCCAGCGGGTTGGTAGCCAGCATCGTGACCGGATAATTCCCCGCTAGGGTCGGCGTGCCCGTGACCACTCCGGTCGTTTCATTAACCGTTAGTCCAGGTGGTAAATTGAGCGCAGTGACGCTCTTTACGGGCGAAGTGAAGGTGGGCGTGAAGGTAAAATCCACTCCCCTCTCCCCCAGCGCTAAATCCGGCGGCAAGCCCAGCGGGAGGCCGGAAGCGCGACGTTGCACGAGGTCCAAAGTCAATGGGGATGCGCCCCATTCGCCCTGCTGATATTCCCAGCGTAAGGTGTGCGCCCTCGCGCTGGTTGGCAGATGCACCACATAGCGCGTCCAGCCATTCCGTTGTGTGAGGATTTCCGTCCTGAACCCATCCGCAGCGGGCGTCATGCTCTCACCCACCAGAGTGATCGCAGTTGCCGCGTCGCCATCGCAGATGAGTTTCAGCGTGGTGGGCTGGTAAGTTAGCAGAGGTGCCGTCACGTAAAATCCAGGGTCCACTAAGTAGTTAGGAAACTTCAGATTGGACGTTCGCAGGCCAAGGTCGATCGTGCCACCAATCGTGATGCTCCCAACGCTGATCCGGCTATCATTTACTACTGCGGGCACGATCAGGTCATTCATCGTCAAAGATCCCCACGACGTGAACTCAGGAAACGCCCACCCCAAATTCTGTGAACGCATCCAGAAATAAATTTCATCGCCCTCATGCGCCGTTGTTTCTAGCCAACTTATTTTTCCCTGCACCAAGCTGGCCGATGGCTCCACCGCCGTGGGCGTAAAAGCATCCGTCGGCGTGACTACCGCCCAACTGGACGCGCCGCCGCTCGTCCACAGGCCGGAGGGATCGTCTAGGGCGGTGGCCAACGGAATCGCCTGCGCAGCGGCGGGGTGCAGCAGCAGCAGAATGCAGGTGAGGGTTAGGAGTGGGGAAAGTTTCATCACGGGAACTACCGCAAACGGCGGTAAATTTGGACCCCCCTAAATTTATTTTATTTTTAGTGATCCAAAGACGAGACGCTTTGCGGTAGATCTAGGAACCCTTTATGCCCACGCCTGCCTTGCGCCTAGTCCCTAATGATCCGCCGCTGCCTGCTGCTGCCTCCACCGCAGAGCAGGCGGCGTGGTGGCTCGCACGGATCGCCCAGCGGGACGGAGCCGCACTGGAAGCGCTGTATGCATGTTGGTCGGGAGCGCTCTTTGGGATCGCGCTGAAGTCTCTGCCGAGCCGCAGCGAGGCGGAGGAAGTGCTGCAAGACACCTTTGTGCGCATCTGGAAATGCGCGGGCAACTATCATCCCACGGGCGGCAGTGCGTTTGGCTGGGCCTGCGTGTTACTGCGCGGCCTATGCCTGGACCACCGACGGCGGGAGGGCAGTCAGAAGCGCGGTGGCGGGGGCCGCATCGTGCCCTTTGATCCTAACCTTCACGCGGAGCCTAGCCAACCCGCCCAAGTCATCCCCGCCGATGAATACGCCCGCGTCCACCAACTCATGAATCTGCTAGAACCAGCCGAACGCGAGTGCCTGAAACTGGCAGTGTTCTTTGAATACACCCAGCGCGAAATTGCCCAAGAACTGGCCACCCCGCTGGGCACCATCAAAAATCGTCTCCGTCGCGCCTTCGCCAAGCTCCGTCCTTTAATCCTCCGCCATGAACTCTGAAGCCTACGAATCCGCCGCGCTCCACACGTTAGGAATCCTGACTCCAGAAGAGGCCCAGGCCCACACCGCTGCGCTACGCACCGAGCCCGTCCGGGCCGCGGCACAACAAGCCCTGGACCAACTGGCCACCGTGATCGCCCTCACGGAGGCCCCACCGCAGCGCCCGCCCGCGCACGTGTGGACACAGATTCAAGCCGCCTGTGGCCTCGTGCCCATGCCCGCTGCCGCAGTGACACGGTGGCCGCAGGCGTTGCTAGCCTATAGTGGCTGGGGCGTGGCCGCCGCCCTCGCCTTAGCGTGGAACTGGTGGCCGCACTCAGTGGCTCCCACGGCTGAAGCGAGCCTAGCACCGCTGGTCCCCCCTGAAAAAATTTTCCCGAGCACGAATAGCAACACCCGTCGCGTGGTGCGCCCGGTGGACGCGCCAACGCCTCAGATTGCCTCCACGGCAGCTCCCGCTGCGGAGGCCGCGCTAGAGTCCGTCACCAGAAATGCATGTTCCACCCTGCCTAACCTTGATCCCACCATGGGGGCGAACGCCGGGTCTGACAAGACGGAGAACCATCAGTTGATCCAAGAGATCGACACCCTCCGCGCCCAGTTAGCGTTAGCCCAACGCACCAATACGGAGCGTCTGACGCCCGTGTCAGGCCGCGCCTGGCCCGTCATCATTGAACTAAAACCACCCAAGACCGAAAACGCCGACTCCCTAAAACCACCGCCACTGGCCACCGAAGCCGAGCCCATCACCACGCGCTTGGGCGATGCCTTGGCTGGCAAGGTCAACGATCCCACCACCAAGCCCACGGAAATATCCGCCGTCCCCATCTATGATCCCGCGCGGGACACCGGTACCCTAGCCGTTAAAAATTTACCGCTCGCGCCAGCCGGCACGGAATACCGCCTGTTTGCCACCACGGATGGCGGCACCTTGACCAACGCCAGTCTGAGTGATGGGAACCGCTCCCTCAGCACGTCCATTTTCGTCGGCACATTGCCCAAGCTTATCAGTGGGAGTGACTCCATCGACTTCCGTCTGGGCACTACCGGCATCATCCCCACCAGTTTTACGATCAACACCATCCCCATCGGCAGCAACGACGTGCCCACTCTCAATAACACCGTGCTCGTAGGGCCATAATCCATAACAGAGTCGGAGGCTTGCAGGGCAGGTAGAGGGTAGATTGTGCTAAGCCTCCCACCCAGTGGGGTTGGGTGGCTTTAGACATGACCCGCAGTTCAAAGCCGCACGTTCCGGTTCGTTCATTTATTTAATTCTGTCCTGCGCCTGAACTGCTCTACGATCTGGGATGAACAGCACCCCAGCGCGTCTGCGGACATGGCCGCCCCCGGGCAGATTGATTTTGGCGGGGCGTGCGGTGGGTGGCAGGATGGCGCGGAGGGATTCGATCAGGGCAAAGGAGATCTGCGGTACGCCGTGGTGCTGGAGCCACGCGTGGATGGCGCGGCGTTGTAGGCTGAGCGGAGCGGCTAGGACCGCGGCGGTGACAAGCCTTTCCGCAGGGGGAAATTGGGCGTTCGCCAACTCCGTTAGGTAGGCATCATCCGCGTGGGCCAGATCCGCTAGGCGGGCTAGCGCCGGCCCCACATCCCGCTGCATGGCGGCGTGCGCGGCGGGCAGCAGTTGGTGGCGGAGGCGGTTCCGTTGGTAGTCCGCAGACTGGTTCGTGGCATCCTCATGGTAAATGATCCCCTGCGCACTGGCCCAAGCCTGGAGGGCGGCCCGCGTGAGCCCTAACAGGGGGCGCACATACTCCAGTCCGCCTGCGTGTGGCATCACTAGCCGCATCCCCCCCAGCCCGCGCAGGCCCGTGCCACGCAGCACCTGCATGAGCACCGTCTCCGCTTGATCGTCCGCATGATGGGCGAGGAAAATCTGTCCACAGCCCGTCTGCTGGGCGCAGTGCTGGAAGAACGCTTGGCGCGCGTGACGGGCCGCCGTTTCTAGGGAGATTTTCTCTACCTCCGCCTTTGCGGCCACGGGTTGGGAGTCGATCATCCATTCATAGCCCAGCCGCTCTGCGGTGGTGACCACCAGCGTGGCATCTGCCTGGGAGGCTGATCCGCGGAGTTGATGATCTAAATGGCACACCACCAGATCCTCATACCCTAACTGGTGCAGCGCATGCAGCAGCACCATGGAATCTCGCCCGCCAGACACCGCAACCAGGTATTTCCGCAGAGGGGGAAAGGGGACAAGAGCGGAGCCGAGAAAGGATAACATAACGGCTATGCAGAGGGCCCGCGCACGCGACCTGCGAAGAGAAAATACCCGGCCCAGGCGATCCACATGCTGATGCCGAAGGTGTAGCGCACGGGGTCCGAAAGATCTGGCTGCGAGGACCAAAATCCCTCCACGATAGCCGCTAGGAAAACCATCCCCGCTCCGCCCAGCAAGATCGGTAAAGCGCGTTTCCCCGCCACTGCTAACGCTTGCGTGCGGGGCAGCCGCCCCGGGAAGAGCACCCCCAACCCCAGCCGCATCCCGGCGGTGCCGCAGACGATGAGCCCGGTCAGCTCAAAGCTGCTGTGGCCAATGGCGAAGCGCCAGATGTGCTCGGGATGCCCGGTGTAATGCAGGTAGCCGAAGGAGGCTCCTAACACGAGCCCTTCCCACACTAACTCGTAGATGCTCCCCACCGTAAACAGGATGCCCATGCCGAACATTTTCAGCCCGATCCCGATATTATGCTGCACGTAAAAACTAAACATACTGAATTGCGCCCCGATCCCCCCAAACTCTTTGGCAAAGTGATCCAGCGGATGCGCATCGCCACCATGCATTTCATCTAGCATCACCATTTGCCCTGGGCTGAGCAGGGAAAACAACCACTGGGGAGCCAAGTAAGCGGCTGCGATCATTGCCAGAAAGGGCACCCAAAACAGGACGAGGGCCAGCGTGAAAAGCCGCCCTTCCGCCCGGATGGCGCGGGGAAAGGTGCTGACCGCAAAGCGCAGCGCCGCCGCCCCACTGAGCGCGGGCGCGTGGTGCAGCTGTTGATAGCCGCGCACCACCAGTTGGTTCAGCCGATCACAAAGTTTCCGCCCATACATGCGATGTTGGGCTAAGGAAAGATCCTGACAGAGCTGGCGGAAGAGCGTGGGCACGCGGCTGGTTTCTGGTCCGGCTTGACGCTTTTCCAGGCGTTGCAGCAGTTGCTCTAGCTCGGACCAACGCGCGGTGTTTTGCTCTTCAAAGGTGGCTTTTTTCATGCGGCAACTTTAAGGTTAGGAATCCCGCAACCAAAGCGCATGGCTGAGCAACTGCGCCACGCCGCGCTGGCCAGTGTGACCAGTCAGATCGTGGAGATGATTGGCTAATTCTTCTTTACGCGGCTGGGACCATAGGCCCGCACGCTCAAGGAAGAGCACCAGCGCCTGCTGCTCTGCTCGGCTCAGGGGCACGGGCGGCGGCACGGGCGGCGGCACGGGCGGGAGTTGCGATTGAAAGGGGGGGGGCAGAGGGGGCGCGCGCAGCTCCGCCCGCCCCGGACCATAGACGACCACGGTATCCGCTAGCAGGTCTCCGAGGCGTTGAAATTTCCGCGTCAGCACACAGGATCCTAACCCGATGACCCAGGTGAAATTGGGCAATCCATCCACCGTGCGCAACAGATTCCGCAGCACCGCCGCGCCCCAGCCTAACGGGCCACCAGAGGACCGGCACACCCGCAGCCCGAACGCCCGTTTCCCAATCGAGGTGCCCCATAAGGCCTCACATACCACGTAGTATCCCCACTCAATGACGAACCATGTCAGCAGCCCCAACCCGGATCCTAACTCCAGCGCGGGCCTCCCGATGGCACCCGCACCCAACCCCACCACGATGCCGATGACAATCATAATCCCGCCGCGCACCAGCAGATCCAAGAAATAGGCATAGGCCCGTGGCAGCGGCCCCGCAGGGCGTAGGAGGATCTCCACACCCTCCGCCACTTCCACGGATTGTAAGGTGTCTAACTTGAGTTCCCCGGTCATTTGTGCCGCATCCATAGCCAGGCATGGCCCGCGTGACAAGGCGGGATTTAAGATCCCTGCGCAGCACCGCCGAGCTGAGAAAAATCATGATCCTTACGGACCTGGGAAATGTGTGAAGTGGCATGGCAAATGGGCCCATTTGCTGACTCTGCTTGCTCTGCTGCCTCCTGTAAATTCAGGCTTGGGAATGGATCGCAGAGCGGCCGCGGAGCAAAGTGGCAGAGCCCAGCCCCATTTCCTTTTAAGGCTCGTAGCATTCGCTCTGTTCCTTTGCTAAACCCGGGCAAACCTAGAGGGGGTTTCATGGCAGGAAAGTGGGGTGGAGGCGTGGGGGCGGTGCTGGAGAAGAGTTTTCTGCTCCTGGAGAGGATTCTCCAGCGATTAGGGAGCCATCCCCAGCTCTTGGGGAGCCATCCCCAGCTCTTGGGGAGCCATCCCCAGCTCTTGGGGAGCCATCCCCAGCTCTTAGGGAGCCATCCC
>JAYVOP010000196.1:0-5626 GCA_043757865.1 Verrucomicrobiales bacterium | reverse complement strand
ATGCGAGCAGTCAACACCATGCCAGGGTAGCTCAGTGGTAGAGCAGGGGACTCATAAGCCCTTGGTCGGAGGTTCAAGTCCTCTCCTTGGTACTAAATTTTTCTCTACGGGCCGACGAGACGGTAAAATTTCCGGGGCTCGATTTCTACAGCTGGGCGGGAATAGTAAGTAGTGTTATCCGTGGGGACGATGGCCTCATCCACCCAGGTGCCAGTGGCTAGATCCGAGTTCGTCTGGAGTTTGTAGCCGTGGAGATACTCTGGCCATTTGATGGTGGTGTTCACGCCTTCTTTGGCGATGGTGGGACCGGTGGCGAAGGTAGGTTTGTAGTAGCTGCCTTCGATGGCGGGGAGGCCGAGGAGGCCCATGGAGATATTGCCCGTGTCCACATTCCGTAGAGGTTGGAGGGTGGTGGCGGTGCTGTTAGGGCGGGCGAGAGCGGGATCTGTCCGATTACTGAAAAGCCGATGTGCATCCATCCCCGCTGGAATGCCCGGCCCCCAGAGGAGTAACGGCACGACGTAGTTACTGACATGCGAGGAGAGGGTGTGGCTGTTGCCACTGGCACTCGTGCTAGTGCCGCCACCGCCGTGGTCCGCAGTCAACACGAGGGCGATCTGGCCTTGCAGGGGAGCTGGTGCGGCTGCGACAGCCGTAAAGAGCGCTCCTAGATAACCATCAATATCTTTCACGGCGTTGTTCCAAGCGGTAGTCCCCCAACTCACGTTATGGCCGCCCCCGGCAGTGCCCGTATCCGTATCGGTGAAATGCACCAGATTATAATTCTTTAAAGTTCCTGCAGTGATCGCAGCCACGACGTTAGTCTTCACCACTGCTAACTGCACGGCTGAAAGGTTATCCGCCACGACGGCCACATCCACTTTATTTTTTCCGTTATCTGCACCGATGGTATCCACCCGTCCGTTGGTGGCGCTGTAGCTGTCCACAAAGAGATTGATGCGCGTCTTGCCAGCGTAAATCGCGGTGCTGAGGCCCCGATCATGGGCGGTATCGAAGGTGCTTACTTTGTAGGCGTAGGTATTGCTCCCCATCTTATGAATGGTATCTCCGGTAGCCGGAAAATTAGCCGTAAAGGCGTGCCCGGTGCCCGCTGGTGAGCCCGCAGGATCAAGCACGGGCCGCCCCGTGACGATGCTCGAGTGATTCGGGATCGTCTCTGAGTAATCGTAATCACAGCGCGCATTAAACGTGGTGGCTCCTTCATCAATGAACTTTTTGAAGTTCGGATAGAGCGTGGGGGAGGCCGTGACTAGGGCTTTCACGAGGTCGCCCCGGAGGCCATCGCAGGTGATGTGGAGGACGTATTTAATCTCCGCAGAGGCTGAGAGGTTAAAGATGGCCAGGAGGGCAGGGACCGTTAGGGAAAGAGACTTTTTCATAGGATGTGCGGGACGGAAACAACGGAACGGGAAAGAGTTGCGGACAGTTTTACAGAAAGTTCATTTTGCGGACAAGGCGATTCTATAACTCATGTAGCATTTTTCCCGCCCAGGCGGGCGAAGGGGTATGGATGACGATCACGGTGCGCTCGTCCGGAAGCAGACGGATGCGGAGGCATTTTCGCGCATCGTCCACGGTGAGTTCGCCATGCGGTAAATGGAACTCTGGCTGATCCACGATGGCGTTGGTGGCCAGGAGCGTTTCTGTGATGGCGGCCATGAACTCCTGAGCATCCTGGGGGCTGGCCCAGACGGATTTCCAGAGGAGGTGATCGCCCGCAGGCTCACCGCTAGGGGTGACGCGGTAGCGGTCGCCTAACCAGCCGGTGGCGGCGGTCACGGCCGGCTCGTAGATCAGCTGGGACTGGAACAAGAGAAGGATGCGATATTCCCCGGCAGTGGCTTCCGTCGTGGGCGGATCGGCTGGCTCAGGAGGCAGCCCCACGGTCAGCGGCAGCTTACTGGTGGCTGGATGCATGACCTGCGAGGTGCTCAGCGGCAGGGGGGATTCTGGGGGACGATTGGTGAAATAAGGGCGTCCGTAGATGGCGGGGAAGAGGGCTAGGTATTTAAAGAAACGCGGCGTTTCAGCAAATTGATTGGGCGCGTTAGGATCATCAGGATTGATGGGATTGCTACTCTCTGGCAAGGCCAGCGCGCAGGCCGTCGCGATCTCGGCGGCCTCTCCGTTGACCAAGGCTGCGGCGGCCTGGGCAGAGTCGTCCAGGCAATGTTTCCAGTCAGATAAAGACACCCTCGGATCGTGCTGGCTGAGCAGCACTTTGGCCAGGAGTTGCAGCACCTTGTATTTAGCCTCGGTGGAATGGGTATCGGCGGCAGCATCGTAGAGTAGGTCATGGGAAAACTCATCGTAGTAGCCACCCGCTTGCTCCGCAGCCAGGCCAGCGAGGGCGTGCGAATAGCGGAAATCCCGTGGTTGCCAGCGGAAGCCTAACGCCTCTAGCGCGCGGATGGCGGTGGCGGCTGACGCGTCTGGCCACTGAGCCAAGACGGAGGATTCGTAGCGATGTTGGATCTCGGCTAGATTACTGGGAATCAGGTGTGGTTTGACGGTAAAGGTGAGCCCCCGGTGCGCTTCCACCAAGGTCAGCAGCGCGGGCCACGTGAGTTCGGCTGGAGCCGCCATTGGCTGACTGGTGGGTAAGCTGAAGTGATAGCCGATGATGCCCAAGCCCAAGGATAGGCTCGTGAGGAGGATGAGGAGATTACGCGGGTGCATGGACGGGAGAGGGATCTGCGCACCTTGATCTGGAAATAGCGCGTTGCCAATGAACTATCTGGTCCTGCACCGGGCTGAAGGAACCGCTGGAAAAAATTCTTCCGTTTCCGCAGTGCGGTGCTAGAGTCTGGGCCAGTCACACGTTCCTTCGTCCCACTCACGCTTTACCTCCCCCACCCTATGCCTTCCGCCTACTCTTGGGAACACTCCATCGGCCGCCCCTTGATCGCTCCGCAGCCGCAGAGCGCTTGGGCCCTGCGGTGGTGGATTCTGACCGCCATCCTTACCAGTTCGATTCTGCACGTGGGGCTCTTCTATGCCTTCGCAGACCTGCGGCTCCCCGGTGGCCACGCCACAGGCGCAGACGCCCTAACCGCGGCATCGGATGACACCCGGTTCGAGGATCGCATTGAGTTAGATCCGAAGCTGCTCCAACAAAACCTCCCGCCCGTGGCGGATCCGCTGGCCAAGACCGTGGAGACGGAAATGACCGCAGACCTCCCGCCCATTGATCAACTAGCCGAACATTTACAAGGCGACCTCACCTTTTCCCCGGAGACTAAAGAAGCCGTCAATATTCAAATGAAAGCCGCCGCCATGAACGATCCCGGCCCGCCTGTAGATATGCTCAGCAGCGTGGACACCGCCATGGCAGGCGGCACGGACATGAAAGTGCGCGCCCTTTCCACCGCCGCCGCCATGAAGACCGCCCGTGCCCAAGCGGATCAAGTGACCATCAAAATCACCGACCAAGCGCCTAACGCCGATGCCCTCAAAGGCGAGCTAGCCGCCGCCCGTCGGAAGGGCAATGATGGCCTGCGAGGGCTTGGCTTTAGCAGCTTCGATGACCTCCTCAATATCAAGACCCCGCAGACCGGCAATCTCAAAGCCATGATGCCCAGCGATCTGCTTTTTGACTACAATTCTGCCGATGTGAAAGAGAGCGCCAAGGTGGATTTGATGAAGCTAGGCCTCCTAATCCAAACGTGGACCAAGGCCCAGATCATCATCGAGGGCCACACCGACACCACGGGGGACGAGGGCTATAACATGCAGCTCAGCCTGTTGCGCGCCAAGTCTGTGAAAGATTGGGTCACCAACTCACTGCGCCTCAATGGCGACCGCATCCAGACGCGCGGCCTCGGGGAGACGCAGCCCATCGCGGATGGCAATGGTGATAAAGACGCCCAGGCCATCAACCGCCGCGTGGTGGTCAGGTTTGTGAATCCCTAGCTGCTAATATCCTCATCCAAGTAGCCTGCACTGCATTGACAGGCAGCAGCGGGTGCCTAGCCTGCGGGGATGAAATCCCCCACCTGCTCCCTTCTCTTCACTGCGTTAGGCCTACTGTTCAGTCTTGCAGCTAGTCCTGCTGCCCCCCCCCCTAACCCAACCCCTACTGACAAACCCACTATGGAAATCGCAACTCTCGCTGGCGGCTGCTTTTGGTGCTTGGAAGCCACCCTGGAACGCGTCCTCGGCGTAGAAAAAGTGGTCTCTGGCTACACGGGCGGCAAGACCAAGGACCCCACTTACGATGAGGTCTGTAGCGGCCTCACCGGCCATGCCGAAGCCGTGCAGATTACCTTCAATCCCAAGGTCATCCCCTACGAGACCATTCTCCAGCTCTTCTTCGCCCTGCATGATCCCACCACGCTCAATGCGCAGTGGCCAGACCACGGCACCCAGTATCGCTCCGCCATTTACTATCACAGCGAGGCCCAAAAGGCCGCTGCGGAAAAGGCCAAACAAGGCGTTGATGATTCCGGTAAGCATAAAGCTAAAGTGGTCACAGAGATCACAAAGCTCGGCACGTGGTATCCCGCCGAGGACTTCCATCAAAATTATTTCAACGATCACATGCCCAAACGCAGTGGCAACTTCGGCTACCTCTGCAATGTGGTGGCCCCCAAAGTGGAAAAGCTCAAACAGCTCGGCATCCCGCTCAAGCCGAACGATCCGGTAGATGCGAAAAAATAGAGCCGCTCTGCGTTCGCGTGGCGGAAAGGGCATCGACAAGCCCCACGCCGTGCCTACGGTGGCCGCCTTTCGCACCCCTTTCTAATCCCTATTCCCCCCCTCCCATGACTGATATTTCCCCACCCCTACCACCCTCTCCTAACACCTCCGATGACAAGGCGCTCGTCAAAGAATTGAACGACGTTTACGCCGCCATGAAGGTCCAGTTAGGCCAAGTCATCATTGGCCAAAACGAAGTCATTGAGCAGATGCTTATCGCCATCTTCTGCCGCGGCCATGCCTTGCTGGAAGGGGTGCCCGGGCTGGCCAAGACCTTGCTGGTCTCCACCTTATCCAAGGTGCTCGACCTCAGTTTCAAGCGCGTGCAATTCACCCCCGATCTCATGCCCGCCGACATCACTGGAACCGACATTTTAGAAGAAGATCACGTGACCGGGAAACGCACCTTCCGTTTCGTCAAAGGCCCCATCTTTGCCAACATGATCCTGGCGGATGAAATCAACCGCACCCCGCCCAAAACCCAGGCCGCCTTGCTGGAAGCCATGCAGGAACACCACATCACCGTGGGAGATCACACCTTCGATCTACCAGAGCCATTCTTCGTGCTGGCCACGCAGAACCCCATTGAGCAAGAAGGCACGTTCCCGCTGCCGGAGGCGCAGTTGGATCGTTTTATGTTCAACGTCGTCGTCGGTTATCCCACCATGGCTGAGGAACAACAGATCATCAAAAATGTCACGGGCACCTACAAGCCGAAGGTGGAAAAGCTTCTGGATGCCGCCTCGGTGCAGCGCCTCCAAGACGTCGTCCGCCGCGTCCCCGTGGGCGACCACGTGGTGGAGTATGCCGCCACCTTAGTGCGCGCCAGCCGTCCGAAACAGCCAGAGGCCCCAGACTTCGTGCGGGAGATGTGCGCCTGGGGCGGCGGACCGCGTGCGGGCATCTA
>JAYVOP010000195.1:0-5643 GCA_043757865.1 Verrucomicrobiales bacterium | reverse complement strand
CCTAACTTCAAATCCTTCCGCACCCGAGTGCTCTTCTTCCTTGGAAAGCTAGATCTTTCTCCAGCCTAAAAACTCCCCAGAAATTCCCGTAGCGCCAATAGCAGTGGCCGCCTTTACTAGATAGATACATTCTTGTGTTATCATTTCGCCAGTTGGAGCAAGAACACTTTCGCTAGCATAGAGGACGGAGACTAGGTGCCACTCCGGAGTTCGTCGATTCAGAGGATTCAATTTTACGTGATTCATTGCGGTTAAGGGTTTGTAAATCCAGCCTCGCGCATTGCCTGCTTTAAAGCCTCGGGGTCTTTTTGAAGTTCGCTAATCTTATAAGACTTCAACGGCGCTTCACATGCCGATGGTATTACCAAGCGCCACAGCTTGCAATCGGCCTCCCATCAGCTATCGTGTAGCTTGTCTATAGTATGCAAGGTTACTCATGTTCGCATAAGTCAGCCCCCCCCACGAATCCGCCGTCTGCGAAATCATCCTCATCCTCGGATACTTCTCGATCTCTAATTAAACCAACAACGCGCCCCGCCTCACTCCACGCCTGCTTACACAATCTCGCATTACTCCACATGGAATAGCTATTTCCTGTTACATATCCGCTGAGTATCGCGCCTGCGACCAGACGTTCGGCTAACCAACACGAATCTCCAAGATCACCGTAATCGTCAGGTATCACCAGGGAATTTTTGAGAAAACCGTAATTAACCTTTACCGGACTTGCATGTATTGTTTTGATGTTCAGGGTGATTTCTGCAAAGTTCTTTGGAGATGCCAGCATAATAAATTTCAGTGTTCTTTCAATAAAGATGTGATAGTGTGCCGGGACATATGTCTTTATACCGTAAATTATATGTTCGGTAAACTGTGACTGCGATGAACGCATGACTCCTCCAAGGGCGAATTCAAAAAGTTTGATATATAATTTAGCAATCATTTAAGGAAAGACATCACGCAACGGTTGCCTTGCAATGCATAAAGTTAAACGATTCCTGGTCCCCCCGTCCCATACTGACCAAAATCGGGCCCCAATAACATCAATGGAAGTGTCAGAAGTCCCGCGCCAAACCGACAAGCACCCTTCAGTAATTCTCCGGCCGCTGGCAGGAAATTCGTCCGGGGTTCCATCTTGAGATTTAATGGAGAAGGCGGCGCTGCCGCCGGGGGTGGCGGAGGCGGAGGCGCTCCTCCTCCAATCGGAGGGCCTACTTGCGCTGGCGGAGTGGGTAGTGGCCTGGGGACTGAATCTGGAACCGTTGAGCCAGAACCAGGATGAAGTAAGTCGGGTAACCATGAAAGACATTTCGCGACAAATAGTGGCCAGCCGCCTTCTATCAAACCATTGGCATCGTATTTTGAAACAGGATTATTCCTCACAAATGCTTGGAGATTCAAGCCACCTCGCTCCTCAATCGGATCCTCACTGATCCACCGTCCCAGCCCGGCATCATAGCCACGATACAGCGCCAGTTCCAAGCCACTGGCAGCGTGGTGGTAATAGCGTCCAATCGTCTGCAAGCTGGCATCCACGTTGGTTCCTGTCAGTTTTACCGGGGCCAGCGGGCCTTGGACGGTGCTGTAGTCATACCTTGTGACCACGGTGCCGATGGCTGGGGTGGTGCCGCTGGCGGATATGATTTCGCGGATGCTGCCGAGGTGGTCGGTGGTGGTTTGGTAGAGGTTGAGCACTGGTGCGCTCGTGGCGGTGAGCGCGTTGTTGTCCTGGAATCCGCCAAAGTGATGTGTGCGTGTTTGGGTGCCGTTGCCGTTACTGCCGCTGTTGGTGATGGCGGTGGTCCAGAGGGCTTGGGTCGTGCCGCTGACGCTGCGTTCCTGCACCATGTCGTTGCCTTCCCAGATGAAGAGCTTGCTGGGATTGATGTAAGCCAGTGCGGTGGCTGTGGCGTTGGCGGGATGGCTATACTCTTTGACGCGGCGGTCACGGTAATCGTAATCCCATCTGTAGGTGGTGTTCGTGGCGGCAACGGTAACGGATTTCAGGCGGTTCTTGGCGTCCCATGTAAAGCTGCGGGTAGCCACGCCTCCGGTTTTGTCAAAAGTCATGTTGCCGTTGGCATCGTATTCAAACGTGCGGACGTTGGCGGCGGTGGAACTACTCCCATCCGATGAATTGTATCTCTTCTCCAAATGTAGTGAATTCAAGCTGATCAATATTTCCATTCAACAGGTATAAATTTCCGCCCAGGCCAATCTCCAAACCGGGAACTTCCAATATTTCCTCTGGAGTATAATAGCCATCTTTACGTTGGATTTTGGGTGTGTTTTCAGAAATTTGGTAACGTATCGTGGCACCTGCTGTGCAAGTATTATAACATCGAGAAATGATCGCTGAAATCTGAGTCTTATATGTTAAAAGCTCTGTAGAAAAAAGCTTTTCACAAACGCTCAAGAAAAAATTCTCGGCTATTTTAATGTCAAATTTTTGAATCTGCTCCATAATTGTATCTTAAGGTATCCACCCATCGCCAAATGCTGTCCGTCCATCACTAAACATCATACCACGAAGTGAGACTGGTATTTTGTCAATTAATACTTGAAAAGTTCTAACGGATGCACAAAAGACAGAGAAAATTTACTCGAACCGGGCCGACTGGTGCTTGCTCCGCAAAAATCATGGCCGCCCAACCTCCCACAAGGCTTCACCGTCTATAAGCTGCCAGCGGCTCATCATCGCCGCATGCGCACCAGCAACGCCATCGAACGCGTGAAACAAGAACTCAAACGCCGCACCCGGGTCGCGGCACTCTTCCCTAACGACGCCTCCCTGCTGCGCCTGACCATCGCACTGCTCTGCGAGCAGTCGACGAGTGGAGCACCGGCAAAATTTACCTCAACATGAACTCCACTGCACAACCCCAAAGCTGAGCGCCACTTTTACAGAATAATTATTGCGCCACTCCTATGAGCGGCGTTCAGTTACGGTGGCGGATGGGTAGAGGTTGACTGATTCCACCGCGTCTGATTGGGTACGGGCGTGAATCCTGAAACCCAACATTTACTTTACCTCACCGCAGCGGCAGTCGTAGTGCTGATCCTGTTAATCGCCAAATTTAAACTGCATGCCTTCGTGGCCTTGCTACTGGCGGCCGTGGGCGTGGGCTGGGCGGCGGGCATGGCTCCGGGGAAAGTGGCGACGGCATTTCAGGACGGCATGGGGGCCACGCTGGGGTCGGTGGCGGGAGTGCTAGGTCTGGGAACCATGCTGGGGGGCTTGGTAGCTGCATCTGGAGGGGCGGAGGTATTGGCAAAACGCCTCGTCGCGCTGATGGGGCCACAGCGGGTGCATTGGTGTCTCATGGTGGTGGCTTTGGCGGTGGGCATGACGACGTGGTTTGCGGTTGGGCTCGTCATGCTGGTGCCCATCCTACTGAGTTTGGCCAAAGAAAGCGGGCAACCATTTCTGAAGTTAGCGATTCCCATGCTGGCGGTGTTGTCGATCATGCACGGAGTCATGCCGCCGCATCCCGGTCCGTTAGTAGCTATCGAGGCGCTGCATGCGAATCTGGGCGGAGTCATGCTCTGGGGCTTGGTGGCGGCTATTCCGGTGGCAGCGGTGTCCGGTCCCATTTTCGCTCGCTGGGCGGTGCGCCATGTCGAAGCAACCGCTCCCACGGTGGGTTTGTTGGATCCTGCGTCGGCCCTTGATCCGCGCCCCACGCTCGCCCGCACCGTGGCAGCCTTGGCCTGTCCCATCGTCCTGATTCTAAGTCAGACGGTGGCGGAACTTTGTTTCCCCGCAGGGCATCCGGTGCGCAATATCACTGCGCTGATCGGCAACCCCACCTTGGCGCTCTGCCTCTCGGTGCTCTTCGCCACCTGGGCCTTTAAATTTTCCACCACCCAAGCTCTCAGCATCGGTGAGAAATCGCTTGGTCCCGTGGGCATGACGCTGCTGCTAGTAGGCGGTGGCGGTGGATTTAACCGGGTGCTGCGGGAATGTGGCGCGGCCGACGCCATTGGCCAAATGGCCACGGCGGCCCACTTACCACCCATGTTGTTCGGTTGGCTCTGTGCCGCCCTGATCCGCGTGGCGACCGGGTCCGCCACCGTCGCCATTACCGCTGCGGTCGGCCTCGTGGCTCCGTTAGCGGCAGCCACACCGGGAGTAAATCCGGAGTTGCTAGTGGTCGGAATCGGCTGCGGTTCCATGTTCCTTTCTCACTTGAATGACTCGGGATTCTGGATCGTGAAGGAAACGTTGGGCCTCAGCGTAGCCCAGACTTTACGGACCTGGACAGTCACGGAAACACTCATTGGCATTACCGGACTGGGTGTCGCCTGGACATTGGACCTGTTCTTTTAAAAAGTGTTACCTAGCTCCACTCCATGCGCCCGTTGCACTGCCTCTCTTTCCTTTTCCTAGCCACCGCATTGTGGTCAGGGGAACCCACGGCGCATAAATTCCAGGCACCGCACATGGGCTGTCTGTTCACGTTTAAGCTCGTCACCGACGATCCTGAACTAGCCAAAAGCGCAGCCCAAGCAGGTTTCGCGCGCCTAGCGGAACTGGACGCAAAATTTACCGACTACCAACCCACCAGCGAACTATCCAAGTTAAGCGCCACCGCAGGCCTCGGCCAATCCGTGGCCCTCAGCCTAGATCTGGCCGCAATCCTTCAGCAATCCCAGCGATTCTGGAAATGGAGCGATGGCTCGTTCGATATCACCCTCGGAGCCTGCACTCACCTATGGCGCTCCTCCCGGAAATCCACCACACTCCCCGCCCCCAGCGCTCTTGCAGCCGCGAGCGCCACGGTCGGCATGGGGAAATTGAAATTTAGCCAAGATGGCCACAGCGTCACCCTCACCCAACCCGGAACGCTGCTGGACCTCGGCGGCATCGGCAAAGGGTTCGCACTGGACGAAATTACCCGCTTGCTAAAAACTCAATTTCATCTGGAAAACTTCCTCCTTGATGCCGCCGGCCAACTCGCAGCCATCGGCCATCCCCCAGCGCGCGACGCTTGGGGCCTGGCGATCGAGAAGCTCCCCAGTGAACCCGAGGACGCGCCCACCCTCGTCCTCAAGCTGCGTGACCGCCACCTAGCCACCTCTGGCGGCCTGCACCAGAACGTCACCATCGACGGCCACACCTACGCTCACATCATCAATCCGCAGACCGGACTCGGCCTCACATATACCGTCCAAGCCAGCGTCATCGCCCCGGATGCCACCACTGCCGATGCCGCCACCAAAGCCGCGTGCCTCCTCCCCGCCGACCTCGCTCAAAAAAAATTCACAGAACTCCCCAACGTCGAAGCCCGCGTCCTCCGCCAAGCCCCTGGACAACCTCAGACTACTTGGCAAACCCCCGGCTGGTCCAAATACCTCGCCCCCGCCACGCCGTAGTCAAGTCCTGACCGATCCGTGGGCTTCCCGCGATGCGTGCCGCCCATCGATGTTTGCAACGGTGTCGCGCATTGGCCCTAAAAAAACCGCATAGGAATCCTTCAGGGCGGCCACCACAGCGCTCCAGGAAGCTTCTACAAAAACGTAGACACGTAGCCCGCAGAGGTGTTTTTAACCCGAACGCCGCTTTTGAAAAAGGTCGTTTTGCGCGGCGAGTTCGGAGTAATGGGTGTTTGTGAACACTTCCCAGACCCCGCCCACCGCACA
>JAYVOP010000194.1:0-21622 GCA_043757865.1 Verrucomicrobiales bacterium | reverse complement strand
TATTATTTCCTGACAGATGCGGCGGGGAATCCGCTGTCCACACGAGATTATGCGGGGATGAGCGCTCCGCAGATCAAGAAGCGGATGGCAACGATGCTGAATGAAAAGCGTCCGCAGTTAGGCTTGAAAAAGGGTGCGGAGGTGCCGCTTTCGGTGCTGCAAGGCGTGGCGCAGGCGTTACTCCAACGGATGCGGGGTGACTCCGCTACCACCAATCCACCAGCCGTCGCTTGGCCCGCTGGGGTGCAGCTTCAGCAAGCGCTGATCCATACCTTACCGGAAGGATTCAATGAAACTTTCCGCACTCTGGCCACCCTGCCAGATGCGGGCCCGGCATCGCCTACGCAGGCCGTAACGCAAGTGACGGAGGATGATATGCAGGCGTTAGGGAAAAACCTGGGACGCTTCTTCAGCGCTTATGCCTGGCTGATCGGAGCGTTGATGGTCTTGCTCGTTAGTTGGAAGACATTTCCACCAAAGTGGCAAGCATGTTTCGCTGGCGGGCTGGAGGCGTGGTGTCTGCGGCTGGGCTTGGCGATCGTTTTCTATCAAGCGTTGGATGGCACGGGGGTGCAGTATGACAAGCTGCCGCATCCGCAGGGGATTGCCAACTGGGAGTGCGGTCGCGCGCTGGTGCTTTGGTGTGGCGAGCTGGCCCACTGGCAGCAACTAATGCTCTGGGTGGTGCCGCTGTTAGCGTGGTATGTGCTAGGCTGGGGGCCGGTCTTGCCGCTGACGTTGCTGACGCTGCTCCACATTTGCCAACGCACGTTGTATAATTCCCAAGGCGCTCCGCATCATGGATTTCAAATTGTGACGCTGGTCTTCCTGGCACAAACGGTGGTGGCCTGGAGCTTCCTGCTACTGCGTCTGTGGCCGCAAAAATTTACTGCGCTGCGTCCCCACGCCGCCAGCCTCGCATGGCTGGCGATGGCGGTGGCCATCAGCGCCACTTATGTGATTACAGCGTGTGAGAAATGGCGCACCTCGGATGGGCGCTGGTTGCGCAATACGCCGTATCTCAGCAATAACATCGTCAAAACTTATCATCAAAATTTCTACGATGATCTGAATCCTAGCTACCTCCAAGGCAGTCCGCCCGTGCCCCTAACCACGCCTGATCCAGAACATGATCGCTATCGGTTGCCCATTCCAAACAAGGCGCAATGGATGCTGACGCACCCAGTCGCGAGCCGCATTTTCTTTGGGATCGGGCTGTTCATGGAGTTCGGGGCTTGGCTCTTGATCCTGCATCGGGGGCTGGCCGCAGCGTATGGGATGGCGCTGATTTCGTTCCATCTCATGGTGGCGTGGTTGATGGCGCTGAGCTTTCCCCAGAACATTGAAACCCTCTTCGTCGTCTGTCTGAACCTGCCCGGTTGGCTACTCTGGTGGCGGACGAGAAAAACGCCCTCCCCCACCCCAGCATGAACGATCTGACGCACCTAACTACCGATGGAGCCGCCCAGATGGTGGACGTGTCTGCCAAGCCGCCATTGGCCCGGGAGGCGGAAGCGGAGGGCTTCATCCACCTGCAACCGGGCACGTTAGGGAAAATTTCCGTGGGCCAGATGCAGAAGGGTGAAGTGCTCGGCGTGGCGCGGCTGGCTGGGATCCAAGCGGCTAAATTAACTGCGCAGCTCATCCCGCTCTGCCATCAGCTTCCGCTGAGTAAAGTGAGCGTAGATTTCCACTTTGAACCCGGCGGCATCCGCATCACAGCAGTGGCTAAGACTATTGCTCCCACGGGCGTGGAAATGGAGGCGCTGACGGCGGTGAGTTTGGCTGCGCTGACCATTTACGACATGTGCAAAGCCGTGGATGTGCAGATGGAAATCAGCGGCATCCGGCTCCTGCGGAAGACGAAGCAACCCGTGCCCGCCTAACCATGGCGGCGGGTCCTCCAGGCTCTGGAACGTGGCTGCGATCTTACGTGCGTCGCTTCGGCAGCCCCTTGGCCATCGCGGCCTGGGGCGTGCTGACGGGGATCGGGCTTGGGGAATGGTGTCCTGCGCGCGTCGGATGGGGCGTGGCAGCGGTGGGGTGCATGGTAGTGAGTTGGCGCAGCGCGAGCACGAGTCGTTGGCAGCTCTATTTCTTAGCCCTCACCACGCTGGCCTGCATCCATGCAGTAGCGGAATACGATCCGCTGCGCACTTCGTTAGAACGCCAGCACAAGCCGTTGCCCGCCACCGTCACAGGCCTAGTGGATGAGGCTCCGGTGGTGGATGCTTCCGGGCGGAATTGGCGTTTTCCACTGCAGTTAGAGATGGTGGCGGGCGAGCCCTATCCCCACGCTAAGGTGCTGGTGCGGATGGAGAATGTGCGGCCTCCCGGCTACGGGGATCGCGTGACCTTGCAGGGGCATTTGCAGATGCCGGAACCACCACGGAATCCTGGGGAATTCGACTGGGCGGCGTATCTGCATCGCACAGGGTTCAGCGGAGAATGTGTGGTAGAACATGCGAGCCAGGTGCGCCTGCTAGAGCGCACGGGCGGCAGTTTCCTGATCCGCCAAGCCATGGCTGCGCGCGCTTGGATCGGGCAGGCCGTGACCCAGGATTTGGAAGCTGATCCGATCATTGCCGCCACGGTGCGCACCATGGTGCTAGGCACACAGGAAACGACGCCCCAGGATGTCCAGGATGCGTTTATCGAGAGCGGCACCATGCATGTCTTTGCCGTTAGTGGGCTGCACGTGGCATTGTTTGGCATCGTGCTCATGCAGTTGCTAGGGCTGTTCCGTTGCCCGCTGCTACCACGCACGCTGGTCACCATTTTGCTGATGCTGTTCTACGTGTATATCACTGGCCTGCGCCCCTCGGCTTGGCGGGCCGCATTCATGGCTAGCATCATTCTGGTGGGGCCGTTAATGCAGCGGCAAGGGCACCTCTACACGAGCCTGAGCTTTGCGTTGCTCTGCTTGCTAGGGTTGGACTCGGAGTTGCTGTTCCAGCCGGGTTTTCAACTGAGCTTTGGCGTGGTGTTCATGCTCGCAGTGATGTCCCGCCCGGTGCTCACGTGGCTCTCACCCTGGTTTCTGCCAGATCCCTTCATCCCTCGGGAACTGCTTTCCCCAGGTCAGTTGCGCTGGGCCACAGTGAAGAAAATTGGCATCGAATCCGTGGTCGTGTCTTTCTGTGCCACGTTAGGCTCCGCCCCGCTGATGCTGCATCACTTTGGGCTGCTTTCGCCCGTGGGGGTGTTTGCTAATCTGCTGTTAGTGCCCCTTTCCAGCGGCATTTTGTATGTCGCCTGCCTCAGCCTGCTGAGTAGCGGAGCGCGGCTGTGGGCGCTGGTGGCGTGGTCTAATAATGCCAACTGGCTGCTCGCGACGCTTTCCATCGCGAGCGCGAAATTCTTTGCCAGCGTGCCCTACGGTCACCTGCGTATCAACCCCGCCCGCTGGTTCGATGATGCCACCGCGCGCCTCACCTTGCTAGCATTTCCCAAAGGCGGTGGGGCCACGCATCTAGATCTCCGGGAGGCACAATGGATGCTAGACACTGGGCCGCACGGCGGCTTTTTGCGCGTGCAGCGGCCCTATCTGCTGGGGTATCCGCTCACGGAATTGAATGGGCTGATCCTCAGCCATCACGATGCGGATCACGTGGGCGCGGCATCGCTCTTCCAGCAGACATTTCATCCCCAGGAAACGATCACCGCGAGCGATTACTCTCGCTGGCAAATGTCTCATCTCCTCCGCCCCCAAGCCAACGCCACCCTCCTCTATCCGCCGCCAGAGCGGGCCAAAGGGACGGCGGATGATCTGTGCCTCGTGGTTCGTTTCGAAATTGATGGCTGGCGGTTTCTGGTAACGTCCGATGCTGGTTTCCTAGCCGAAAAGTGGCTCCTCGAACATTCCGTCGATGTCCATGCGGACGTGCTCATCAAAGGCTGGCATGAGAACGATTTTTCTGGCCTGCCGGAGTTTATCAACGCGGTGGCTCCGCGCTGCATCGTGGTCCAGCCAGTGCGGTCCCTCGCAGATCGCCAAGCCATCCGCACCTGGACCACCAGACTGGCAGGCAAGCACATCCCCATCCTCAACCAAGCGGATACCGGAGCGGTGGAAATAGAGCTACATCCTGATGGCCTGCACCTGCGAGGCTACTTTGATAAATCAGAACTGCTCCTGCCGAAGCAGGGGCAACTCGGACTTGGTAACCGCAGGGAAAAATAGACTGGGCTTACGCGTCAAAATCAGTTGATTTTTGGGCCATCGGGCCCAGAGATTTTAGCCCGGGGCATTGGACACGCCAGCGACTGATGCCCTGGGTTAATGAATCTCAAAACGCTGTGGCTTGAAGGGCACTAGCAGCGCGAGAATAGTTAATCCGTGCCGCCAGAATCTCGCGGCCCCAACAGGCCGCAATGCTTTATTCATGGCTGACCCAGGGCATTCGCTACGCTCAGGCCCTGGGCTGACCACTTAGCCGATTCAGGCGTAAGCCCTGGGCAAAAGGCGGCAATGGTAGCCGCCGAGTTCCGAGGCCCTCGACTGGCCCAGCCCAGCACGTCCGGGCCTCCGAAGTCGGCGGCTACGAGAATTTAGGAGGCGCTGCGGACTACGGGGCGAATTGTTTGATCTCCGTGATCCGGTAATTGTAGAAGTAATCCAGGCGCTTTTTAGGGTCAGTGAAGACCGTCGTGTCCCGCAGGTAGTCGATGGCCCTCAGCGTGGGGCTGGTCATGTCCAGGGTGCGCTCTATCACCGCAGAGCCACGATATTCACTGGTCACGAGGTCCACATCTGGCACGAAGTGATTCACATCCGTGCTGCGAGCTTTCTGAATGGTCTGCACGGTAAAATGAACCTTAAACACATTCGACTTGGTGGTTAGGCGTGGATAGAGATTCGCGTAGGGGGCCTCCTTGGTATTGTCTCCAGTCAGGCGATGACCGAGCCGGAGGTCCGTGATCTTCGTCGCCTTATCCGCCAGAGAGGTGCCGTATTTGGCGGCTCCGGAACTGGGGACACTGATCCCGAGCCAGAAATTACGCATGACGAGGAAAGGATCGGTGGTTTTACTTACAATTTTGGCGCTTTCTGATTCTGGAATGAGCCAGAGTTCACAGATTTCAGAGGGGGTGCGGAACACGTGGGAGACGTCATTGAGGAACTCCACTTGTTGATCGAATTTATGCTCGAACTGCCAGAGGGTCTTCGTGGCATCAATGTGTCTGCGCCACGTGCGCTTTGGTTCTGGGCTACCACTGGAAAGACTTTTCGCTGGCTCCTCCTCCCCATTACCGGAGGGATGGGTTTTGTAGGTGCTGCCCGCAGAGGTGGGGATGGCGAGGAATTTTTCCGCTTTGAATAAAGCGTGGAGGGCCGTGGCCCGGTGGATGTAATTGAAGGGGAAGATCTTGTAGTTCATATTGATCTTGCCCTTGGTAGAGAAGGTATCACTGAGGGCGTAGGGTTCCACCACGGGCATCCAGAAGAAGTCCAGGAGGAGGTGATCCTTGGGCATGCTGCTGTTGAGGGTGCCGCCGAAGTGGCGATTATCCATGGTGAAATTGGGGTTATTGCCGGGAGCGGTAGGATTAGGATCTCCGCCAAAGGGATCGGGGCGGAAGAGCAGGGATTGCCAGTAGGTGTTGGTGGCGGCCCCAGTGGACAAGGAGCCAAGCTGCACGGGGCCTTTGACCATGCGGTTAGGGCTGGCAGCGGCCGCCCCGATACTCTTATCTTTCAGTTCGGGATTGGGGGCTCCGGGTTTGGCATTCGTGGTAAAGTTTTTGCCAGTGTCGGCAAAATAGGAGACGAGGCCACTATTTTTGTTCGGAGTACCGTTGGAATTGAAGTAGGTGCGCAGGTCGCCTTCATCCGCTTTGTTAATGTAGGAGCCGTCTGGCGTATTCCCCACGCCATTATCCCAGTCCCCAGTGATAGCGGGGTCCATAGAGCCACGGCGTTTGCGCTGGGCTTGGTCTAGGAAATGTTGGTAGTCCTTGTAGTTGTAGGGATAGTCCATCGTGGCATATCCAGGGACTACGTCGTCGTTGTTGGGCGTCCCACCGTTGGCGGTGGTCAGGGCGAGGTGCGTGCGCCTAGCTGGAGTGGTGGAGCCCTCGAGAAGGCCGACTCCGGGGTCATAGATTTGATAGCTGTTGGCGCTACCGAAATTTGCCACCGGAACGAAAGAGTTCCAAATTTCTTTCGAGGCCGATACGCCGTAGGGCATCACATTGGCCGAACTGGCGTAGTCGTTGTTGGCAGTAACGCCGGTTTTAGTTAGGGAATACCTGACGGTGCTAGAAGCACTCCGATTATTTCCCATGACCCGCCGACAGATACTGGTGTGGAAATCCGCTGCGGGCAGCACCATGGTGGACACGGTGATATAGTTCCCTTGGAGGAGGCTCTTCCACGTGGGGGCACTCGCTCCTCCCTTGAACATTTGCGCGAAGGTTTGACTGAGGGTGCTGTTCATTTGCGCGGAGGGGACCTGGAGATGCACTTGTTCAGCCGCAGGATCTTGACCAAAGTGGAAATAGAAGCACTGAATAACGTTGCCGGTGCTGATTCCATCGTAGCCCGAGTCATATACCATCAGACGCCATAGGGATTCATCGTATTTCGGATTCCCGCCATCGACAAAAGTGAAGGGGGTATTTTGGGGAATCGCGAAAGGCTTGAAGAGAATGACATTGGTATTGACTCTGGCGCTCGTAGGGAGTTCCACATCGTTACCAAAAGCCCGGAAGCCTTGGCTGCCCCCGTAATTATTGACTTCAATGGGCCAGACGGAATCAAAGGAGGAGGACGCAGATTGGTTATCCTTACGGAGGGTCAACTGACGACGAGCCTGGGTTGGCTTCGTGGAGGTGCTGGCACCAGAATCGTTGGCGAAAAATTTAGGAATGGGATTGGTCACCGAAGGGGCTGCGGTGCTGGGCACCCCAGCGCCTAAGGAGCAGGACATTTGTGGAGTGATACTGGCGAGGCCTTGGGCCGGGCAGGAGCCCTCGACCACGAGACCCAGTTCATACACCGTATAGTTGGCCGCATTCGTGCCAGAGGACGTTTTAAGCGCATCCGCATAATCCACCCCCGCTACGGTCGCAGGCGCATGTTGACTCATCACCCAATGGATGCGGGTTGGAGTGAAGGTTCTGCCCACGCCCTTAGGATCCACCTCCTCTTGTAGTGCCCAGTGAGCCGCATGCCAAGTGCCACCTTTACAGCCACAGTAGGCCGTGATCTGTCCGCCATATTTCCCTGCAAAGGCCCCATCATATCCGTAGCGGTTCACCACTTGCAGCGCGGGATCGGATAGGTTGGTCATACGGATGTAGTCCAGCATATTGAGAAGGATGTTGCTCATATCACTGCTGTCCACGGCACCGCTATTGTCCTGATATTTGTTGAAGAAGGTATTGGTGCCCGGGACGCCAGGTAATTTGCCCTGGGTGACGCCAAACGAGGTATCTCCAAACGCGGAGCGCAGATAGCGGTGGAGCCACTCATTTTGGCCGTGCCCCTTCCAGGAGTCTTTATCGGAGAACTCTGCGTGACGAGAAAAAGCGTCATCGCGCACGATGTAGTAGTAATTGTGGCGGTCAAGTTGACCTGTCAGGCCGATGACAGTGTCAAAGGCGGTATATTTGGCCCCCGCAGCCCCGTCCCCAAGCGCAACGGCTCCGGGTACGGCAATGTTTACTGGCCAAAGGGAAATGCGGGGGTGGCCATAGACATTGGTCTCTGGGGCAGAACTCTTGGTGGTAAGTAAGAAGCGGCCATAATTCAAGCGCTGGAGAAGGGTTTCCTTCTTTAAGCCATTGAAGGAGGAACCACCCGTGACGTTGGAGGCGGACTGCTCACTCCAGACGGTCCGTTTGTCCTCCGGCTTTTTCTTAGCAGCCCGGAAGAGCATTTCATCCAGGGAGGTGTAGAGGTGATCGTCAGGATTGACCGCTTGGGAGACATCCACATGGTTCTCTGCATCAGAGGGATTCGAGCGGGCCAAGGTGCCTTGCGTAATCTGGGCTAGACTACCTCCTCCGGCTCCCGTTTGTCGGCGGTAGGAAACCTTAGGAGCAAGATCCCAGAGGTAGAGAAGTTGATTACTGGTGAGGCTATTCATGGTCCCAGCGATGGTGGAGGAGGTGCCGCCATCAAATGCCAATTTTGGAAGTTGGGTTTCGGTAGGTGCGGAGAAGACGGGATTGGTATTGTCCAGAATCGGACCATTCCCATAAAAACGGTGGAAAGGGAAGAGCACAGAGCTAAGGCAGACGCCAGCGGGATGGCCGGGGTAGCGTTGGTATTCTCCAGCGGAGGGTGGGCAATTAGCATAAGAGCGCTCTTCATCCGTATCACAGCGTGGGGTGTCCCAGAAGACGCCCTCCGAGGCGGTGTTAATGTTAATTTTGCAGGACTCATCATCTGCCCAGAAGGCCATGCGACCAACGATGGGGTTATTCACACTGGGCGGGGCGGAACCAGAGCCAGGCACGGTAAAGACGCCCGCTCCATTCAGGAACCCGATGGTGCCATCTTCTAGCAAATATAACCAGCGCACGGGCATGGGGACGGCCACCCCGGGCACCACTCCTAGAGCGGAGTTATCCGCGACCCAGAGCCCCTCTGGATTAGCCGCCGCCTCAACGTTCGAGCTAGGGGTGCGCTTGGGGTCGAAGGATGCGGGATCCATGATGGGGTAAATGGCCTCAGTAACATCAACGGCACTCTCCGTAGCGGTGGCCAACTCTTGACCACGAATGGAGCGGGGACGGTAAATGGGCTTGTTGAGATCCACCCAACTGGCGGTGTCCGTTTTCCAGTTGAGCGCTTGGTCTTCGGTGAAGATTCGGGTATCCTCCGTGGGGCCACCACCACCACTGACGACCATGTTCTGCGCGGAGTAGAGTTTGAAGTTCTGAGCGGGTTTTCCGTTATTATCAAAGGTGCGGATCATCCCCGGTTGGCTAGTCCACAGGGCATTCCCACCTGCTAGCACGGCGGCGGTGCTGGGCGCAGTGGCCTCCCGGAGCTGGCCGATGGCCATATTAATGGCAGTATCCCGCATGGAGTAGCTGCGGAGGATGTCCGCATTGATCTTGGAGGAGACTTGCTCACTCTGGGACATCTGGAAAAAGGAGAGCACCAAAGCGGACATGAGAACGATGACGGCCAACACGGTAATGATAGCTACGCCACGCTGCTTTTTAGTGAGCCGACGGCGGGGGCGGGCTTGCAGTGCGGTAGGTGGAGTGGAAGGTGTTTTCATAATGGAAGAGCCAATTGGGTGGATGAAAGCAAGCGGGTGACGTATTTACAGGGACAATACATGATTTACATTATAAATACATCCGATGTCAATCTTTCTCCTGAATTTTTTAGGGTTTTTTCTTAGGAGATGCGAATTCGGGTATCGTGAAAATTTTTCTAATCGCAGCGGACTGTCCGTCAGCGCTCCATTTCAGTAGGGCAGCCAGTCCTTGCTGATAAATTTCACGATCTCCACTTGGCGTTGGTCCTGGGATTTCGTAGGGTAGCGGGCTTCTAAAACGGTCGCATGGGAGATGGTGATAGCCTCTGGGCCGGGCAGGAAGTCTGGACTGGCAGTTAGGCTGAGGAGTTCAGCGGCTAAGGGGCTGCCCAGCGGGGCGTAGCCCATGAGATCCCGAGTGAGCCCGGGGAACTTCAACCGGAAACAGGCGTATTTCTCGGCGGTGAACTCGTAGTTGAAATACTCCTCTCGCTCGACTTGCACGTGCAGCATCGTGGGCGTGGAACTGCGGGAAGAAACGAAGTTCTCAATGTGATCTGTCTGATAAAGCGTGCTCGTAAACCAATCAATAAGGTATCCCCGTCCGTCCGGCACGAGGTTAAAGAACAGACTGCCCAGCGTAGGCACATCGAAGGCGATGCTGACGATGCCATGGCCAACCATCCCGTAGGTCTGCACGGCGTGGTTAATCGGCTGGTCCGAATGCTTTTGGTAGAACTCCCGCACCACTGGCTCCACGGTGGCACGATCCCGGAGGAAGCCTAACTTAGCAATGTAGCCGTCCGCATGGAGGAAATCTTGCACCACGGCCCCCGCGCGATCAACATCCAGATCGTAGCGCGGCTTTTCCACCACCGCCGCTTTCTCATCCACCCGGAAATCCGCAGTGGGGCTGAGGTCTCCTTTGTCCGTGGTAAGAAAAAGCCACACTGCGATGAGGCCGAGCAAGCACAGCATCAGCCCGGAGAGGCTGAACCATTCTAGCTTCCCCTCCTCGTCGTAGAGCCAATTCGTGGCGCTGTTGGTTTGGAGAAAGACTAACAAGGGATCTTGCTTGAAGTCAGCTTGACTAGCATGAGTTTTCTCTAGCAGACGTTCCCAGTTATCGGTAAAGCGCGTTTGGTGCAGGGCTGAGATCTGCGCATCCTCCGTAGCGGCGGCGGGATTCGACTCCCCAAAGGCTTGGGCCTGGAGAAAGCTGCTGAACTTAGATTTCCACGCGCGGATGGAGCTAGCGGAGAGGTGCAGGGAGCGGGCGACCTCATGGATGGGCGTGCCGTCTTGGATGACGCGTCGCACGGCCTCGCGCACGCGCTCGGCCTCGGGGATCTCGTTGATCTGGGTAGGAGAAAGGTGCGTAGCCTCAATCCGCGGCTGCACGGCGGCACGGGGATTTTGCTCGAAGTGGTCGGCATCGACCGCACGCGGGGCCAAGGGGATAAGGGGATCTGGATCAGCCATGGATTAAGGATCGAGCGCGACTTTGCCATTGTGATTACCACGGAGCGGGACCACGTCCTCCCGGTCGTAGAACCAAGAGGGATGGGCAATTTTGTCGATGATGACCTGCTCCCGGGAAATAGGATCGGCGGGGTAGCGGATCTGCAACATGATGTTCGCTTCCAGCATCATTTGGCGTTGGAGTTCATCCGCCAAGGGGCTTTCCTTCGGCACGTAACCATGGAGCACGAAGTCCAGATCTCCCGGATAGGAAAGCTCGAAGCTCATCCACGCCTCGGCATTTTCGAAGCCGTAATTATAATAATGCTCCGGCTTGCAGAGAACGCGGAAAGTGAGAGGATCTTGGGGTTGTTTCGTCATGAAATCCCGCAACTCCATGGGCTGATAGCCCACGGACGTTTCCCAATCCACGAGGTATTGGGAGCGCATGTTAGGTGCACGTGGCGGGATGTGCTCCACGGTGAAATAACGCAGCACTTTCTCTGGCCCCATGCGCACGGCTAAGAAGACGAAGTAGCTATTGCCCACGAGGGATTTCTTGATGTCGTCTGGCTCCTCGCAGGCCAAGGAACCATCCGGGTGGGTAACATACCATTTCTCCATCAGCGGCTTAACCTTGTCCTGCCGCCGCACGAAGGCGGACTTCGCTCGCCAGTCTTGGGCGAGAAGAAATTGACGCACGATGGCGAAGCTGCCCTCAGTATCCTCGGTGCTAACCTGGGCCACCGGATCGGCCGTGGAACCCGCTAAGTTCAGTTTCGTGGGGCTGGGCTCGCTGCCAGAGACGGAGGCTTTCTCATGCAAGGAAGCGCGGAAAAACCATGTGCAGGCCCCCGCCACCCCTAACAGCAAGGCCAGCAGTCCCCAACGCGCGCCAGCCGTGAGGCCCTGAAATACCCGCACGATAGCCAGCGTCCTACGACGGCCTTTGCGGACGCGCTTGCGCTCCACCATCAGGCCCTCATCCGTGGCATACACGTCCACCGGCTCGGCGGTAGCGCGGAGAATTTTGGGCACCATTTGCTCTGCCTGGAGGAGGTCTGGGCCTGGCTGAGTCCATTCATCCGCCCGGAGTTCCGCCTCGGGAATCTCGGTAAAGGTGAGAGTATCCCAATCTGCAAGATGGATCTCCCCGGCCTCCCGTCGGCGGCGTTTCTTCTGGCGCACCGTGGGCTCCACTTCGATCTGCTGGAGCTTGCCCACGAAGTTAGCGCCTAGCTTAGAATCTGCGGGCGGCAGCACGCGACGGTCCGTGCTATTGGCATCCGTAAAGGTGACGGGCTGGCGCGCGGCGGGCAATTTCGTCTGCTCACTAGGCACGCTGGGCCCGGCAGGAGCGGGGCGGGGCGGCGGGCCTAACGTGCTACCGGGAGTTTGAAACTGAGGCATTCGACTCGGCGGTAAATGGCTCCCGGGAGCGGCTGCGAGTGGCTCCACGGGGCCATCCGCGGGCCCATCCCCGGCAAAATCAATCGCGATGGGCGCTCGGCAGCTTGGGCACAGCAACGCATGTTTCCCCACTAACTCCCTCCGCAGTTTCATGGTCTTACTGCATGACGGGCAATCCGCTACCACCCATTGAGCAGGGCGGGGCAAGGGCGAGACGGGATCAGACATGGCAAGAGCGGCTAGAATAGAGTGGGCGAAAAGGGAGCCCGATCATCACCTGAAGTCCCCAGGGCGTCAATCATAAGATGGGCGTGGAGCTAGTCACCTTGCGACCACGCGGGCGGGGTGGAGCGGCTCTCACTTCATCATGTCGAACCGCTTTTGCAGCGTGTCGCGATCCGTGACGCCGACCATTTTTTCCTTGGTGGAATCAATCCAGCGCTGTTCGAGCGCGTTCTTGGTCGGGCGGTCGTTGTCGTAGAAGACGCCGAATTTCCCAGGATACATGGCAGCGGCTAGGGTGTAAGCAGCCACTTCGTCGGTCACATCGTGGCGGGCTTCGTCCTCGGGAGTGTTGTCGTATTTCTTTTCTTGGATGACATCGAAGACGCCGCCCTTGCGCGGGATGCTATCGTCAAAGGCACCGGGGTAGAACATCACGCACTCGCTGAGGGCGTGCACGATGCTGAAGCCTTCATGGCGGATAGCGCGCTCGAATATTTCTTCCATGTGCTTCACCTGCGTGGCGTGCGTGCGGCCTACAAAGCTAGCTCCCGCCGCTAGCACTTGCTTGATAGGATTGATCGGTTGGTCGATAGCGCCCGTGGGATCGGTCTTGGATTTATAGCCGATGGGGCTGGTGGGGCTGGTCTGCATCTTGGTGAGGCCATAGACGAAATTGTCCATGACGATGTAAGTGAGCTTCACATTTTTCCGAGCCGCATGGTTCAAATGATTCCCACCGATGGAGAAGCCATCACCATCCCCACCGAAGACGAAGACGTGGCAATCTGGCCGCGCGAGACTGACCGCTGTAGCAAAAGGCAGCGCCCGTCCATGGATGTAATGCACGCCATGGCCATTTACGAAATACGGGAAACGGCTAGAACAACCGATCCCAGCGATGGTGATGATCTTCTCATGCGGGATCTGGAGCTTTTCCAAGACCCGATAGAAAATCGCCAACACAGCAAAGTCACCACACCCAGGGCACCACGTAGGATGGTCGGCGGTGAGCGCTTTTTTGGTGAGTTTGTCAGACGGAGCGGGTGGAGTTAGGGTGGCGGTGGACATGGTGTTTGGAATTAAGAATTAAAAGTTAAGAATTGAAAATGGGTGGCTGGGGTGATCTGGGCTTGAGGCCACGGGCTAGGCGTCCGTAGAGGTGGCTTCTGGGCTTGTCGTTTTGACCGGGGCTAAGCCAGTCTGGTGGTTTGGCTCCTAGGGTATCCAGCCAGCCTCCGAAGCACCCTACGATATACACTAGTGAGGCTGCAACCAAGCCTTCAATGCCAAACGAGCGTAGTGCCACAATCACCGTAATGATGCCGATCAGGAGAAGCAGTTTGCTCTGAAAATCAGCTTGTTTCGCCTGCGCCACCTTGGCCTCATCACGGAGTAAACGCAGTTCTGCGTAGATCTCCTGGGAAAGGTCGGCTGGGGCTGGGGTGGATGACATGGGAAAGCTGGGGCTGTTATAAGATTTTAGCTAGCGGCCTTGATCTGTGGAGCAGGTATGGTTTCCACCGCTGGCATTTGGGCGGCGGCCTTTTGGAGTTGCTGCAAACGACGTTGCTCTGTTGCCTTGCGAGCCCATTCGTTCAACTTATCGAAATCGTAGTCGTGTTCAGCGGCAAGCGCTGCCCGGGCTTCGCGAATTTCTTCTATGATAGGGTTATTCATGGGGCAAGATTAGAGTTAGAGGAGTGCAAATAATGGGGACGTGCAAGGTGTGTAGTTGCAGTAATCAACTAACTCCTTTTGCAAGACTGCGTTGGCCAGATGAGTGCAGTTCCAAGTGAGGAGGTAATCCATTTTGTGCAGAATGGCCAGCGCCAAATGGGAAGCATCCGTGTAGGCCCTGCGTGGGAGCTGGAAGAGCAGCGCCATGTCCCTTTCTAAAGGTGGTAAGGTTTCCAAAACTGGTAGCTCTGGAATCCCCTCCAAAAACGCCAACCTACGCGCTGCCGCCGAAGCATCACCCCGGGAGCATTCATCCGAAGTAAATGCAGACGTAAACAACCGGAATCGGGCGCGATCCTGCTGCCACCATTGGTGGGTGGCAGCTTGATCGAAGGCGATGTGTGGCTGGCTGCTGGGACGCGCGGCCAGATAGCTGGGGATCGTGGTTTCTATGTAAACTGTCTGCACAATGCTGACGTTGTTGACCTTGCTGACGCTCGTTTACGCCTCCGCCTTGATCCGTTCTACTCCGGCTATGATCTCACGGATCATGAAGCTGAGGCCGTCGGTTTTGGTGATGCTGCGGATGTTATTTACCGTTAGGCTGGCGCGGAGGAGGCTGGCCATTTGGCCGTAGCCGTAGAGGCCGCCGTCGTTGAGTTCCGCTACGGCTACTTTTTTGAAACGTCCGAAGATGGTATCCAAGCCATGGGGGAGCGGATGCACGTGGCGGAGGTCCAGCGAACTGACTTTTTGGCCCTGGGCGCGGAGGCGGTCGGCGGCTTCTTTGACGGGGCCGCAGGAGCTGCCCCAGCTTACGAGCAGGACATCTCCAGAGATATCGCCATCGACTGTGGGCGTGGGGATTTCGTCCATGAGGCGCTTCAGTTTATCCCGCCGGCGGTTGGTCATTTGGACGTGGAGTTTGGGGCTGCCGGTGGGGTGTCCCCACTCGTCGTGCTCTAGGCCGGTGACTACGGGATATTTTCCGCCTAGCATCTTGGTTCCGGGAGGGGCGTGGCCTATTTCACCTGTGAGTGGATACGGTTTCCAGTTCTCATCACGTGGGGTTTGGTCCAGGGTGGGCTCGGTCATCCATTCGGCTAGGCTAGGCTCTTTAAAAGCCTCGATGCGGCTGCTGAGCGATTGGTCACTAAGGATGATGACGGGGCAGCTATATTTCTTGGCGATGCGCACGGCTTCCACGGCAATGTAGAAACAGTCCTCTACATTCTTAGGCGCTAACACGACACGCGGGGCATCGCCATGGCTGCCGTAGATGGCCTGCATCAGGTCTGATTGCTCCACGTTAGTCGGCAAGCCCGTGCTGGGGCCGCCGCGTTGGACGTTGATGACGATGACGGGCAACTCCGCCATGACCGCATAGCTGAGCGCTTCCATTTTCAAACTTAACCCCGGCCCGGCACTGCCCGTGACCGCCACATGGCCGCTGTAGCTGAAGCCCAGCGCCATCGAAATAGCCGCTAGTTCGTCTTCTGCTTGGACGAAAAGACCGCCGTAACGTGGCAGTTCTGCGCGGAGGCTTTCCATGATGCTAGACCACGGGGTGATGGGGTAGCCCGCTCCGTAACGCACCCCGGCGGCTAGCAGGCCGCAGACGATCATTTGATTCCCATCCGTGGTGAGTCGGTGCTCATCGGTGCCGTGGCCGTGCTGGAGGTGGAACGTTTGCAGTAAGTTCCCCACTTGATAGCCGTAGCCAGCATCGAAGGCTAGGGTAGCCACCCGCAGCACCTCTTCCTTTTTCTTACCGAACTGACGTTCAATGATGCCCTTCAGTTTGGCGACATCTAATTGGAAAATCTGGCAGAGCAAGCCGAGCACGAAGAGGTTCTTGCCCTTATCCTTGGCTGTGCCGCCGATGGCTTCCACAGTGGCGGCGGTGATGGGCACGCCGACGTAATGGTGCTTTTTATCTTCCAAGTTAGGCGTCACATGATCGCTATCATAGAGACAGATGCCGCCCTCCCGCAAAGCCACCAGATGGCCCTCGTAACTGTGCTGGTAGAAGGCCACTAGGAAATCAGCTTCATCACCCGCGGAGAGCACTTCGCCAGAGCCGATGTGGACTTGGAAGATAGACGGGCCGCCGGAAATAGTAGACGGGATGGTCATGTAAGTCATCACGTCCTGCTGCGTGCGGCCCGCAAGACGAGCGAGAAATCCGCCGATGGACTGGATGCCGTCCTGGGAATTTCCCGCCAGCCGGATCACGGCGTCTTGGAGATTCGCGGGTTGATTAGAGGAGGGCGAATGGTCGGCAGCAGGGGGCAACGAGGTAGGGCTCATGGGTGGTAATTAGAAGGAAGATTTAACAAGTGGTAAATTTTGTGGCAACCATAAAGCAATCTTTTTTCCCAGGCGGGAACGCGCATGCGGTGCTAGCCGTGTTGGCAACACTTGGCATGAAGGCTTTCGTAGGCCCTATTTGCGGTGTCGCATCAGTGCTCCTACGGCCCAGTCTGCTCATGCTCATAGAGCCTACTGTGGCGGACGAACGTGAGGTAAGCGGTGCTGATGGCAATCCAGAAGCCGGGGAAGCCATCCAGGAAACCACGCTTTAAAATGTAGCCACGCACAAAGCGCCACCCTGGACGAAAGAGCGCATCCCGCCAGCGCCAAGGCTTGGCGGAGGCCAGTTGGCGTTCCAGATAAGCATCGCTGAAGAGGTTAATCTTTTCCACATAGCGGTTGATGGTCGGGAAAGAATAGTGATGCAGATCCGCGCGCATGGCCACGATGGCGGAGCCTGCGGGCAGTTCCACATGATCGTGCCCAGGCTGGCCGCCGAAGGTGGCCAGGGCACGTTTCACGAGGCGGAGCTTGCGATCAGGATACCAATCTCCATGCGTGATCCAGCGGCCGAGGAAGTGAACTTTCCGCGGAAAGCTGGCCCCATCCGCACGCTCGCACTGTGGGCTGGTAAAGAACGTCACGATCTCTTGATGCAACTCTGCGGACAGTTCTTCATCCGCATCCAGCACCAGCACCCAAGGCTGCGTGCATTTTCCTAACGCCACTTTTTTCTGATCGCGAAACCCTAGCCACGCTTGATGTGACCACTGCGCGCCATATTGCCTAGCAATAGATTCCGTGCCATCCGTGGAGCCAGAGTCCACGACAATGATCTCCTGCGCCAAGCCTTGGAGGCTGGCCAGACAACGAGCTAGGTTCGCTTCCTCATTACAAGTCACGAGCTGCACAGAGATAGGTAGGGGCAAAGTCACAGCGCTGCCATCAACGCAAATGCCCCAAACACCAAGTCTTATTTAGCCGAGTCAGCCACCAGCAAAGCGCTCATTCGTAAGAAAAGAAAGTGTGAGATAAATGCCGTGCTACTATTGACAAACTAAAGCCCCCACCAGAGTTTCTGCTCACGCAACTGTCCCCTCACCCCTCACCCTAACGCTATGGCCTTTCGCCTTGATAAAGTAATTGTTCGTGGAGAAATCTCTAATCAAGTCCGTGGCCAAGTGACCGGAAAAGTGTGGCTGTTAGGGCGCAAGGATCCCGTTGTCATCAAGCTCCGGGGTAATTGCCTGCGAGATCTGGCGGGCTGTGCTTTAAAGTTTGAAAACCCGCTGCCGCGGCGGGATCCTGGCAGTGAACATTTGGCCGCTTTGCAGTCAGGAGTGACGGGGGACCTAACCGCCTCTCGCAAGTCCAAAGTGCCCACCGTGCAGGATGATGAGCTGATTCACCTGCTGAACACCAAAGCACCCGTGCCGTATGCGCTTGCGAACATTCTTTATCTTGAATGGTTCAGCGAGGCCAATGGCCGCGTGGTAATCGAGAGTGCCAGCTTCCGGCTAGAAGTCTCTGCACCCACCTGGAGTATGACTGCGCCTGAAGAGGTGGAGCAAGTGACGGAAAGTCAGGAAAATTTCTTCCGCTTCTTGGATCAGCTTACGGGTGTGGCCAGCATTGATGATGAAGAGGAAGACTTCCTCCAGGCGGAGACGGACGATGAAGATGAGGACGAAGAAGGCGATGAGGAAATGGAGAACGAGTGGAACCCAATGGTAGAAGAAGAGCCCCTCAATGAATTCGAATGGGAGCAAGAACTGCGCGAGGCAGATCGACGTGCGGAAGCCTATCAAGAGGCGTTTGATCGTTATAAAGATCACCCGGAACGCGAGCGTTTGATAGCTGAAGCCATGGGTTGGGATGTGGAGGAGATCGAAGAATTCCGTGATGAATGGGAGGACGTGGCGGAGAGCTTCCAAGACACCGATCCCCATGCGCTCATCGAACAAGCGGACCAACTTGTGGAGGAAGAAGATGAAGACATCCACCATCCGCTGAGCCGCAGAGCCATGCGGTTCGCGCTGCGGCTGCAAGAAGATGCGGAACGCATGGGCTTATTCAGCATGGAAAAGATCCGCAAAGATAGCCCGCTGCTCACCGTCATCGTCAGCATCATTTCCCTCGGCGGGAAATTAGCCGCCGCGTTAGACGGTGTCGCCATGGGCTATGACCCGGAGCCCGGCTTCATCATCGCCATGCTCAAGCGCTCGCAGATCCCGTTGAATGAAGCGTTGCATTCACTCTCATCCATCGACCCTAAAGGCCTCACGCCCGATACCCGCATGTGGCTAGCGACCGCGCGCTCCGAGTTGTTCGACCTGCGCAAGGACATCCTGGATGTGATGCAGGAGATGCGGCAGAAGTAACGTTCCACGCTATCATTTCAAGCGCGCCACGCGCGGCCAAGCAAATCCCCCATGTCTGGCGCGACTGCTCAGGCCCCTTGAAGCCGTAGGCTGCCTGCCAGTTGACTTACCACTCTTCCATGCACGGGTTACGCCTTTCTTACCCTACCACTTACGTTCCATGCGCCCCCTCTTTTCCCTCTTCCCCCTCTGCCTCGCGGCGTTTCCTCTAACTGCCACTGCTGGCGATTGGTTTCCCTGGCGCGGCCCGCTCCAGAGCGGCGTCTCCCCAGAGCATTACGCCAAGAATGATTTCAAAGCCGAGCCCCTTTGGAAACTCGATCTCGCGGGCCAAGGCGCACCGATCATCGTCGGGGGTAAGGCCTTCCTCTTTGGTTATCGTGGTGAGAAAGAGAACCTCATGGAAGTCCTCGCCTGCGTGGATACCGCCACGGGCCACATCGTCTGGGAGCACACCTACCGGGACTTTCTGAGTGATAACATTTACGACCGCTACAGCATCGGCAGCCCTGGGTATGATCCGGAGACGAAGCAAATTTTCCTCATGACCACCACGGGCGTGCTCATGGCCTATGACTTGGATGGCAAATTAGCTTGGGAAAATTCCCTCATGGAAAGCACGGGCCGCCTCACCTTTCCCAATGGCCGCACGGGCTGCCCAGCGGTGGATGGAGACGTGGTCATCATCAACTGTATCTCCGCTAACTGGGGGGCGGCGGGCCCTGCGGCTAACCGCTTCTATGCGTTCGATAAAAAGACGGGCGGCTTTGTCTGGGCCTCGCAGCCGGGCTTGCGACCCATTGATGGCTCGTTCTCTACGCCCTACTTCGAGACGCGCTGGAACACCCGCGTCTTCTATGCTGGGACCGGAGATGGCAACATCGTCTGCGTAAATGCCCGCACAGGCGATCCGCTCTGGCGCTTCCTGCTCAGTAAGAACGGGGTCAATGCCGCTAACGTGGTGGAAGGAGATCTGCTCTTCGGCATTCATAACGATGAAAATTTAGACTCCTCTGATTCTGGCCGTCTCGTGGCCCTAAATTTACCCAAGGAAATCCCCGCCAAACAAACCGACCCCACCAAGACCGATGCCACTCCGCTCCCACCCACCGTGGAAGCTTGGCGT
The DNA here is from genome assembly GCA_043757865.1 of Verrucomicrobiales bacterium. GTDB lineage: Bacteria > Verrucomicrobiota > Verrucomicrobiia > Verrucomicrobiales > V1-33 > JAGNEJ01. Next base: position 1,808 of record JAYVOP010000194.1, on the reverse strand, counting down.
GCTCCGGTGGGCGCTTGGTCTAGCTCACCGGTCGTCACGGGCGGTAAATTATATCAACTTACCAGCACCGGAAACCTCTATGGCTATGATACTAAAACTGGCAATGAACTCTGGCATCTGAAACTATCCGAGGACAACCTCCACAGCTCCCCCGCCTACGCCAACGGCCTGCTCTACGTCCCGCTCAAAGGGGGCGCGACTGGCCCTGGTGGCTCTTACGAGGCTCCGCTCTTTGTGATCAATGCCGCCAAAGGCGAGATCGTCACCAAGGTCATCCTGGATGGCGAAGGTGAAGGCTCCCCAGCCATTGCCGATGGTAAACTCTATGTAAACACTCGAAAACATACCTATGCCTTCCAGATCGCCAGCGGCCCCATCACCAGCGATCCCGTGCCTGCCGTCGTGAAACCCACGCCCGGCCCCGCCGCTGGCCTACAATCCGTGCCCGCTGAGTTCGCCCTAACTCCAGGCACCAGTGGGAAGCCCACCGTTTACAAGATCGACGCCCATGGCGAGCGACTGGGCCTAGCCGAAAACGTGAAATGGGAAAAATTCATCCCCCCCACCGCCAAGGTCAAAGCCACCGCCGATGCGGATTTCAACGACAAAGGTGAACTCATCGCGGGCCCGGCCGCCAAGCTCTCCGCAGGCGCATTCAAAGGCACTGCCGACGGCATTTCCGGCACCATCCGCGCGCGGGTGACGACCAATTTACCCATCAAACAAGACTTCGAGGCCTTCGCAGTCGATCAACCGCACGCCACCGAGCCTGATACCAAATTCGCCTATCCCCCACTCCCCTGGTTGGGCGCGCGCTTCAAATGGGAAGTGCGCGAACTCGATGGCAACAAAGTCCTGGCCAAGACCCTAGACCAAATGTTCTTCCAACGCGCCTTCACCTTCATCGGGCCAGAAACATTGTCGAACTACACCCTCACCGCAGACGTCATGACCGACGGCAACCGCCGCATGAAGTCAGACGTAGGCCTGCTGAATCAACGCTACCAGATCACGCTCAAGGGCAACGATAACACCATCGAGATCACGTCCAATATGGAGCGCCTCCGGGTGAATGCTCCGTTTACCGTCAAAGCCAACCAATGGTATTCCATGCTCACCAAAGTTGACCTCGATGCCGATGGCACCGCCACCGTCCACGCCAAAGCCTGGGAAAAAGGCACCCCCGAGCCCACCGCCTGGACCCTGGAAGCCAAACAATCCCACGGCCACACCCACGGCAGCCCCGGCCTCTTCGGATTCAGCCCTAACGTCCAAAAGCGCGTTTACATCGACAACCTCCAAGTCACCCCCAACGGGAAGTAACTCAGGAGCACGGGCCTCCCACCCCGCTAGGCGGCTATCCCTCGGATAAACGTGGCCACATACTCCACGACTCGATCAAACACGCGTTGCTTCGTCGGTCCGCGCTCCAGGATGCCTAGCGGTTTTTGGATCAGTTCCACGATGTCAGGGTCCGGCAGCGGAGCCACTCCCGTGTAAACATAACGATCAATCACCCGTTTCAATTTAGCAGCATCCAACTGCTCCTCTTTGCAGAGCTGATCGAATGCGGCCACGCGCTCCTTTTCCCAGAAGGCCTCAAAGCAATCGGGGATCTCCGCAGCGTTCTCGACCGCGGGGAGATTCTGCTCGATGAATTTTTCGATCAACTCCCGCTTGCTGCGCAGTTCCAGATCTCCAGCCATGCTGTCCAGGATCAGCTTTTTGATCTCTGGCACCTCAGTAGCATCTGCACCGTAGAGCTTCGCCAGCAGAGTCAGGATATACTGCACGTTGATCACGTCCCG
>JAYVOP010000193.1:0-5731 GCA_043757865.1 Verrucomicrobiales bacterium | reverse complement strand
TTGTCTTGGGCATTGCGGATCTGACTGCTGGCCCGTTGTTCTAAGGTGTGCAGGGAAACGAAGGTTTTATGCCCGATCATGCGCGCCAGCGCCAAGCCGGCGTCCGGTGGCGGGCCATCGTAGTAGTTGCCCCCGTGGAAATGGGGATCGGATTCGATGGCGAAGATCTGCTCGAAGTTATGGATGCGTTGGAGCATGGAAGTCTGATAGCCGCTGCCAATGCTGATGATATTTTGCACCCGATCAGGATACCGGGTGGCGAGGCTTAGCGCCATGACGCCCCCCACGGAAGCGCCGACCGCCGCGTGAAGTTTGGTGATGCCGAGGCTTTCCACGAGGAGGAGTTGCGCATCCACGATGTCCGCCACGCGCAGCGTCGGGAACTTGGCACCGTATGGTTTCCCGGTGAGGGGATTCGTGGAGCTAGGGCCGGTGCTGCCGTAGCAGCCGCCGAGATAATTAGCGCAGATGATGAAATATTTCTCGGTGTCCAGGGCCCGCTTTGGCCCCACGAATAAGTCCCACCAGCCCACGTGGCATTCGGAGGTCCAGCGCTCCCCCAGCCCAGTGACCGCAGTGTTCACGCCCGCCGCATGTTGGCTGCCGGTCAGCGCATGGAAGAGTAAAATGGCATTGCTAGCATCGGCATTCAGTTTGCCGTAGGTCTCGTAGGCGAGGGTAAATTCTGGCAGCGCCTCCTCTGTGCGGAGCACGAAAGGAGCGTGATGATGGAAGAACTGAGTGGCGACAGGCGCGGACATGATAGGGGAAATGCAGGTGGGAGGGAGGCTGCCGATAAACGAGATTTCCCCAGAGTAAAGCAGGCGTTGGGGATTCATGGTGGCGGGGGAGTGCAAACCTCTTGACTATCGTGCTGCGCCACCAAGATTCCGCGCGTGCGCAAAATCAGCAACATCATCCTGTGGAGTGGCGCAGCCCTGTGGTTAGGGCTAGCGATGGTGGGTTGTGTCACCACGCCGAGCCTGGAAACGAAGCCGAAGGCCGCTGGCCCGCTGAAGCTGAATCCGCCGAAGATGCGCAGTGATCAGGACGTGCATAAGATCCGGGAGCATTGGGTGAGCATCCCGCTGCCCACGGGCCAGATCTTTGCCCAGGCGAAGGATGGAATGGATGATGTGGTGGCCATGACTGCGCAAGAATCCGCCGTGATGGCCTCCGTGAAAACGCTGGAGGATGTGGACCAACTGCTGGCCGCCAGTGGAAAATTCCTCAAGAAACGCCGCACGGAAGTGCTGGGGGAACAGTGTATCCGCTATGAGCGCGTAACCCCCTCTGTGGGTGGGGAAAATCCCAGTCTCCGCGCCTCGCTGGCCGCGCAGTCCCGCACGATGCCGGGGCCATTTCTGACGCGCACGTTAGGCGGGGTCTTTCTGCATCCGCGCAAGCCGGGCTGCTACATCACGCTGACTTGTTCCCGCACCAGTTGCCATGGGCAGATCGGAGATTACTACGAGGAGTTGTTCGATGATTTCCTGGGAGCCTTCGTGGTGGATAATTGTTTGAAAGCGGAACCTTACTAACCAGCCGCCCGCACCTCATTTCTCGTGTCTGAAATCCCCGTCATCCTGAATCCCGCAGCGCGCAGCGCCCAGGCCTCGGGCCGTCTGGAAGCCATCCAGGAGTTGTCTCCGCGCATCCGCCTCTGCCCTACGGCCGGACCGGGAGATGCGCGACGACTGGCGCGGGAGTTGGCCTTAGCGGGGGCTCCGGTGGTGGTGGCGGCAGGCGGGGATGGCACCATTAATGAAGTGGTCAATGGCCTGCGGGACGCGGGGCCCGCGCATCAAGCGGCGTTAGGATTACTGCCTGCCGGGACGATGAATGTCTTTGCCGTGGAGTTAGGATTGCCGACGAAAAGTCTCGTGGAATGCTGGGCGGTGATCGAACGCGGGCAGCGGAAGACGATCGATCTATGGGATGCTAACGGCCATGCCTTTGTGCAGCTAGCTGGCATTGGACTGGACGCGGAGATCATTAAAGAAACCACGTGGGAGCGCAAAAAAGCGCTGGGGCCGCTGAGCTATGTGCTCTCTGCCGCCCAACTGATGGGCAAGCGCGCCCCGCAGGTGCGCATCCTGGCGGAGGGGCGGGAGCCGCTGTTAGGATCCGTGGTGCTGGTGGGGAATGGGAAACGCTACGGCGGCCCGATCAAGGTCTTCCCCAAGGCGGATAATCAAGATGGCCTGCTCGATGTGGTGGTGCTGCGGCAGCATGGCTATCGTAAACTGCTCGGGGCCTTGATCTCCCTGCTCTGGCGGGGTGATGACCGCCACAGTGCCGACTTGGAATATTTCCAAACCAAGGAACTGCGCGTGGAATCCACCGAGGAAGTGCCCGTGGAGGCTGATGGGGAATTGATCTATTGCCCGCTGCCGGTGGTGATCAAATTAGCCGAGCGTCCGCTGACGGTGTTAGTTTAGGCGACATTTTACACTGCGTTGACAAATCTCTGCGGTGGGAAACATCAGCCGTTTACGCAGCCGCTGCATGGTCGGGGGAACTGGATGCTCTCATCACACCCATCACTCCATTCCTAACCCCATACCCTGCCATGAAACTTACCTTTGCCCTCCTCGTTTGCACCCTGGCCACGGCCACTGCGGACCCTCAACTCAGCGCTTGGTTTACCGCCAACTCCAGCAAATATGCCCGCATCGTGGAAACGGACGCCCAACTGACCGCAGATACCACGGAGACTACCTGGACGCGCACCAGCGGGCCCAATACCTTTGCCCAGACGCTGCCTGTCTATGGCGGGCCGCAGCAGATCGACTACTCTGCTAACTGGATCTATCTCAAGACCCCAGACCTGGGCACCTACACCATGGGGCCGTGGTATGACACGGCGGCCCGCACCGCGTTGTTTGTGAATCTCTGCAAGAATCAAAACCTCACCCTGCGCATCCCCCGCACCGCTTCGTTAGGAGTCATCCCCACCACCAAGACTGGCACCATGGGACTGCAAATCGGCGGCGTGCTGCAAGACGCGGTGGGCTGGTATGTGGACGGCGTGGCCATCTTCGATCCCATGGATGGTTATTCGTATGCTGGTGGTACCGAGTCCTCCCCCGGCACGGGATCATGGCATCGCGATGCTTATGTGAATGAAGCCATTACCTTTGATAAAAGCTATGCCCATCAACAGAATACGGGTAAATATCACAATCATGCCAATCCGTTTGGCTTACGTTACCAATTAGGGGATAACGTCAACTTTAACCCCACCACCAAAGCTTACACGGAGGGCAATGTGGCCGCGCCAGCGAAGCACTCCCCCGTCATCGGCTGGATGTTGGATGGCTTGCCCCTCTACGGGCCTTATGGTTACAGCAGCGCGCTGGATGCCACCAGCGGCGTGCGACGTATGGTGGGCGGATTCGTGATCCGCAATGGGTTGACGACAGGCGTGGATAACATTTCCACCGCAGGCCGCGCGCTCCCCACCTGGGCGACGCGGAATGGTTCCACCGCCGCCAGCGGACCCGCCGTCAGCACCACGTATCCGCTGGGTCGCTACATTGAAGACTGGGCCTACCTGGGTGATCTGGTTAAGACCGGAACCACGAAATATGCCCAAGGCCCAGACTTCGATTTAAATGAATACAATGTGCGCTATTGCGTGACGCCAGAATTCCCTAATGGCACCTGGGCTTATTTTGCGAATGTGAGCACCAGCGGGTTGCCGCAGTTCCCCTATTTGATTAATCGCTTCTTCTACGGCACGCCCACGGGCGGCACCCTAACTACGGTGGCGGAAACGGTCACAAACTATTTCACTGGCGGAGCAGGCCTCACGGAGCAGGCGAAAATTTCCTCGGTAAATAATGCCACCGGGGCCGTGAACCTCACCTGGACCAGCGTGGAAGGCGGCAGCTATAAAGTAGAGGCCAGCAATGATCTTTCCAGTTGGACGACGCTGACCAGCACCCAGGCGGCCACGGCGGCATCCACCACCACGAATTACGCAGAGAATGCGGGCGCGAGCACCAGCCGCCGTTTCTATAAAGTGGCCCGCAGTGCGCTGGCGCTCTACGATGGCGGCGGAGGCATCACCTACACCGCGCCCACCGTGGCCACCACCGCCGCGAGCAGTGTGGGCAGTAGCACGGCAGCGTTGAATGGCACGGTCAATGCCAATGGCCAGAGCACCACGATCAGCTTTGAATATGGCCTGACCACCAGCTACGGCAGCACTGGCACGGCCTCGCCCGCTACGTTAGCCACGAGTGCCGTGACTAATATCACCGCCCCCATCACGGGCCTCACGCCCACCACTACCTATCATTTCCGCATCAAGGCCGTGAATAACCTGGGCACTAGTTACGGCAGTGATCTGAGCCTCACCACCACCGCCATCGGAGCCCAGCTAGCCCCCACCGTGACCCCCACCGCCGCCAGCGCATTGGCCACCACGACGGCATCTATCAATGGCACCGTGAATGCCAACGGAGCCAGCACCGGCGTCACCTTTGAATACGGACTAACCGCTAGCTACGGCTCCACCGCCACTGCCAGCCCGGCCACCGTGTCGGGAAATACCGCCACCGCCGTAACCACCGCACTCACGGGCCTAACCGCTAGCACGACCTACCATTTCCGCGTCAAAGCGGTGAACACTGGCGGCACGAGCTATGGGGCGGATACCAGCTTCACCACCACTACGGCCACCACCCAGGGCATCGCCAGCGTCAGCCCTAACACGGGCACGCATGGAGCCATCAATGTGACGCTGACCATCACCCTCAACAGCGCCTACTCCCCCAGCCCGCCGCCCACCACCGTGGCTCCCACCGCCGTCACTCTCACCGGCCCCACCACCGTCAATGCCACCAGCTTTTCCCGGAATGGCACCACGGGAGTCGTGACCGCCACCTTTAACCTCCCCGCCGTCGTCGGCAGCTACACCGTGAACGCCACCTTCGGCCCTAACACGTGGTCCCTAGCCAACGGATTCACCGTGCAGTAAGCCCGGAGCGCGGACTAAAGTCCGCGCTCCCTGGTTCAGAGCGAATTCAGGAACCGGAGCAGATCGCTGCGCCCGGCCTGGGGCAAGGCGCGGAAGGCATCCGTGGCGGCGGCGGACTCGCCCGCGTGCCAGAGGATGGCCTCAGTTAGGGTGCGGGCGCGGCCATCGTGAAGGAAGTTCACGTGGCCATTGACCATCTCATTCAACCCCAGTCCCCACAGCGGCGGCGTGCGCCATTCCACGCCCGTGGCGGCGGCATCGGGTCGGTGATCGGCTAGGCCGGGGCCCAAATCATGGAGCAGCAGATCCGTAAAAGGATAGAACGTCTGTCCCTGTAACTCCGCCAAATCCGCCTTGGTAGCCGTATGCAGCGTTTCCCGATGACACTGCGCGCAATGCAGTTCCGTAAATAATTTCCTCCCCCGCAACACGCTAGCATCCTCCGCATCCCGCTGCGGCGGTGGGGCTAGGGCTTGCAGATAAGTCAGCACGCGACTGAACAAAACCTCACTAATTTCCGGTGTGCGCCCACTGGAGAATTTACCTAACACGGGACGTTGAGCGGCGGTGAAATCACCGTCCGGCAACTCCGCCGAGCGTACGCCCAGATCCCTAAGGAAGGCCGTGGCCGTCTGCATCCGGAGGTCCACCATGCTGGCCTTCCAGCCGAATCGGCCCAACTTTCCACCGACCAAATTCGGACGCCCAGAGATGCCATCGTGATCCCGATCCTCTGCATCCGCC
>JAYVOP010000192.1:0-21902 GCA_043757865.1 Verrucomicrobiales bacterium | reverse complement strand
TTCATGCAGGGAGACGACGGCCAAGGGTTTGCCAGTAAAGGATGCCCAGCAGCGCAGTGCAGAACGCAGCGGCGGTGGGAAAGGGGAAGAGTTCGGTGACTTCACTGAGATGGCGCACCTTGAGTTTGGTTTTTTCTAACTGGTCGATCTCAGCGAAGATTTGCTGCACGGCGGAGGTGTCTTGGCCTTTGTAAAATTTCCCATTACTGACATCCGCGATGTCCTTGAGGCAGCTATCATCGAACTCCTGGCGCACGCCGGGCATCATGCCGCCGCGCGTGGCCATGGGGATATTATGCATTCCGGGCGTGCCGATGGAGATGGTGTAAACGCGAATGCCTAACGTGCTGGCGAGCTTGGCGGCATCGCGGGGGCTGATGTTTCCAGAGTTGTTGGCCCCATCCGTGAGGAGGACGATGAGCTTGGATTTGGCCTCCCGTTTATCCAAACGCGTGGCGGCGGCGGCCAACGCGGAGCCGATGGCGGTGCCGTCTTCCACTTGGTTAAATGCGACGCGCTTGAGGCTCTCGTTGAACCACTTCTGATCCATCGTCAGAGGGGAGGCCACATACGGACGCCCGGCAAAGGCCACGAGGCCGACGCGATCCGATTTCCGCTGGCTGACGAATTCCCGGATCACTTTCTTGGCGGCGGTCAGGCGATTCACCCGCTCATTTTCAATTTTATAATCCTCGATGGCCATGGAGAGGGAGACATCCAGCGCGATGACAATTTCCACGCCACTGTCCTCGATCTTATCATCCGTATGCACCTGCTGAGGCCGCGCCAGCGCCACGATGCCACAAGCCACGGGCAACATGATGAATAACCACGACCATGGCCCGAGCGACGAACGGGGCGCTGATCCCAGGCCGGAGAAATGCGTGAGAGAACTGAATTTGACCGCCGGAGCCTCGCTGGCTCCGCCGCGCAAGAGCGTCAGCAAGGGCAGCAACGCTAGCAGCCACAGCAGAAGCGGATGCGCGAAGGAGAATTCTCGGTAAAAGTCAGCCATGGCAGGAAAGTTAAGCGGCCCCGAGGGAGTTTTGGGAGCGGCGGATGGTATCAATAGCCTCGTCGATAAAGGAGGCCGGAGCGGTGGTGGCGGGTCCGTAGTTTAAGGTATCCGCCGTTTGGAAAAATTCCTCGAACGCGCGCAGCGCAGGGATCGGCGGCGGGGTGCGGGGGTCACGTCGCTGCGCTAAAATTTCCTGCGTGGTGCGGAACCGCGCTAATACGCCAAACTGCCGATGCAGATACGTCCGCATGACCTCCGTGACGCGGGCGGCTAGCTCTGCGGACGGCATGGTGGTGGCCGTGGGGCGGAGGAATTCTAACATGGTCATGGCCTGCACATGATTCGCCAAAGGCGGCGGCGGGGGCCGCAGGCAGGCGGGCTGGCGCAGCACACGGTAAAGCACCGACGCGACGCTGAGCGCCAGCACGCCCACGCCCCACCAGACCCACGGAGGATAGCTGCCGGGGTGCAGCAGCCACTCCTCGCTGATCGGCGGGGGCCGCAGCCAATCGGTATTTGGCGGCGGCAGGTAGGTGGGGGCGTCTTGGGAGAGCTTGGGGAATTCGAGCATGGAGGAGGGGAACGGAGCGCCCATGGTGGCTAAACCGCGCGCGGTTGCAAACGCGGTTTTGCGGACGGGAGCCCTTTTTTAAACTCCACTCCGCCCGGTTCGGCCCCACGGAGGAGGAGGCTGAAATATCTGATTTCGTGTTTGCCCTGACGGCTGGAACGGGGAGAGTGGGCGTTCCTATGGCTAGCACTTTTACCTTGCGCCGGCGGGTGTTGTTTTGGGAAACGGACTTGGCTGGCATCATGCATTTTGCAAATTTCTTCCGCTGGATGGAGGAGGCGGAACACGCCTTCTACCGTTCCCTGGGGCTCTCCGTGCATCCTTTACAGCAGGGGACATCCGAGACTTCGGTGGGCTGGCCGCGCGTCAGTGCGCGGTGTGATTACCATGCTCCGCTAAAGTTTGAGGAGGAGGTGGACATCGTGCTCAGTGTCATCGAAATGCGGCGGACTTCCGTGCGTTATCAATGCACGTTTCAAAAAATGGATGACAGCGCAGCCGCCGTGGGGGAACTAACCGTGGTCTCCGTGACCGCTGATCCGAACACGCGCCAGATGAAAGCCGTCAGCATCCCCGAGGCGTTCCGCACCGCCTTGCAACCGTTCCTCTAGACCTAAAATTTACCAACCATAACTAACATCCGTGAACTCGAAAATGAATACAACTGCTTTGGCCTTCGCCCTAGGCACCGTGCTGTGCTGGGGAATCTATAGTGTCATGTTGCACATGGGCAGCGTGGGCATGAAACCGCTCGGCCTGCTCGACGGCAAGCCCGTGCCACCAGACTTACTGAGCCTGCGCATGAAGGCCTTCCTCCAAGTGGGCATCGCCTATTTTATCGTCGGCGTGATCATTCCGCTCATCATCATTTGGATGCGCACCCCGGCGGAGGTCACGGAGGCCACGCGGCTGGCGGGCCGGGGGTGGCAGTTCCCTTCCCTGGGCTTGAACTGGAGTTTTGCGGCGGGCATGGCCGGGGCGTTAGGGGCCTTCTTTCTCCTCATGGCCATTAGCGCAGGGACGACCAAGGAAGAAAATATGCTGCTGCCACTGATCGTGCCAGCCATCATCTTTGCCGGGGCTCCGATTGTGAACACCATCGTTTCCACCACCAAGGAAGGAAACTGGCCGTATGCGACCTGGAAATTTTTTCTAGGCATGATCCTGGCCGCTGCGGGCACCGCCATGGTGATGAAGTTCAAACCCGTCCCGCTCCCCCCAGAGGCTCCCAAGGCTGCCATCGCCATCCCTGCGGGCTATGGCGATGTGACGCAGCGGACTTACCATATCAGTTAGGGAAATGGCTGCCGTCCCTCTGGATCTGGAAGCCAAGCGCGCCACCATCCGCGCCAAACAGTGGGAGAAACTCTCACTGTTACTCAAGACCGTGCTGCCGATGAATAAGTTCTGGAGCCGCCGCCTCAATGGCTTGCCCTTAGGCACCCTGGCGGACTTCCTGACCCACGCGCCGTTCCTCACTAAACGCATGTTAGTGGAGGACCGCACCACGCATCCGCCCTATGGCACGAACCTCACCTTTCCCATCGAAAACTACACCCGCTTCTGCCAGACCAGCGGCACCAGCGGCCATCCGCTGGCTTGGCTAGACAGCCGGGATGACTGGCGGGTGATGCTGGATTGCTGGGAGCAAATCTATAAGCAAGCGGGTCTAGAGCCAGGGGAGGATCGCGTCTTCTTTCCCTTCAGCTTCGGCCCGTTTCTCGGCTTCTGGACGGCTTTCGAGGCCGCCACCCGCATGGGCTGCCTCGTCATTCCCGGCGGCGGCATGACCACCGTGGCGCGGCTGCAAACCATGCTAGAACACAGCGTGACCACCATCTGCTGCACCCCCACCTATGCGCAACATTTAGGGGAGGTGAAAGCTGCCGACCCCCATCTGGCGCAGGCGCAGTGGAGCTTGAAAACGATCATCGTGGCTGGCGAGCCCGGCGGCAGCGCTCCCCGCGTGCGGGCCAAGATCGAGTCCTACTGGCCCGGCGTGCAGGTCTTCGATCACCACGGCCTAACCGAAATCGGACCGGTGAGTTACCAAGATCCCAAACAAGCGGGTCGCCTGTTAGTGTTAGAAGATTTCTACCTCGTGGAGATCATTGATCCAGCCAATGGCCAGGAAGTCTTAGCCGGAGAAGAGGGAGAGTTAGTCATCACCACCCTACGGCGGATGGGCTGCCCGCTGCTGCGTTATAAGACGGGCGACATCGTGCGCAAAGGCTACACCCGGCTAGGGCGGCTCTGCTTTGAGGGCGGCGTGTCCGGGCGCTTGGATGACATGGTGCTCGTGCGTGGCGTCAACGTTTTCCCCTCTGCCGTGGAGGCCATCGTGCGGCGGTTCTCCCAAGTGGAAGAATACCAAGTGCGCGAAGAACGGAAGGGCGCACTGCTAGAGTTATCCCTGCACGTAGAGCCCATCGCAGGCCTGCTCCCGCCGCAACAAAACGCCCTCAAAGAGCAACTGGAAGCCGCCCTGCGAGATGCCCTAGCCCTCCGCATCCCCGTCCGCATCCTCCGCCCCGGAGCCCTCCCACGCTTTGAATTCAAAGCCCGCCGCTGGATCAAGGAACTCCCGCGCTAACTCCGTTCTTACTACTTACTTTCCTTGCCCCCTCCCAGACACATCGCCATCATCATGGACGGCAACGGCCGCTGGGCCAAACGCCGTGGTTGGATGCGTCCGCAAGGCCACCGAGCAGGTGCGGATGCGGTGGAAAATTGCGTGGATGCCTGCCGAGAGCTAGGCGTGGAGTTCCTGACCCTCTATGCCTTCAGCACGGAGAATTGGAAACGCCCCGCCTTAGAGATCAACGCGTTGATGGCGTTGTTAGAGAAATTTCTCGTGGAAAAGACCCCCTCGTTGATTGAGAAAAACGTCCGCCTCCAAGCCATTGGCCGCATCTCCCAGCTCCCCGCCAGTGCGCAGCAAAAACTGGCCACCGCCATGGCTGCCACCGCGCAGAATACGGGACTCACCGTCGTGCTCGCGCTGAGCTATGGCGCGCGGGAAGAGATCCTGGATGCCGTGCAAAGCGTGCTGGAAGCCGTGCAAGCAGGCACGCTCGATCCCACCGCACTCACCGCCGAGGTCTTCAGCCAGCACCTCTACACGAAGACTTACCCAGACCCAGAGCTACTCATCCGCACCAGTGGCGAGATGCGCCTCTCTAATTTTCTGCTCTGGCAGATCAGCTATGCGGAACTCGTCGTGGTCGAGAAACTGTGGCCAGACTTCAGCGCCGCAGACCTCCACGAAGCCGTGCGCCAATACCACGCCCGGGACCGCCGCTTCGGCGGCGTGTGAGTGGGCGGGGAGGGTTCCCACTCCAGAATCAGCGCACCGCCTGCACTTGCGCGGCGGCGTATTTATAACTGGGTTGGCGGCTTTGGGGATCGAAGACACTAGCCGTCAGCACATTCACCCGTGCATCATGCATGGCCAGGAAAATGCTGCCCTGGGCCACGGTGCTGGCGCAGCGGGCGCGGGCCTGCACGGCTCCGCGCGTGGTGCTCACGGTCACCAGCACCCCGTCCCCCACCCCGCTGCGGGCGGCATCGTCCGGGTGCATTTCCACCTGGAGTTCGTCCACATGGAGTTTCCGCAGCACGGCGGATTTGCTCGTCCGGCTGCCGGTATGCCACTGCGCACTGCTGCTGCGGCCGGTGAGTAAGACGTAGGGAAATGCCGCGGATGGAGCCTCCGGGGCTGGCTGCGGCGGGGCAAAGCGGAACTGGGCGCGCTCGTCGGCAGTGTAAAATTTCCCATCGGCAAAGAGGCGTCGCTCGGGTTCGGGCGAGGCTTCCGTGCAGGGCCACTGCACACCGCCACAGGTCTCTAGCATGTCGTAACCCGTGATGGCGGTGATGTCGCACGGCTGTCCGGCGGTGCATTTTTGGAGCAGGCGGAAGACCGCCTCGGGGCTGGTCCACTCTTTAAACATCGCCCCGCAGCCATAGTAACTAGCAGCTAAACGGAAGATGGAAAAATCTGCTAGCGCCTCTCCAGGAGCCACGCGCACTTTCCGGCTCACGCCGATCCTGCGCTCGCTGTTGATAAACGTGCCTTCCTTTTCCCCCCAACCCGCAGCGGGCAAATAAAGGTGCGCTAGCTGGGCAGTCTCCGTCGTAGGGTAGAGGTCCTGCACCACCAGGAATTCCAGCTTGGCCATGGCCTCTCTAAAGTGCGTCTGATTAATCCACGAGTGCGCTCCATTGGTGGCGATGATCCACAGCGCTTTAATCTGGCCATCGTGGATGCCTTGGATGATCTGGTCATATGCCCAACTGTTCTCCTGCGGGATCGTGGCCACAGGAATGTCCAACGCAGCGGCCACTTTGGCGCGGTGCGTGGGATTCAGGAAATCATGTCCACCGAGCAAGTTGGTGGTATTGGAAAACAAGCGCGAGCCCATGGCATTGCACTGCCCCGTGATGCTGTTAGCACCAGTCCCTGGGCGGCCAATGTTACCCGTCAGCAGCGCTAGATTGATGATCGCCTGCGCAGTGTAAGTGGCTTGGTGGCCTTGGTTCACGCCCATGGTCCACCAAAAGGAAACCCGCTTCCCCGCAGCAATGCAGCGCACCACGCACTGGATGCTTTCCTCACTAAGCCCACTTTCTTCCACGCAACGTGCTAGCGTAAACGCCTGCACAAACGCTGAAAAATCCGCAAATCCCTGCGTGTGCGCAGCCACAAAAGTCTGGTCCACCGCGCCTGCTGCGATGAGTAAATTTGCCCACGTGTAGAGCAACGTCAGATCGCTCTTGGGCCGCAATGGCAAGTGCTGCGTGGCCGCCATGGCCGTTTCCGTGGTGCGTGGATCGATCACGATAATCTCCGGCTGATGCGGGTTCCGCATCACGCGTTGCCACATGATGGGATGCGCGATACAGGGGTTCGCGCCCACGAAGACGAGGACATCGCTCTCTTCAAAATCAGCATAAGTATAAGGCGGCGCATCAAATCCGAAGGCCTGTTTATATGCCACCACAGACGTGGCCATGCACTGGCGGGTATTACCATCCCCATGCACCATCCCCATGCCGAACTTGGCCACCGCGCCTAGCATGGCCATGTCCTCACACATCATTTGCCCCGTGGAAAGATAGGCCACACTGGCCTTGCCATGGGCCCCCTGGATGGTGTGAAATTTCTCTGCTAGGTGCGTCATCGCTTCATGCCAGGAAACCCCGCGTCCACCCAGCAACGGCTGCGTGCCACGGTCCGCAGAGGCCAGCGGAGTCAGCCCTTCCCAGCCTTTAGGACAAGCCATGCCGAGGTTTACCGGGTAGTTAGGATCGGGCGTCACGTTGACCGCCACGCCATCCTTTTGGTGAAAGAGCAAGCCGCAGCCCGTGGAGCAAAATCCACACACGCCCTTGCTCACTGCGTCCGGCACAAACGCTGCGGGCACTTGTCCCAGGCCGAACGCCGCAGGCCGCCGCAACAGCTCCGCCGTGAGCGGGCCGGACCATTCCCGCAGTGTTAGCGCAGGAAATTTGAACGCAGATGGGGCGGTCATAATCCAGGCATCCTCCAGGCTCGGCCACCTTTGAAATAAAGCACGCGCTCTAGCAGCTCCGCTCCTAAGGCCAGCGGCCACCACGCGATGCCGAGCACGGCTGCCACGAGACGGGCTAGCGTCAACTTCCGCAGTGGGCCGTGCAGTCTGCGCACGTCTAGTAACGCTTTTCCTAGGAGCACGAATGCTGCTGGAATCAGCCATCCAGCAGCGATGCACGCGGCTAGCAACACCGTGCCGTAGAAGCGCGGCAGCGTCTCCCGCAGCGCCCAGGCGGGCCGTCGGGTATCCACGTAAACCATCACCGAGGTGAACACACTCACCAATCCTAATCCCGCCGGAATCCAGCTAGGTAAAATTTCCAGACCCGCCCCCGCTGCCGCTGGCATCAGCGCGCTGAAGGCAATGATCTCTCGGCTTAACCATGATTTTCGCCAGCCCATCCACGCCCGCCATGCCTTCAGCGGCTGGCCTAAATGCGCCCCTGCCGCCATCATGCCCAGCATCAGCACGCCGCTGGCAATCCACGTTAGGGAAATATTTCCCGTCCATCCACTCGCCAGGAACAGCCCCGTGGAAATCTGCGTCAGCAACAACATCAACACTAACGGCCAGTGCGTGTCCTCGATGCGCTCTACCGCCGCATCCGCCGCCTGCGCCAGCACTGGCAGTGGGCGCGTGGAAACATACTGCGTGCTCGGCTGCGTATAACCAGAGTGGACCGCTCCCGGCATGGCGCTGAATCCCGTGCCGCGCGGCACCACCCGAATGGCGATGGCAGACGTGGGGCACGCCTGCACACATGCGGGCGCTTCCCCAGCACTGAGGCGGCCCTGACACATATCACACTTCCGCACGATGCCCCGTTTGCGATTATACTTCGGCACCTCGTAGGGGCATTTCATGATGCAATACGAGCAGCCGATACATTGGTCATCTAAATGCCGAACGATCCCCGTGACGGCATCTTTATCATAAGCTAGGACCGGGCAACCCTCCAAGCAGGCTGGTTCCGCGCAATGGTGACACGCGGTGGTGATCGTTTGCTGATAGCTCTCGCGGGGGGCCACGATTAAGCCCAGATCCCGCCACGCCTCGTCATCGTCCAGCCCATTGAGCCCGTGACATGCCACCACACAAGCCTTGCAGCCCGTGCAGCGATCCAGATTCACTTCAAAGGCAAACTGCTCATCTGCACTGGGAATACTCAGTGGCATCAGCGAGGCATAACGCTGGGCCACGGAGCCTTGCTCCTCGTGCCAGCGGGAAAAGGTTCCCACCGCCGTATGAAGGCGCGGTTGCTCGCGCAACAATTCGCGCAGCAGCTCCTCAGGCGGGGGCAGATCAATGAGCCTCGGAGAAGACGGCTTGAAGCTCGCCAAGCGAGAGTCGAGAGCAGAAGTCATGGAAAATTTCCTCCGGGTGACGGCGTGCCAGGAAACCCTTGAGCATGGCCTCCAGCGTGGTGCCTAGTTGTGAAAAAGGAATGCCGGTAAAGACCTGCAGCCCCACCTTCCGGTGTTCGCCAAAGCCGCCCCCGACACACACGTGATAGCCTTCCTCGGACTCGCCACCATCGTTCTTCGTCTTGGTGGCTAACAAGCCGATGTCTCCCATGAAATGCTGCGCACAACTATGCGCGCAGCCAGTGAAATGGATGTTGATCGGCCGATCCAGCTTCACGCGCTTATCCAGGAAATCCATCATCGCCAGCGCGTGGCCCTTGGTATCTGCTGAGCTAAATTTACAATACCGATTCCCCGTGCAGGCCACGAATCCGCTGCGCACGTTCGACTGCGTGGTGGGAAAGCCCATTTTCTCTAACTGCTTACAGACGGTGGGCACGAACGCCTCCGACACATTGGGAATCAGGAAATTTTGCCACACCGTTAGGCGCACCTCACCCGTGCCATAAGTATCAGCTAGCTGCGCCACCTTTTCTAACTGCGCATCCGTCATCTGCCCCACGGGCACCGACGCGCCAATGTAAAAGAGCCCGGCTTGTTTCTGCGGATAAGCCCCCACATGGGAATGGCCTTGCTGGCTGAACGCACGCGGTTTATGGCCAGCCGCATCAGGCGCGAGGCGACGCAGTTGCGTCTTCATCAGCGCCTCCACATCGTCTCGGAATCCATCCAGACCACGGGCTTCGATGATGTATTTTAAACGCGCCTTCTTCCGGTTCGTGCGGTCGCCATCGCGAATGAAGACACGCAGGATGCCAGCCATCACGCCGATCAGTTCATCCGGCTTCACGAGCACGCCCCAGTCACTGGCAAACGTCTGGTGGCCAGTCACACCGCCTAACGCGATGCGAAAATAGATCCCGGGCTCGATGCCATCCTCGTTCGGTAAAATTTCCACCGCACTCGCTCCAATATCGTTGGTGTCTTCCACCGACGAGATCAGCCCACCGCCATCGAAGGCAATGTTGAACTTGCGCGGCAGATCATAGAATTCTTGGCCGCCGATGATGAGGTTAGAAAGCTCGTTCACTAAGGGCTGCACGTCGATCAGTTCGTAGGGATCAAGGCCCATGGTAGGATTGGCCGTGATATTCCGAATGTTATCTGCGCCCGCGCCTTTGGAGTGCAGCCCGCAGCTTTGGATGCGCCGCAGCACATCCGGGCAGTCCTTAGGTTGGATGACGCGGACTTGGAAATTGTTGCGCGTGGTGATTTGGATATAGCCGCTAGTCAGATCGCGACTGATTGCGGCTAGCTCCCGCAGTTGATAGGATTTCACCGTGCCACCGGGGATGCGCAGTCGGCACATGTAGCCGTCTTTCACAGGGTTTAACCAGAAGAGCCCATTCCATTTATAACGGAATGCCATGTCGGGCTCGGGAGCGGCATTCCAGCGAGCGTCGATCTGGAGTTGTTCAATGGCATCGAAGGGATTGAGATCATGTTTGATGCGCTCTTCCTTGGTGAGATCATCCAGGTTAGGCCCTGCCGGAGCAGGCGCAGCCGCGATGCCGCCAAAGGTCACACCGCTAGCACTGAGGCCCGCGAAATAGCCTTCCAGGTAGCGTTGTTGGGAAGGGGAGAAGTTAGGGTCGAGAGTTGGTGGGGAGTCGGTCGCATTCATAGTAACTGTATTGGTTGTTCCTGGGCCATTCCTAGTAAACGTCCCGGGCATACCGCTTTCCTTTCTTCAGTTCCGCGAGATACGCCGCAGCCTCTGCCTCGCTCAGCCCGCCTTGTTCTTGGGCTATTTTATGGAGGGCAGCATCCACGTCCTTGGCCATGCGCGAGGCGTCTCCGCAGACGTAGAAATAAGCGCCTGCTTGCAGCCAGGACCAGAGTTCGGCGGCGGCTTGGAGCATTTTTGTTTGCACGTAGATCTTCTCTGCTTGGTCCCGGCTGAACGCGAGATCCAGCTTGGTGAGCGTGCCCTCACGGAAAAAGGTCTCGATCTCTGCGCGATATAAGAAATCCGAAGCGGCATGTTGATCGCCAAAGAAAAGCCAGTTCCGACCCGTGGCGTTGGTGGCTGCGCGCTCTTGTAAGAAGGCGCGGAAGGGCGCGATGCCCGTGCCCGGTCCGACCATGATGACGTCTTTACTCAAGTCAGTAGGGAGCCGAAAATGCGGTGCAGTGTGAACGAAGACGCCAGTGGTTTTTCCGATGTCTAACCGATCCGCCAGGAACGTGCTGGCCACGCCTTTGTGGGCCACGCCGCCTTGTTCGTAACGCACGGCACCCACGGTGAGGTGGACTTGCTCGGGGTGCGCTTTGAGGCTGCTGGAAATGGAGTAGAGCCGTGGTTGCAGCTTCCGTAGCTCCGCCACGAAGGCGACGGCATCTGCCCCAGGCGCGCCTTTTCCGAGCAGGCCCCGCACTTCATAATGGCCGATCAAGGCGGTGCGCAGGCTGGCCGTAGATCCATCTGGCAGTGGCACTAACGCGGCGGGATCTAACTGATGCTTGGCAATGATATGATCCACCACACCGGGGCAATTCTGCCCATAGACGCCTAGCGCATCGCCCGTCTCATAAACCAATCCTGATCCTGCTAGGGAAAAGGCAATGTGCCGCGTGTCCTTGGCCGAAGCGGGCTCGTTTAACAGATGGTTTTCCAGCAGCGCGGCGGGGAAAGGGTGCTTTTTAGAGTAGCCTGTTTCCACCTCTTCCCCCACCGGAGCCACTGCCAGGGCCGTGCCCTTCAGCGCGCTGAACGCAGCCTGGGACCAGGATTTGGCTAGATCATCGAACTCCACATCACATTCCACCCGCTCCGTAATTACCGCCGCCCCTAACTCCGTGAGCCGCGCATCCAGATCCCGCCCTGCTTTGCAAAAGGTATCTCCATAATTCTTATCTCCTAACGCCAACACGGAATAACGCACGCCACTCAGGTCTGGGGAAGAACCATTCTGATGCAGCGCGCTCCAGAAGCCTGCGGCATTGTCCGGCATCTCCCCTTCCCCCCACGTGCTGGTGATGATGAGGGCGTTCTTTTCCTTGGTTAGATCCGCTGGGGAAATGGCGTCCAGCCCCACTGCTCGCGCGCTGAATCCATTACTGGTGGCTTGTTTGGCGATTTTCTTGGCCAGCCCCTCCGCATTGCCACTCTGGCTCCCGTAGAGCACCACCAACGGCTCCGCAGGCGTGCTCGGCTGGGCGGAACCACGGCCCAGCACGCCCGCCAGGAAGCCATTCAACCACGAGCGTTGCTCGGCAGAGAATGGGGCGTTGTCAGGAATTAAGGGGGTATTGATCGACATGCGCCATCTTAAAGCACGGCCTGTGCCAACTAGGGCTGGCCGAGCATCATGTTTTTCGTGGACCGCATGAGCCAAGTTCATGGCGCGACCACAAGGGGACTCGGAACTCCGCTAGGGGGTGTTTTTAAAATTGCCAACCTCCGCCATGGAGCGCGGAGTGCCACTCCGCAGCGATGGCCGAGCCGCAATTTCCATCGCCCTTAGCAAAATGCGGCGGAGTGGCACTCCGCGCTCCATTTTAAACGGACGGAGCGGGCGGTTGATAAGGCGTTGAATCTGGAGGGAACAAGTTTCCGCTTCAAACCCTTTACAGAGGCGCAGATTTCCTCTTTGCTCACGCACCACATCCGACGCGCCCCGGTGGCCGCGTCACCTCATTTCACCTCACTGCTATGGCCTTTTCCGGCACCATCGAACGCACCTCGCCCATCACGCTCGCTCGCTTACTGGAGCGTATTTATGATGCTGGTGAGCCGGGGGAACTGCACCTGGAACACGCGGAATCCAAGGCTGCTGCCGTGTTAGTCATTCATCGAGGAGAAATCGTTAGTTCCACCTGTGGCCCGCTCTCTGGAGAGGGCGCGATGAAGGAACTCACCACCACCTTTCCGTGGACGTATCAGTTCCACCCCCAAGGCCAAACCTCCTCTGCGGATGCGCGCGTGCCGATGCCGCGTCCGGTCAAACGCCCCGCGCTGAAGCTGAAGCCGCTCCTCGCCAGCGAGGCCCGGCCCGCATTTGCCTTCAATCACCTCGTTCCCCTGGCGGATGCGCCCGATGTTCCAGGGGAGCCGTCCGCACCTCGCATTACGCCCGTGCTGACCGCCCATGCTTACCTCACAGGCACTGCGCTAACCACGTGGCTGCAGGGTGGAGACCAACATTTCATCCGCTTTGCCAATGCGGATGGCCAGCCGCGCGGGGCGGTGGAGGAGGCGGACTGGGACTATTTTTCCGCCGACTGCGCATGGCTCAGCACCATTGCCCAAGCCGTCCAAGCCAGCTTGGGATTCTCCGCGCCTAGCATCATCTCCGTAGCCGAACCCCAACGCGCGGTGGCTTACTGCCTACTGAAGGACGGCCTCGCTGGCGTGTTAGGCGGTAAAGGAGCCAGCGTCGCCCAAGTGGTCCAATTTTCCTAACCCCCCACCATGCAAGATCAACTCGAACTCCTCGCCACGCTGCCCGGCGTTAGTGGCCTCATCTTTCATCGCGGTTTGGAAATTGTCAGTAATCGCCTGCCCGCCGCCTGGGGCTTGGCCAGCGCGCAACTGCTAACCCATGCGGTGATTGATGGTTTCTCTGGTTATGCGCGCTCCGGTCGCCAAGCCACGCAATGCTGGTTCGAGTTTCCCGAGGGCAACGTGCTGGCCCTCACGCCGCCGCTCCAGGAAGATCAGATCACGCGCAGCATCGCCCGCGGGCCGGATCAGCCGCAGCACCTTGCCGCGCCTTTCCTGACCTTTCTGGTTAAGAACCGCACGGCGGTGCCCAGCTTGCTAGCGCCCGCCAATGCCTTCCTCACGCGCCAAGCGACGCTCCAACTGGACCTGTGGATTAAATATCGCAAGGCACTCTTAGAACTCCTGGCACCCGCCGCCGATCGCGCCACCAGCAAGCAACTCCTAGACGACGTGCTGGCCACCGAGCACCTGAGCCTGCACGCTAGCGTGGCCCCCACAGACTTCCACCTGTTAGGCGAAACGCTTATCCGCCGCCTCCCAGATACCGCCGCCCAGCCGCAGCTCCTGCAAGAGTTAAGCGCGCTGCTAGAGCGAATCCCGCCCGCCCGGTAGGCGCACCGCACTATGAAATATCTGCGTAACATACTAATACTAGGTCTGGCGGGGCTCCCGCGCTATGGCTGGGGCGGGCACGCGGGCTCCCTGAGGGTTCGTGGGCTGCGGCATTCATAGTCTCTGAATTTTCCTTCGGATGAAACCGCTGCCCCCCATCATTTTCGAACAATCTTTCCTAGCCGAGGCCACCCCGGCCACCATGGACTTCCTCTGGGCCAAGGGCTGGCGACACTTCGGCCAGGAGTTCTTCCGCTACAGCATGTCGTTCGATGCAACGGGCCAGAAAGTCATCCAACCGCTGCGGCTGAATCTAGGAAAATTTACCCTCAGCAAAAGCCAGCGGCGGGTGCTGCGCAGAAACGCAGACCTGGAGGTGCGCTGGGTGCGCGCGACCTTGCACCCGGAGGTTTGCGCCCTGTTTCAGCGGCATAAATCCCGCTTCCACACCAACGTGCCAGAGCACCTAGCCACCTTCCTAGGCGAGACGCCCGGCCAGCTCATCGCCTGCCATGAATGCCAAGTGTGGGAGGGAGCGCGGCTGCTCGCGGCCAGTTTTTGCGAGGCCAGTGCCACGGCGGGCTCCGGCGTGTATGGAATCTTTGAGCCGGAGTTCTCTGCCCGCAGCCTGGGCATCTTTACGATGCTCCAAGAGATCCAATGGTGCCTGGAGCGCGGCCTCCGCTACTACTACAGCGGTTACGCCACCCAAGAGCCGAGCCACTATGACTATAAAAAGAAACTAGCCGGATTAGAAATCTACGACTGGGAGACGGAGCGCTGGCTGGGGCGCTGATGCGGCCCTCCCCCCACCCTACCCCCATAGCGCCTGCGGAATCTGGAAATTAAGATGCCTTCCATCCGGGAGCCCGCTGCGGGTAAAGATGGGTCAAATGGCCTACTATTTAGGTGGTGAATGATCAATGGGGCGCTGGAAGGGAGTAATTGCTCGCTTTGAGCATCTAATGTTGTGGCTCCAGGGATTACGGAGGAGCGGAGTGGGTGCCCGACCGGGGAACCGCTCAGGGCATGCCGTTGGCGTGGAAATACCGCAAAGGGCTCAACATAGTTATAAAACCCACGTGCACAGTGCAAAAGAGCGCGGAGTGGCACTCCGCTTCATCTCGCCAGCAGAGGCAAGTGCGTAGCATGACGCCCAGCCACTGAAGCGGAGTGCCACTCCGCGCTCCCTGCTCGGGCCTCGCGCCACTCTGGGCTTTCACCGCATCCAGTGCGGATTTGAGAACGAGGTGCGGTGGCTGACACAGGCGCTCATCGCAGAGCTGTTTCAAGTCACATGCCGAAGGCCCATGCCGCGCAGGCCCTACTGCACAAATGCGCCCTGCGTTAGGTAGGCATCCATTGCTTGTAGCACCAGCGCATTGCCGGGGAGTTGCACATGATTCGCAGGCACCACTAGGAAGCCGCCTAGGCCGGGGAGTTTCCCCCGCTCCACGCGGATGATCCCATCATCCGGGCCGGGGAGCATCCAGGATGTGAGCCAGAACATACTGCGCTGGCCCATGATGACGCCAGGGCGATACGTGGGTGCTGGCAGTCGGTTCGGTAGGCTATCCGCATGGGTGCCTAACGCCGGGGCTCCGGAGCCAAAGATCTCTTGGAGGAATTTACTTTTCCCAATCAAATCCGCCAACTCCGTGCCCTGGTTAGGCGCGGCTAGCAGTATCACTTGGCCTAAGTTAGGCAGCGGATGCGCTTCCAAGCACAACCGCGTGACCACGGTGCCCATCGAGTGCGCCACGATGTGGATGCGACGCTGCGGGTCAGGACAATTTAGGGTGAGGAATTCGGAAAATTTCGTGACCAAGACGGACTCGTCTAACGTGTCGCGCGAGTTGTATTTGAAGCGTCGCACGGCATAGCCCTCCGCCTCCAGATGCTGCACCGTAGGCTTCAACGTATCCCGGATCCAAGCCAGCCCATGGATCACGATCACATAATCTCCCGGCTGGGCGAGCCGGGGCGCGGGAGCCGCTTCCAGGCTGGACGTAGCGATGCTGAGGAGGAGCACCAGCGATAGGAAAAGAGCAGCACAGCGGATCATAGAGCGGATGAAATTTAGCGTTGAGAGTCTTTCAGACTTCACGAAGTGCCTCGCTCAGGACTTGAACCTGAAACAAATTGATTAAGAGTCAACTGCTCTACCAATTGAGCTAGCGAGGCGTGACCTTCGTTGAAGAAAGCGCACTCTGGGAGGTCTGCTTTTAATTGCAAACGAAAATCTTGAGCACGCGCTACGATCCAGCGCAGGCTCCTCATAAATACTCTTGACCATCCCTGGCGGACTCGCCAGAACAGGCTTCCACTTATGAAATTATTTCCGCTCACCCTTATTGCCGTCGTCGCTGGCCTTGCTGGCACCTTTTCCTTAGCTCAGAAATCCGCCCCGGTGCCAGCCATCGGCTTGCAGTTATATAGCCTGCGGGACAGCTTCAAAAAGGATCTGCCGGGCACCTTGGATAAGGTGAAGGCGCTGGGCATCAAGGAGGTAGAGATCGCAGGGGTGAATGGCTTGGAGCCAACGGCCTTTCGGAAAATGCTGGACGAGCGTGGGCTCAAAGCCTTAGGCGGTCATTGGCCCTTTGAACGGTTGGATAAGGAACCCGCTGCCGTGGCCGCAGAGGCCAAAACGCTGGGCTGCCGCTACGTGGCTTGCGCCTGGGTGCCGCATGACAATGCCGTCTTTAGCGAGGCCGATGCCCACAAGGCCTCTGCCGTCTTTAACAAAGCGGGCGAGGTATTGAAAGAGAACGGTCTCACTTTCTGTTATCACGCTCACGGTTATGAGTTCCAACCCTTTGGCGATGGCACCCTCTATGATCTGATGATGAAGGAAATGAAGCCAGGCATTGCGGACTTTGAGATGGATGTCTTCTGGATGATCCACCCCGGTCAAGACCCGGTGAAGCTGATGGAAAAGTATCCCAACCGATACAAGCTCATGCACCTCAAGGATTGGAAGAAAGGCTGCATTGGCAATCTCACGGGCCATGCGCCTAACGAGGAAAATGTGGCCTGTGGCACCGGTGTGGTGGACTGGGGCGCAGTAATCGCAGAGGCTAAGAAAATCGGCGTGGAGCATTTCTTTATCGAGGACGAAGCCCCCACCGTGGAAGCCCAGTTGCCCGTGACCATCGCTCACTTGAAGACTAAGGGCCTGGGGCTGGAGTAGTCATTACCACCCGCTGGGGATCACCACTGCGTAGCCCTCTTCTTCTAACATGCGCAGCGTTCCTTGGAGCACCGCCAGGGACTGCGGCAGGCCTTGATGGATCAGTAAAATGGCCCCTGGCCGCAGTCCACGGCGGAGGCGCGCTAGCACCTGGGGCACGTCCGCGCACACCCCATCCCGACCCCGCACATGCCACCCTGCGACTTCCAATCCTAACTGCTCTGCCACCACATTACAGAACGGATTCCGAAAACCTGCCGGAGCCCGGAACAAGCGCGGAACCTTGCCCAGGATGGCGTGCAGCGTTTCCTGCGCCCGCTCCATTTCCTGCCGCAGCCGCTGCGGAGCGTAACTCCAGAACCAGTAAGCGGGATGCGTCTGCGTGTGATTCCCAATTACATGCCCCGCCTGCTGGATGCGCTGGGCCTCCACCGGATGCGCGGCGGCCCGATCCCCGATCAGGAAAAAAACGGCCCGGTGTCCGCGTGCGCCTAACTCACTGAGAAACGCCTCGGTATCATCCGTCGGCCCATCATCAATGGTAAGGCAGACCTCGCGTCGCGTAGTGGGAAAGACCGCCGCTGCCGCGCCAAAGAGCACGCTCTGCGGCCGCAGCGTGGTGCTGACTAACAGCAGTCCCACCGCGCCCCAGCCCAGCAGCATCCCCGGCCATCCTAACAGCAGCGGCAACAGATGCAGCGCTACGAGGATGGCCCCCACGCCCAGCACCGTTTCTCGCGCCCGCAGCCAGAGCCAGGCCACGGCATTGGCGGCCCAGAAACTGAGCCCCGCCAGTGCCCATGCGTGCGGCCATCCAGGCTGCGGCCAGGCCGCCCACGCGGCGGCGGCCAAGCCCGCATGAAATACCCCGAACCGCCCCCGATCCGTGCGCGCCAGCCCACTGCAAATCGCCAGCAGCAGCATCCCAAACCACGCCCCCGTCCACGCCCAGACGGGCGTGGTCACACGGGCGGCAGCTCCCGCGAGGACGCCCCACGCTAATACGGTGGGCAGGAAGCCCTCCCAAGGCCAGGACACTGCTGGCGCAGCGGCAAAGAAATGCCCCAGCGCAGGCCGTGGCCGCCGTGGCCCTAGCAACTGCATCAGCGGCAAACGGCCTCCCGGCAGGCTGAAACGATCACGAGGCAGGATGGGCGGTGGTGGCGGAGGTGGGGTTGGTGACGACATTTTCAAAGACAAACCATTGATCTGGAGCGGCCCGCACGGTGTCCCGCAGCAGCGGCAGCCACGCGGTGGCTAGGCTGTGCAGGGCGGCGGCCCGATCTCGCGTGGCGGGTGGGGTGATGAGAGGATAAAATTGCACGCCATACTGACGCGGCCCGGTCCTCCGCACGAAGACTGGCAGGCAGACCGCTCCTGCCGCCATGGGCAGGAAGAACGGGCCCCGAGGCAGGGACCACGTTTCCCCGTTATCAGTCAGGGAAAATGAGGCTAGGCCGGGCAGCGCGCGGTCTGCTTGCAGCGCCACCCAGTGGCCTTCCTTCAGCACGCGCAGCAGCTCCAGGCCTAGGCTTTCCTCGGCGTTGGCATTGTAGAGCGTCACGTAGTGGGGGCTCTCACGGCTGCGCAGATCTTGCTCGCGGATGCGCTGCATTTCCGCATTCCGCTCTGGCTTCCGAACCGCATGGAGCCGTGCGCCGATGCGGTGGGCAAAGAATGCCGCCGCCGCATCATAGCTGCCCATGTGGGCCGTCCAGAGCACCACCGGGCGGCCCGTCTGCTGAGCGGCTTCCAGATGCTCCCGCCCTAACACGTGCCATTGCAGGCACTGCGGATCATCCTGCGCATGAATGGAATCCACCGATACCGCGCCGATCTGGTGAAAGGCCCGCCACGCCCGGTAGCCCGCCCAGGGCACCCCTAACGCGCGGAGATTCCGCGCCAGCTCCCGCCGGGGCTCCCGCGCGCCTAGCCCAATAAGCCCCGCCCAGAAATAATTCAGCAACCCCTCCGCATACCACGGCACGCCTCGCACTGCCGTGCGCAGTAGCCGCCACGTCACATCCCCCCGCAGCCCCCAACGGGAGGCAGCCGGAAGATCCTTAGCAGTTAGTGGAACAGTGGACATGAGCCGCGCATGGTGGGGAAAGGAGGCCACGTTGTCGAGGGGCAAATCAATCCTCGAAGCGCGGACTTCAGTCCGTCAATCCCGACTGGGAAAATCTCCGCCATCGCCTCCGTGGGCGATTTTTCCAGTAGCACCTCAGCGTCCTTCACTGGTATAAGTAGCGCCATGTCCCTCTCTGCTCGTTGGCTGTTCATCCTCCTTCTCACCTCCTCGCGTTCCGTTGCCATCCCTGCTTTTCCAGGGGCAGAGGGTGCGGGGGCCAATGCGTTAGGCGGACGCGGCGGGGATGTGTATCATGTCACCAACACGAATTCCAGTGGCGCAGGCTCGCTGGCGGATGGTGTGGCCACGGTGCCTGCGGCGGGGCGCACCATTGTCTTTGATGTCAGTGGCTATGCGCATGTGAGCACGATGCGGCTGACCGCATCGAAGCTCACCATCGCTGGTCAGACGGCTCCGGGGGATGGCTTTGGATTGAAAGATGGGGTCTTCCGCGTCTCGGGAGATGATTTTGTCTGTCGGCATTTCCGCTTCCGTTATGGGAAGCAAGCCGCTGGGGGCGATGCGGTGGATCTAGATAGTGGATCGTTGAATAGCATCTTTGACCACTGCTGCATGGAGTTCAGCACGGATGAAAATATGTCCAGCTTCGGCAGCCCGCCAGAGAACCTCACCTTCCAGTGGTCCATCAATGCGTGGGGCCTGGAAAGCCATTCCTGTGGCGGGCTGTGGGATCAAAATCATGCCACCTCCCACCACTCGCTGTGGGCGCATAACCACACGCGGAATCCTAAGGCGCGGCCCTCGTTATTGGATTGGGTAAATAACGTCACCTTTGACTGGGACATCGGATTTATCCTAGCCGACTCCCAGACGCCTGCGAATTGGAACGCCAATGTGGTGGGGAATTATTTTCTCTCCACCACCAGCAAGAGCAAGGCGCTAGAGAAAGGCGGGCTGGATCGGAATGGGGCGTGGAATTTCCATCTCTTTATGTCGAACAACCGGCTAGATGGGAACGTCAACGGCGTGTTAGATGGCACGGATACGGGCTTTGGCATGGTCTCGGGAGATGTGGAGCATCTGGCTGCAGCCGTGGTGAATACAGGGATCCCCGTCACGGTGGACGATCCGCTGGTGGCCTTTAAAAAGATCGCTTCCTCTGCGGGGCCGCTGCGCTTAGAGAGCGATGCCGCCAAGCCGCTGCGGGATGAGCCAGACACCATTTTACTCAGTGAACTCATGACTCAGACGCGGCATCACGTCACTAGCGAGGCTGGATCTGGTGCGGCCAATGGCGGCATCGGCCTGCTGAATTCCACGGCGGCTCCGGCGGATAGTGATCGGGATGGGATGCCGGACTATTGGGAGACTGCGCTGGGCTGGACCGTGGCCACGGACGATCACAATACCTCCATGGCCAACAGCGGCGGCCTGCTTACGGGCACCACGTTCTTTCCTGCGGGCACGGTGGCGGGCTACACGCGGCTAGAAGAATACCTGCATTACCTCTGCATCCCGCATGGCGTGGTGTCTCGGAATACCACCACGGACCCCACTGCACTGGATGTGGATCTGCGGAAATACACCAGCGGATTTGCGGTCACGCCGACGTTTACCCTGAGCAATGTGGTGGGCGGCGTGGTCACGCAATCTGGCTCTGGTGGCTCCTTGGTTCACTTCGTGCCTATGGTGGACACCAATGGCCGGGCGCGCTTTGAGTTCAAAGTGCAAGACGCAGCGGGCAGTCAGTGGACGCAGACATTTGCCGTGTTAGTCTCCACGGCGGCCCTGCCACGGGACTTGAAATGGAAGGGCGATGGCACGGCTAACGCCTGGAATACTAGCACGACGAATTTCCTGCGAGGCACCAGCCCGACGACTTTTGGCCCGGGCGATGCCGTGACCTTCGATGACTCCGGCTCGCACGCGCCCACCTTAAATTTAGCGGCTAGCGTGGCCCCCGGCCCGGTGAGCGTGAGTGGCGCGGGAAACTATACCGTCAGTGGTGCCGGAGCCATCAACAGCGGCGGGGCCTTGCGCAAGGCGGGTTCTGGCACCCTGACATTTACCAATACGGGGCCCAATAGTTTCACTGGCGTCACGTTAGAAGAAGGAGCCATCGGGATGAACAATGGCTCCTCGATTGGCACGGGACCGCTGACATTGCTCGGCGGAACGTTGATGATGGGCGGATCCATGAGTAATCCGTTGGCCATTCTGGGCACGGTGAATGTTTACCCCGGTGGAAATTTTCTGACGGGTTCCTGGACCGGGTCGGGTCGCTGGCAGGCCACGTTAAGCAATGTGACCCACTCCCTGCAAGGCGACATGAGCGCCTTCAGCGGGACCGTGGCGATGGGCACAAGCACCGGATTTCTCCGCTTCTATGGCGTCAGTGGCAGTAGTCTAGCCACGTTCGATCTGGGCACCAACAACGTCACCATGAGTAATCGGAATGGCGGTGGCACGGTGAATCTAGGATCGCTGAGTGGTGGGGTAAACACCACGCTGACTGGTTCCACCAGCACAACTGGAGTCTCCACCTATGTGATCGGTGCGTTGAATACGAGCACGACGTTTGCCGGGCACATTACCGATGGAGGCCAAGGCGCAGCCGCCATCACGAAACTGGGCACGGGCGCGTGGACGCTCACAGGCACCAGCACGCACAGCGGTGCCACGACGGTGAGCGCGGGGGAACTCATTTTAAATGGCACGTTAGGCAATACGCCGCTGACGGTGGCCAGTGGCGCGAAGCTCCGTGGCACGGGCAGCACCACCGGCAGCGTGACCCTGGCCAGCGGCAGTCAGCTCTCACCGGGCGCGGCCACAGGCCTGGTGGGAACGATGAGTCTGGGCGCTGCGGGGCTGAATCTACAAGGCACAACGTTGAGTTTCCAACTTTCTAACTCGCCCACGGGAGCAAATGATAAAGTGACCCTAACAGGCGGCACGCTGGCGCTGAGCGG
>JAYVOP010000191.1:0-1578 GCA_043757865.1 Verrucomicrobiales bacterium | reverse complement strand
GATTGGCTATAAAATGCTTTGATGTTGAGTTCGCTCATTCAGTCTAGATAGCAAGAAATTCGTCGGAGTCCACTCCCCACTGATTCCCGTTGTGCCCTTGTTTGATAATCGCTGTGTAATTCATGCGGCTAAAATAGAGTCAACGGGGCGGCTCTACAGTGGCTTTTGATAGGCTAGGATTCCGCATCATCCGCAGGCGAAACCTCCGTTTCCTCCTCAGCTTCCCCGCCATCGATCACTTCACCCTCAGTCACCGCTTCACCATCTGTGGCCTCACCTTCGAGGTCTTCCTTATCAGAAATCACCTTGGCGATGTCCCGCAGTTGCTCTCCGCCCTTGAGCGTTAGTAGCTTCACGCCTTGGGCGTTGCGGCCCGTCTCGCGGATTTGGTTTACTGGGATCCGGACGCTTTGGCCGCTGGTGGTCATGAGCATGAGTTCGTCTTCTTCGTGGACGACTAACGCACCGATCACTTTGCCCGCTTTCTCCGTGGTCTTCATAGTGATGATACCTTTGCCGCCGCGGCTTTGGATGCGGTATTCATCGAAGCTGCTGCGTTTACCTAGGCCGTTCTCGCTGGCTACTAGCAACATAGCGCCTAATTCCACGATGGTTAGGCTGACTACGTAATCGCCCTTGCGCAGCTTGATGCCGCGCACCCCCTTGGCTTGCCGACCCATGTTCCGCAGGCCGCCCTTGGACTTACCTCCCGCTTCCTCGCCTGCTTCGGATTCAGCCTCATAGGTGTCGGCATCAGCATCAGTGTCCGCATCGTCTTCAGGTTCATCGGCCCGGACTTCTTCCACGTCGATCACAGGGGACTCTCCATCTTTGGCTTCCACAGTTTCGGCGTATTCTTTCAGACGCAGGCTGTAGCCTGCATGCGTTACTAGCACGATCTCATCTCGGCCAGAAGTCAACAAACAGCCGATCAGGAAATCACCCTCTTGAATCGTAATCGCGATGATCCCATCCTTCCGGAAATTGCGGTATTGCGAGAGATTCGTCCGTTTCACCACCCCATTCTTGGTGCCGAAAATCACGAATTTATTATCGCTAAACGTCGTGTCCTTATCTTTTTCGCCCTCTGCCGCTACCCGCAGCACACTGGCGATTTTTTCCTCTGCACGCAGGTTCAGCAGATTCTTGATGCTGCGGCCTTTCCCCGTGCGATCCGCCTCGGGGATTTGGAAAACGCGCTCCACATAGACCCGCCCCGTATTCGTAAAGAACATCAGGTAATCATGCGAACTGGCACTAAACATGTGCTCCACAAAATCATCCACCTCATCGTCATGCTGGGCCTCGCGCGTGGCCATGCCCTTCATGCCCTTACCGCCGCGTCGCTGACTGCGGAAGGCGCTGGCAATGGTGCGCTTCATATAACCCCGGTGCGTGATCGTGATGATCTGCGCTTCATTGGCAATGAGATCAATGGTGGTGATGTCCGAATCATCCGCAATGATCTGGGACATCCGCGGCGTGGCGTGCTTGGCCTTGATGACTTGCAGCTCCTCCTTGATGATTGTCATCACGCGGGACTCGTTGGCGATGATGTCCATGTAGTCGGCAATTTCT
>JAYVOP010000190.1:0-5753 GCA_043757865.1 Verrucomicrobiales bacterium | reverse complement strand
ACGCAATAGTTGACGGGCTTCGCTGCGTTGGATTTCAGTTAGAGCGCTGTCATCGGAAGCCACGAAGGCTGTGTCTGGCTGCACAGACGGGCCGGGCGTGGGATCGGCAACGATGGCTTCCAGCAATCCTAGCATGGTTTTCGGGGGCAAATAACCACGACGTTTGGCGAGTTCGCTCGCATTCGATTTAAAAATGACGGTGGCTGGCCAACCGTAGTCTTCATAGCGATTCGCAAGGTCAGGTCGGGCATCTTGATCGACGCGCACGGCTAAATAATGAGCGTTGATTTCCTTAATGACGGCGGGGTCCGCATAGGTAATTTCGTCCATCACATGGCACCAGTGACACCACCCTGCACCCAAGTCTAAAATCACAAATTTGTTTTGCGCCTTAGCCGCTGCAAAGGTTTCGTCAGTCCATGGTTGCCAGTCGATTTTGTCTGCGGCAGGAACTGATCTCAACAAGGTGCCGTGCAGGAAAGCGATAAGAAGCGGGCGGAGAGTTTTCATAAAACGATTGATTTGGTAAAAGGCATTAGGCGGACAGAGGCCGCTCGAGCTGTTTGCGCATCAGCGCTTTGCCTCTGGACAGGCGGGACATGACGGTGCCAATCGCCACATGGAGAGTCTCCGCAATTTCGCGATAGTTCAGCTCAGAGACAAAAAAGAGCCGCATGGATTCACCATAAGGTTCTTCGAGGAGATCAAGCGCACCCAGGATTAATTTACCGTCAATTTCCCGATCTATTCTCGGCTCGAAACTCACAACCTTCTCGCTGTGTGTCTCTGGATTATCTAACCTGACGGGACCACGGAGTTCCAAGCGATAACGGTAAATGAATTCACGATGCAGGGTGGTGAAAAGCCATGATTTGACTTTGGTGCGGTCACGGAGCTGGTGCCCTTTTCGTGCCCAAGTGGTAAAGACTTGTTGCACCAAATCGGCGGAGTCTTCCTCTCTATGGGTCAGCGAGAAGGCAAAGCGAAAAAGGTCTTGGTAATATGATTGTGCGATGAACTCGAAAAATGCGAATTCGGGCATCTCGTTGTATCCAGAAAAATTGCTGGATGCGGATTCATCCAAGGCTAAGTAATTTGCGCTAGGCGCGACGGGCAAAGGAGCGGGAGTTGTCATAAAAAATAAAAATAAGTGCCACGTGTTTGCGACTTCTCTTTAACGGGAACCTCAAGCTCTCGGATGCACAATCTTAAACCAAGAGGGACGTGGAGGGTGGCTGATGGTCCATGGGTGCGCGAGGGGGCTCATTTCTGCGAGAGATAAGAGGAAGGCCAAGGAGGATTCTGCACCTTGGTTTTGGTTGAGGCGGTCACGGTGGAGGTCATCACGACAGCCGCCAGTTCTTGCGTCATAGAGCGGCAGGCCCAGATCATTGCGGTCCATTGCCTCGGTGCAATAACCATGATGATAGTCCGGCACATTGTAGCGCGCGTGCTGGAAGATGCCTGTGGCATCGGTCATGCGGATCAAATGATCTAAACGCAAGGGGGGCAGGGTAGACGTTCTGCCGTCTAACGTGACGCCAATAAAGCCTTCCTCCCCCTGCCGCGCCTTGGACGCTGGGGGATGTGCACGCAGTAAATTGGGGCGGCGTGGGGGGGGCAGGACTTCCATGAGTTTAATAGGGGATACGGGCATATTCACACAGAACTTTGGGTGTGATATTAGTACAGATAATCTGTCATACATAGTGTCTGTGGATATGGGGTTTTTTCCTACCTTAGGACTGTAGGGCAGCGTTCACCCCAGAGGCTGGCTCACGGCAGGGAAACACCCCATGGCACCTGTATGAGAAATGGCTCAGGCTCAACCAATCCAAAACCTCAGCAGACTATTCATGAAACTAGCTAATCATTGCTTTTACCACCATCGCTGCCCCACACCATTGCGCTTCTTGAACACCACTCATTCCTACTTTGTAAACCCATGAATGCCTCATCTCTAACATTGGAAAATCTCTTTCTGGATGAATTGGCAGAACGCTATGACGCTGAGCAACGCGTCCTGACAGCTTTGCCAGGATTCACCAAAGGCGCCACAGATCCGGAACTTCAAAAGGCTTTTCATTGCCACCTCCTCGCTACCAGTAGTCAAATTAAAAAGATCGAGCAAGTCTTCTGCTCCTTTGGCAAAGAGGTGTGCCGCAGCACCAGCGACCCCACGAGCGCCTTGCTCCAGCAGGCCGTGGCAGTCGGAAGCAGTTACGGTGGGACGCAAGTGATGGACGCAGCCTTAATTTGCGTAGCCCAGAAGATTTCGCATCTCGAGATCGCCTCCTACGGTTGCTTATATGAATGGGCCGTTCTGCTAGCAAACAAAGATGCGACTTCCATTTTACAGGATGTCCTCGAAGAGGAGAAGGCGGCAAACGAAACGCTGACCGAGTTGGCACGAGCTTACGAAAATGCGAAAGCACTGCCAGAGGGGCTGCCTGATATTTCACAAGATACTCCCCCAGACGAATAGTGCTGCGCACGGCTTAGCTCATTGCAGCCAGTAGTTTAGAAATACTGGCCACACCGAACGAAGTATACCAGTCAGACGTAGCATATGGCAGGAATAAGTGATCCCGATGCACTAGGCCTCCACAGGTATAAACCACGTTAGGGACGTAGCCTTCACGTTCCTCTGGGGCGGGACGGATGAGTGGTTCCGTCAGTCTGGCAATGATCCGCCTGGGTTCGTCTTTATCAAGCAGCATGGCCCCGATGCAGTATTTGCGCATGGCTCCAACGCCATGCGTCAGGACTAACCAGCCAGCATCCAATTCAATGGGCGAGCCACAATTGCCTAGTTGAGTAAATTCCCAGGGATAGCTCGGTCGGGCGAGGATTTCGGAGGTTTCCCAGCAGTCGACTTCATCCGAAAACATGATGCGGATGTTCTCATTATCTTGCCGACTGAGCATGACGAATTTTCCTCCGATGCGTCGGGGAAACAGCGCCATGCCTTTATTTTGCACCGCAGCTCCATGCAAGGTGCGGAACTGAAAATTGAGAAAATCCTTCGTCTCTAAAAGTTGTGGGAAGATGACTCGGCCATCATAGGCGGTGTAGGTGGCGTAATAGATTTTACTATCATCTTCATCCGTGAAATGAACAAAGCGTGTATCTTCGATGCCATTGGTCTGGCTAGGCGAGATGGGAAAGATCGCGCGTTCCGAATAGCGTTGCTCCGGATGGAAGGCGACTTCAAAATTTGATTTTGCGAGCAGCACTAGGCGCTCTCCCTCCACCACCCGTTTTGGATGGTTTCCGCCAACTAAGGTGATCGCCTCGGTGAGATGGGCCTCCGTAAAGCATTCCGGCAGACCTTTGAGCACGCCCTCTAAGAACAACGCGTCCACCCCCAATTCCTTAGCTTTTTTTTGAAACCAGGTTCGCTGAAAACATGTGTTTACCACGCGTTCCGCCTCTACCACCCAGCGGGCTGGTTCCCCCACATCAATTTCAAAGTTTTCTGTTAACACCCCGCAACGAAAGCAGATGGAGGAAATGTGGCCTTCTCCCACGGCCCGGAGGCTCAACACGAAACGCATTGCTCCGGGAGGAAGGCCCGTCTGATCTGGGCAGGCGACGATGCTAGGATTAAACAACGCGGCCGCTTCTAAAGAATACTCGCTGGTGAAGTAGGCACCAATCAGAAGTTGGCGGGTCAGCGACAAGGGCGCATCTGTAGGGAGAAACTTAATTTCTTCAAAGCGTCGGAGGAAGTAACTGCTGAGGTCTAAGTGCCGCTCAGCAAAATCATCACAGACAATGCGCCACTGGTCCTCCACTTCGGGTTCTGTAAGCGCCAAGATACGTAGGCAAATTTTTAACGCTCGCTCGATGTTGGTCGGATGATGCGAGCGCGGTTCAGCGGCGGGCCAAAATGGGCGTATGAGCACCCGCCGTGGATCAGGTCGCAGGCTGAGAGGGAGCTTTCGCATGAGGTTCACATTGTCCATGCGTGGCGCTTAGTTGGTGTGAAGGGAGTGGGTGCGTTGAGTCGTAGGAGATGTCCAGGCAGGTGTCATCCGGCGCACAGGTGGCGCTGAAGCATGCCGAAAAACCTCCAGATAGCGGGCGCCCACGGCGGACCAAGTCATCTCCCTCCCATGTTGTAAGGCTGCGGCGGACATGGAGGCACTGAGGGTAGGATGATCCAGGAGCATCTGCGCAGCAGTGGATAAAGCTTCGTGATCACGGAAAGGAACCAACAGGCCGTGTCCTTTGGCTAGCAACTCTGCCGCGTGCCAATAAGGCGTGGAAATGACTGGTTTACCTAAGCCATAGGCGTAGGCCAGCGTGCCACTGGTGATCTGCGCTTCATTTAAATATGGCGTGGTGTAGAGATCGGCAGCGGCTAGGAGGTTGACCAACTCGTCTCGACTAACAAAACGGTCAATAAACTGTAAATGACGCGAGACTCCTAACTCTGTCGCGAGGGTGAGGAGACTTTCACGATACGCTTCACCTTCCTCTTGCACTAGGTTAGGATGCGTAACTCCGGCAATCACGTAGAGCAAATCCGGGTGTTTTTTGACAATGGCTGGAAGCGCGCGCACTGCGTATTCGAGCCCTTTGTTTGGAGCCAAGAGGCCAAAGGTGAACATTACCCGACGGTTCAACCACCCGAGCGACTGACGCACTGCTGTGCGCTGTTCCGGGCTGACTTGAGCATTTGGAATGCCGTGCGGAATGACGGTGATTTTATCATCCGGCACCCCATATATTTCGCGCAAAAAGGAGCGGCCTTTTTCAGCCATGACGATCATCTGACTAGAGTGGCGGGCAATGGAGCAGAGGACGTGATGTTGTTCACGGGAGGGCTGCGCTAATACGGTGTGACACGTAGTGACCACTGGCACCCTGAGATCCCGCAAGAGATCCAAGAGCCATGCTCCGCAGCGTCCGCCGTAGATGCCATACTCGTGCTGTAGTGAAAGGACTTCGATGCCGCTTTGGTTCAATTCCTGGGCAGTCTGCCGATATTGCAAACGCTGCTCGTGCTCAATCTTCAGCTGCACCTCTTTGGGGTAGGCGTAACCGTAGAGTTTATCAGTCATCATCACAACTGGAGCCTGTAAACTCGAGCGCGTGCTCAGTACGGCATTGCGGAGGTCCTGGGTGAACGTCGCGATACCGCAACAACGTGGGGCGTAGTTTCCGAGAAAGGCGATTTTGTTCATGAGATTAAATGAGGCTTTAATGGAGTAAGAGTGAGGTGAGGCTGACGGGGAATGCCATATTATTTCAAAGTCGGGATGCCTTCCGTGGCTGGAATCACGGGCTTCCGAAACAATGGGCAGGAGGCCACGGATTCCGCGCCCATGTGAACGTGCTGAAGCGTATGTTCCAGAAGCTCGTCTTCGACATCAATCTGACGTGCGGCCAGGGCCGTTTGTTGTTCCGTGAGATGGGTCAATGTTTGCACTAGCAAGGCCACTTGTTGGTCCGCAGGGGCATCGTTCAATTTCGTGATTTCTTGCTTCATGGTGGCGGCTTGCAGACGAAAGTCGATCTGCAATTTTTGCCGTAAAGTTTTCAATTCATCACAGCCCCGCATCGCGGTCGTAGCCTCCGTGAGATGGGGGGAAGGTGGCTCCGCTTTCAGTGAAAAAGTAGCCAGAACCAATGTAAAGACTAGGCTGGATGGAACAAGTAAGCTTAGAAGTTTGCGGGATGAAGTTTTCATGATGCTCCCTTATCGCGCAGAATCGAAAATCACGATATGGGGTGTTTTCCCCAAG
>JAYVOP010000189.1:0-1588 GCA_043757865.1 Verrucomicrobiales bacterium | reverse complement strand
TGGGGCGGAAGAATCCGGAGCTGGCCACGTTAGGCGATGGCAAATGGGCGAAGGTGAAGAAGCAGGCGGAGAAGTCCATCATGGACTATGCGGCGGAGTTGCTGCGCATCCAGGCAGAGCGTCAGACGGGCCTGGGCTATGCTCATGCGCCAGATAGCAAATGGCAGTTCGAGTTTGAAAATTCCTTTATTTACAAGGAAACGGCGGATCAAATTAAGTCGATCAACGAGACGAAAGCGGACATGGAAAGCGTGCAAGCGATGGATCGGCTGATCTGTGGGGATGTGGGTTTTGGGAAAACGGAAGTGGCCATCCGCGCCATTTTCAAGGCGGTGATGAGCGGGAAACAAGTGGCGCTGCTGTGTCCCACCACCGTGTTAGCGCAACAGCACTGGAACACGCTGCGGGAACGGATGTCGGACTATCCCATCAAGGTGGAATTGCTGAATCGGTATCGCACCGCCAAGGAGACCAAGGGCGTGCTGACAGGCCTGGCAGATGGATCCGTGGACATTTGTGTGGGCACGCATCGGCTGGTGTCCAAGGATGTGGCGTATAAAGATTTAGGGTTAGTGGTGGTGGATGAGGAGCAGCGCTTCGGCGTGAAACATAAGGAACGTTTCAAGGAAATGTTCCGGCTCGTAGATGTGCTCACGCTCAGCGCCACGCCCATTCCGCGGACGCTCTATTTAAGCCTGATGGGCGCACGGGACATGAGCACCATCGAGACTGCGCCCCCGAATCGCATCCCGGTAGATACCACCATCCTCGGCTACGACGAACGCGTGATCCGCAAGGCGATCGACCGTGAAATCAAGCGTGGTGGCCAAGTCTATTTCCTGCATAACCGCGTGGAAACCATCGAAGGCACGGCCAATAAGATCCGCAATCTTTGTCCAGAGGCCAAGGTGGTAACGGGCCATGGCCAGATGGAGGAAGGCCTGCTGGAACAAGTGATGACGACGTTTATCGCGGGCCAAGCGGACGTGCTCGTCAGCACCACGATCATCGAAAGCGGCATCGATATTCCGAACGCCAACACCATCATCATTGATCGTGCAGATCGGTTCGGCTTAGCGGATCTCTACCAACTGCGGGGCCGCGTGGGCCGCTCTGGAGTGAAGGCGTATGCTTATCTAATGCTGCCGAAACATCTCCTCACCACCACGGATGCGAGGAAACGCATGAACGCCATTAGGCAATACACCAGCCTGGGCAGCGGCTTCAAAATCGCCATGCGGGACTTGGAAATTCGTGGTGCGGGCAACTTGCTAGGCACGCAACAGAGCGGCCACGTGATCGCCATTGGCTTTGATCTCTATTGCCAAGTGCTGAAATCCGCCGTCGCTGGACTGCAAGGAAAGAAGCCGCAAGATCGGCTGGAAGTGGCTCTGGATCTAGATTTCGTGGCCTTTAACGAAGCAGATCTAGCCGCTAATCCTAAGAAATTGCCCGCGCTCCTAGTGGCCAGTTACATCCAAGAAGCCCCGCTGCGGATCAGCGCCTATAAACAGTTAGCGGAAGTCACCAGCCACAAGCAGCTAACGGAGTTAGTGAAAAACTGGCGAGACCGTTTCGGCCCGCCGCC
>JAYVOP010000188.1:0-5785 GCA_043757865.1 Verrucomicrobiales bacterium | reverse complement strand
CCATCATTGGCGGTAAAGGTAAACGCATCCGCTCCCGTGTAACCGGTGCTCGGCGTATAAGTTAGGGCCGGGGCCGTGCCACTGAGCGAGCCATGGGTGGGAGATGCGACGACGGCATAGGTCAGCGAGGCGCTGTCTGCATCCACTGCTTTCAGCGTGATCGCCTTGGGCACATCCACATACAGACTCACGCTCTGCGGCGTGGCCACGGGAATATCATTCACCGCCGTGACGGTAATGGAAACGGTGGCCGCCGCGCTAAACTGGGCACCATCATTGACCCGATAGACGAAGGAATCACTGCCGCTGTAGTCCGTGTCCGGCGTGTAAGTCAAAGCCGGAGCCGTGCCGCTGAGTCGGCCATGGAGCGGGGTGGCGACGATTTGGTAAGTCAACGTCGCGCCTTCTTCATCGCTCCCGCTGAGGGTCACACTAGCCGGAGTGTCCTCGGCAGTGGTCAGCGTTTTGGCAGCCGCCACGGGGAGGTCATTGCCATCCACCACGGTAATTGAAATGACGGCTACGCTGCTCGTCAGCGCGCCATCATTGGCCGTGAAACTGAGCGAGTCCGGGCCTTCGTAATTGAAGGCAGGCGTATAAACGAGATTGGGAGCCGTGCCCGCCAGCGTACCGTGGTTGGGCTGCACTGTGACCGTGTAAGTCAGGCTAGCGCTGTCCACATCCGAGGCCATTAGGGGCACGGCAGAGCTGGTATTTGCAGGCACGGAGAGCGCGGCAGCGGTAGCCACGGGCGCATCATTGATCGGCGTGATGCTGATGGTGATCGTCGCTGGCGCGCTGGTGATGGAGCCATCGTTGACTTTAAAAGTGAAGCTGTCCGGGCCGTTGGCATTGAGGTTAGGCGTGTAAGTGAGGTTGGGAGCCGTGCCGCTGAGCACGCCCTTGGTTGGCGTGCCGATTTGCACAAACGTCAGCGGAGCATTCTCCGGGTCGGTGCCACTGAGGGTGATGTTTAACGGGGTGTCTTCATTGGTGGAAACAGACTGTGCCACTGCACTAGGAGGCGCATTGCCACCCGTGAGCACGGCTTCCAACGTGAAGGCCAAATCGCCCCCGCCTTGATCGTAATCGTAGTCCACTTTGAAGGTGTTGGCCCCCAGCGTGATCGTCGCGCCATCCAGCACTGGCGTGGCTCCTAACGTGAGGTTGTTGCCATTCCAAGTCGTCGAATAATCGACAATGACCAGCCGCGTGCCAATCGCGATCGGATCGTTGGCACCCAAATCGGTAAGTGTGATCTTGGCTCCGTTCGTGACATTGAAGCCGCCCGTGACGATCACTTTATCCGCCGTGCTCGTCGAGGTATTTAGCTCCACGGCTAACGTCCCCGTGGCCGACAACGTCACTGGTCCCGTGCGCAACGTCCCCACGGATGCCCCTGCCGCCAGCGTGCCCTCGACCGTTACCGCGCCACTCACCGTGCCCGTGCCGCCCAGCGTGCCGCTGGCTCCCACGCTCACCGGGCCGCTGCCCGTGCCGCTTCCGGTGGTGTTATTGGCCAATAATTTCCCGACGGAAATCGTGGTGGTGCCCGTGTAAAGTTGCCCCTCTGGCCGCGCCATCGTCAGCGTGCCCGTGCCTACTTTGGCAATGCCGAACGCGCCTTCGATGGGAGCGGAAATCGCCACGTCGCCACTGCCGCCGATCGCAGAATCGCTTTCCAACATAATGCCGGAAGACAAGGCCGCAGCGGCCACCGCGCCATTGCCACCACCGCCTGTGACGGCCACCGCAGGCGTGGTGACATAGCCCGTGCCAGCTGCTGTTAGAGTCAGACCATTCACGCAGAAGTTGGCCGCATTGCCCACCGCCGTAGGCAAAGTGCCAGCCACCAAGGCCGTGCCGCCCGCGAAGGTCGCAGTCGGCGCGGTGGTAAAGCCGCTGCCTGGATGGGTAATTAAAATAGCGGAAACTAGGCCGCCCGTGGCCGGGATGACCGCAATGCCCGTGGCGCTGTTTCCGCCGCCGCTCGCGATGGTGACGTTCGGCGGTTGGGAATACGTTTGAGTGCCGGAAGTCACCACGAAGGTGCTGTCCGTGACACCCAACGACGCGGTAGCCGTGGCTCCCGTGCCCCCGCCGCCCGTGATCGCCACCGTGGGCACCGTGGTGAAGGCCGTGCCCACCGCCGTGAGCCGCAAGGATGCCAGCGCCCCGCTCGGCACGCCAACACTAGCAGCCGTGCCGCTCGTATTTATCAAGGCTCCAGCGGCTCCGGCGCCCGTGCCATTGAGTAAAATAGGCTCGGTGGTCAACGCTTGACCATTCAAATCCAAGCTCGCCCCGGCGTTCACCCGCGTTTCATTGCCACCATAAAGTCCCGTCCGCAGCACGTTGACGGCATTGCCCCCTAACGCGTTCGCATGGCCAATCTGCAACGTCCCGTTCTTCACCTGCAAGGCGGATTGGAACGTATTGATCCCGCTCAGCAAGACCGTCCCCACCGGAGTTTTCAACGTCAGGCCAGCCGCTCCAGTCAGGCCGTTTTGATACGAATATTTTTCATTAATAAACACCCGCTTGAGCGGAGAATCCGTGCTGACAATGCCGGACATGACCAACGAGGTCCCACTGTTCAGGGAAAAGAAGTTGGCCCCAGAGAAGGAATTTTGCGCCACATTCCCGGACAACGTAGCCGTGCCGGTCGCTTGCGTGGAGCCGAAACTCTGGTGCGAGTTGTAACCCCAATAAGTGCTCGTGCCTCCGAAGATCAGACGATTCCCCAGGGTGAACGCCCCATTTAAAATGATCTTCGCACTCGCAGCGGGCACGTTATTAGCTGCCGGGACGTTCGCGCTATTAATAAAGCGCGTGCTGTCATTACTCTGTAGCTGATAGGGCACGCCCATAGGGGCGATGGACTGCTGCGCATCAATCTGCAACGTCCCCCGATTATTCTGCGCAATCCCATTCGTGGTTAGCGCGCTGAACCCGCTCCAATCCCCACTCACTGTGTAGCGACCTTCCGTGAGCACGTTCGTAGCACCGGAAACAAAGCCTGCTGGCGTGCCGAAGTTCAGCCGCTGTCCCGCTACCACGGCGGCCACCGCTGGCCCAGTGGTGAACGCGCCCGTCAAGGCCACCGTCTGCCATTGCCCGCCGCCTTGGTAGGTGAGACTAGCTTGCTGAGTGGCGTGCGCATTGTTGAAAACAAAGTTGTTAGTCCAAATCGCATTGGCATCGCTCGCGTTCATGGAAACGGAGTTGCTCCCCGTGGCCGTTGCGAGATTCGCAAAGGTGATGGGCCCCGTGCCCAGTGCTTTGGAGGAATTCCCAGTGACCGCAAACTCCACATTTAAATTGCCCTGGAGAATATCGAACCCGCCACTGAGGCCCAGATTATTTCCCCGCAGCCGCAGATTGTGAGCCCCGTCTTTGATGATCTTGCCCGTGCCCGTGAGGTTAGAATTGATGTTATTCGTCTGCGTGCTGGTGCCCGTCCAAGTGGTATTAACGGAACCAATGTCTAGCGTCGGCACACTCAAATTAAAAGCCCCCGCATTGGTAAACGTGATCAGCCCGCCGCCCACCGTCAGCACATTTCCCGTCGCTCCACCGAGCGTGGAAACCGCCGCCCCATTCGCCAGCAACATACCGATGGTCCGATTCCCATTCGTCTGCAACGTCGCGCCAGAAGTGACCGCCGTCTGGAACGTCACATTCGCCCCGCTGGCAGGCACCAGATCATCATCCCAATTAGCCGCCGTGTCCCAGTTCGCATTCGCCCCGCCGCCATCCCAGATGTTAGCACTGAAGGCGAGGCTCGGTAACAAGCAGAGGCCAGTGAGCCAAGGACGGAGCAGGAATTGAGAGGGAGATGATTTCGCAGGCATAAGGAGGGGTCAAGAATTGCGCGCTGATGGAATCGGAATTTACGCTGAATGTAAACCTCTATTTGCCCACAGCCTGCAACGCGCGCGCTCCTTTCCTACGCCCGGGGCGGCAGCACCCGTCGCTCTAGGCAGGTACATAATTCGATCACGGTCTTAGGCTCCAGCGTCGGGGGGAGGCTGAGGATCTGCTCGATCAAGGAGGTCTCATTCACCACCCAGAGGGCTGGCTCCGGGCTGTCGGCGGGGGGCGTTTCCAGCTTAATCGTCCATGCCGGAAAGACCACGATGGGCTGCACGGGCACAGGCGGTAAGCCTGCTTGCTCTAGCAGCGCGCCCGCATGTTGACACATCCGCCGTATCTGCACGCACGGGGTGCCCGGCACGGGATGCCCACCCACGGTCAGTTGCTCTGGAGCCTGAAACGTCACCCCTTCAAAGAAATCATGGGACCGGCTCAGATACCGCACCAGCAAACAAAAGACCCCCGCCGGGGCCACCACTAACGTGCCCACAAACTGCCCCTGCGTAGTGGCCACATCATTGAACACATAGCATCCCCGCAGTGATAGTTGCTGGAGCGCATCCTGGAATTGCCACGCTGCCGCCGTCTCTAATTTCAGACTTCGCAGCCGGGGTAAAATGAGTCCCACGCGAATGCACGCATAGCCCACGATGGCCATGCCCACGAGCCCGAAGCCCAGTGGCTGCGGCTTCCAGTGGAAATACCAATGCATCCACTCGTAAGCCACTAACGTCAGCACGAAGACACTGACCGTCAGGTATTCCGCAATTTTACCTAACAGCACAGCCCGCTCCTGACGACGCTGGGGCTCGTGGAGGAAGGAGATTTCTGGTTGGTTCAGGTCGGACCAATCGGCTTGGCTGGGGAGGAGGGATTTCAAGCTCGCACCCTACCACATCTTCCTGAACAGGTAAGGGAATTTTTCATGGAGCGCGGACTTTAGCCCACCAGGATGCCC
This sequence comes from Verrucomicrobiales bacterium, assembly GCA_043757865.1. Taxonomy (GTDB): domain Bacteria; phylum Verrucomicrobiota; class Verrucomicrobiia; order Verrucomicrobiales; family V1-33; genus JAGNEJ01. The sequence continues at coordinate 951 of JAYVOP010000188.1, read as the reverse complement.
ACGACTGCTCCTGCGCTATGGACCATGGCCGTGACTAGCGGACTGCAAGTCCGCGCTCCGTCCACACCGCTAAGCCTCCCCCAACCTAGCCCAAAGATTAGACTGCGATGGGAGATCTCCACGTCCACCATCAGGTTGAGGTCGCTCAGGGATTTCATTGGCAACTTTTAGTTCCGGCAATTGGGGCTCAGGTGCGGGCACCATATCATCTTCAAAATGGTGCCCCGTTCGCTTGGACACGGGTGCGCGGGGAGCGATGTCGCGATCACTATTCCTGATGCAAGCCCACATCGGGTAGCAGATCCACACTTTAAGACTGCGATTCGGTAGCGAATACTTGTCCGGCACGATCAAGGAATTCGCGCTTTCCATTCGTAGTAATTTCTCCGCCCCTGAGGGGGAAAAAAATATAGGCAAAGAGCCTCCAGCCGGAGGCTGGTTGGCGTAGCAGCCCCTGGCCAGGAAGTAATTTCAGCCATGTCATGCCGAGTTGGAGCAGGTCACAGTCGTCAGGGATTTCCAGTTCCTCCTGTTCTGGAGCGCGGCGGCGGTAGCGCTCGCGGGCAAATAGCCGCTTTCCGTCCACCGCTTCCCGCCGCTGCACCGTCAGGTTGGCCTTCTGGAACTCCGCCTCTGCCTCTGCACGGCGGTCTGGACGCCGCTCCAGATTCATGTAGCACCGCTGCGGAAATGTCGCTTCAAAGTCCATGAAAGATAATTTACACCGCCAGTAAACTCACTGACGCATTAGCGCCCGCCAGCGGACCGTTCAGCGGATGGGTAAAGAGACCATTCATGGGGTAATTTTTCAGCGCCTCCAGATCCGCGTCCTCCAGCGCATGAGCCCCGGCGGGCCACACGGCACGGATCTCTTCTAGGGAGATGTCGGGATGTTGCAGCGCGGGCAGCTTGTAGGTGTCTAGCGACTCCGCCGCCACCATAGCCAGCCAT
>JAYVOP010000187.1:0-1598 GCA_043757865.1 Verrucomicrobiales bacterium | reverse complement strand
GCAGATAAATACTTGCCGAGGGAGCCACCAGGATCACCAGGGATAAAATGCAGCCCACCGCCTGCAAGGACGCCACCATCACCAGCACCAGCAGCATCATTAATAGATAGTTCAGCGACCGCACGGGCACGCCTTGGGCCTCGGCTACATTGGGCTCGAACAGGGTGAGCAGGATGGGACGTTGCAAGGCGATGGTGAGCAGCAGCGTGAGCGCTCCGATGCTATACACCACCCACAGATCTCCCCGGCTGATATTTAAAATATCCCCAAATAAATAGTCCTCCAGGTTCAGCCGCCGCCCGACGGGTAAATGGTCCACGATGACCACGCCCACCGCAAAAGCGATGGTCAGCAGCACGGCCATGGCGGTGCCTTGATCGATGCGGGAACTGCGCGCCACCGCCAATGATGCCAGCACCACCACCATGGCGGAAAACATGGCTCCCACGAACATATACCACGGAGCTACCCCGGCCACCAGCACGCCCAGCGCCACGCCCGGCAGTAGGCCGTGGCTCAGGCTGCTGGCCACTAATGCGGACTTCCGCAGCACCACGATGGAGCCGAAGGAGCCACTGGCAAAACCGATCATCAACCCGGCTAGCACCGCGTTCTGGATAAAGGAATGGGCGAGTAATTCAGAGAGATTCATCAGGGTGCCAAGAGGTTCGGGGCCAGCGGCATGGCGCAGCCGTAGGCGCGCTCTAAGGTGGCGGCGTGATAGACTTCCGCCACCGGGCCAAAGGTGATCTGCGCCTTGTTAATGACGAGCACTTGGTCAAACATTTCCCGCACCGTGGCCAGATCGTGGTGACTGGAAATGATGAGCCGCCCCGCGCGCGCCTGGGCGTGGAGGAGCTGCACCAGATTCTCCTGCGCAGGCCGATCCAGGCCGGTGAAGGGCTCATCCAGCAAGAACACATGCGCCTCCTGCGCCAGGGCTCGAGCCAGAAAGGCGCGCTGTTGTTGGCCGCCGCTGAGTTGACTGATTTGCCGTTCCTCCAGTCCTTCTAACTGCATGGCCGCAATGGCTGCCGCCACTGCCTCCGCATCCACTGCGCTGAATTTCCGCCACCAACTCACCTGCGGATAACGCCCCATTTCCACCAGGCCCCTAACCGTGATGGGGAAATTCCAGTCCACGTCCTCCCGCTGCGGTAAATAGGCGAACTCTTGGTGCCAGCGGGAGACGTTAGAGCCCCGCCACAGCACGCTGCCGGATTGGCGGGGGACGAGGCCCGCAATGGTTTTTAACAGGGTGCTCTTGCCCGCCCCGTTCGGCCCGATCAAGGCCACCACATTCCCACAGGAGGTGGCAAAGTTGATCTGCTCGAGGGCCAATATTTCGCCATAGCGCACGGCTAGATTGCTCACCACTAACTCGTGATGATTCGTGCAGTGGCCGCATTCCTGGTGCTCCGTGGCTGGGCTGGGGGAGATCATTTCCAGGTAAAGGTAAGGACTTCTGCGGCGTGCCCGGTGCCCCAGACGTTCTGGCTGCGGCTGGCGAGGCCGGGCGGCTCCACGGTGATTTCTGCCAGCGTCTGCGGGGTGCCAGCGGGCCACGTTAGGCGAATTTCAAATTCGGTCAGCGCGCC
>JAYVOP010000186.1:0-5820 GCA_043757865.1 Verrucomicrobiales bacterium | reverse complement strand
GTGCGGCGGCGGCCTGGAGCGTGTCCAGAAACGTCTGCGCGACGGTGGGCGCGCCCTGAGAAACGGCTAGGCCGGCCCAGCGCATTTCCACGGTGTAGTTGGCCGGATCGTTCATGCTGGTGGTGAGACTGAGGGGAAAGTAAGCTTGCAGACGGGCGAGGCTTTTAACGGTTTGATACGCGCACGCCGCTGCGATGACGACGCCAGTGCGGCGGGTATCCAGGCTCTTCTCCACGTCGGCGGCATAGAGCAGGCCACCTTTAAAACGGTTCCAGAGGCCCAGAGAGGGATCGTCGGCAGTGAGGAATTTCGCCTCATCCCGGATCAAGTTATCCCGCACCGATTTGGGTTCCACGAACTCATACCAATTCGGCTGCACCTGGGCCAGCGCGGCCTTGAGGGAGGGTCCGTAGGGCCCAGCCTGAGGCAGTTCTGCGGCCTGTGAGGTGGCCCCAGGCGCACGCTCTGCTAACATGAGGCAGCAGGGTTCCCGCTGGGGCGAGATGACGAACGCGGAGCGGAAATCGGCGGTTTCTAGGCTGATAACTTTCTTGGTATAGAGTTGGCTCGCCTGTTGCGCGCAAGCGCGCAGTTTTTCTGGCAACGGCCAGGCTTGATCTTGCTGGAGGATGCTCTCGCTGAGGAGGGCCTTGCCTTCGGCTAGGTAAAGCGCGGAGAGAACTTGGCGGAGATCCTTAGGGGAGGCGGTTTCCAGGCCGCTGTTCGGCGTATCCAGCAGGCGCTCTAGCCGACGTCCGGCAGGCGTTAGGTTTTCCTGCCAATAGAGCGAGAGGTAGGCGCAGCCGACGCTAGAGGCGACGAAATTCAGCGGCTTAGTGATGGGAAGATCAAGGGCGTAGAAGTCCTGACAGAGTGCGCCCACGCTGGGCAGGGAGAGGTCCAACTGCGCAGTGTGGTGCGCGCGCAGGGCGGAATCAATGACGTGAGCTTTGCTCAGGGGAACTTGATTCGGCAGGCTCTGGGCCAGGGCTACGAGCAGCTCGTAGATCTCCGGGGCGGCCTCGGGATGGGGGTCTAGAGCATCTGCTAGATGATAGGCAAACGACCCCGCATAGAGCGGGATGGTGCGCGCCCAATGGGCGAGGGGGCGCAGGTAGAGGTTCCAGGGAGCGGTCTGTTTCGCGCTCGTTTGCTTGGCTTTCCAGACGGGTTCCATGCTGGCGGTGCCGATGACGCTGGTGCGGTCCGCATTGAGTCCTAACTTAGGAGCCAGCTTCTCCCAGCGCGCCCACCAGCGGGCGGCTTCATGGGCATAGGTGGCGAGAATGGGGCTACCTTCCCGATGCACGGTGGCCATTTCCGCAGCGAGACGTTTCCCGCTCGGGCTATCCGATGACGCTGATGGGCTCTGGGAAATGCGTGTCAGGACGCGCTGAGATTCCTCCGTTTTTCCTAACTCTGCCAGGAGAATCGCTTGAGCCAGACCCGCATCGAAATACTCTTTATCCTCCTTCGGCGTGCGGCCATAGGTGGCGGCGGCTTGCTCGTAGCGGCCTTGTTTTTCTTGGCTGTAGGCGATGACTTGCAGCCCGCGTTGGCCGCGCGCTTTGACGAGTTTGCGCACTTCTTCCACGGCCTTTTCGACTTCACTGAAAAATGCTAGCTTGTGGGCACTCTCGACCATCTGCGTCAGCATTTCATCTGCGATGGGGGCCCAGATCGCTTGCTTGGCCATCGTCAATCCCAGGTTATAAATGGGGCCGGAGCCGGGGCCGTAGTTCTTGGCCACGGAGCGCCACAGCTCCTGCGCTTGGGCCTTCTGGCCGATCATGTCTAACACTCCCGATTTCACCGCATCCAGCAACGGAGCCACGCCCGCATCCAGTGATTTACTGCCCGCCGCGAGCACCTTCGCAGCCTCGCCCGGCTGCGCGCGGCCAATCAAGACTTCCGCCCAGCAGCGGTAACATTGCAGCCGTGTCCAATCTGGAGCCTCCTTCTGCGTGGCGATGCGGGAGTAGATCTTCAAGCAAGTCTCCTCATCCCCGGAGGCCAGGGCGATGGCTCCATCATAGAACTCCGCTAGCAGCGTTTGCTCCTTGGTGAAATCCGCCGCATGGGCTTGGCGCAGAGCGGCTAAGTGGTCTTTTAAAGAAGTGAGATTCCGCTCATGCACGTCCGGGCTGCCGAGGTCCGCCTCGGTCACATCTAACGCCATTTCCAGAAAGGCACATTTCACCTGCATGGTCTTATCCGGGAACCATTTCATGATCTTATGAATGGCCGCCCGTCGCACGCGGAGGTCGCCCGTGTCAGGAAATTTCGTCTGCAAGTCCTCTAGCATCACGGTGTCGAAGACGCGCTTCTTAAAGCCTGTGAGCTTCTCCTGCACGGCGGGATCGCTATCCACATCGATTGCTTGGGACCACGCAGGCAACGCGCTTAGGAGCCAGGAGGCACAGCAAAGGAATGACAAATAGGAGAGACGGAGCATAGGAACGATGAGGTAAGGTGGCACGGCGGTTACAACAGGGGGGCGGGCCTTGCCAAGGAAAATACGCTGGGGAGCGGGCGGGCGGCTTTTTTCCTGGACAGGCAATCCGCAGCGAGCGAGACGAGCAACTACTCTGAGCTATTACTAGTCTAATGCGGTCACCTCTATGCTAACCGAAGAACTCCAAACCCTGCGGGAAATGACTCGCTGCCTAGACGCAGCGGGGATTGATTATATGCTCACTGGCTCCCTGGCACTGAATTGTTATGCGCAGCCTCGCATGACCCGAGACATTGATCTGGTAGTCGTATTTTATCTGCGAGATGCGAATCGTATCGAGAACGTGCTAGGTCCAGACTGGTATGTCTCTGCGGAGGCGGCCCGTGAAGCCGTTTTGCAGCAAAGTAGCTTCAACGCCATTCATCAACGCACGCTGATCAAGGTGGACTTCATGGTGCGGAAGCACGAAGAATTCCGACACCACGAGTTCGCGCGGCGGGTGCGGCTAGAGCTAGCAGGATTTCACGTGTGGGTGGTGAGCAAAGAAGATCTCATTTTATCCAAACTGGCCTGGGCCCAATCTTCCCTGTCCGAGCGCCAGTTGGCAGATGTGGAAAACCTGATTGCCAGCGGCTGTGATCTGAATTACCTGCGAGCATGGTCAGCAAAATTGAACCTGATAGATATGCTAACACGGGTTTCTCCGTGAAGGACACGCCTGTGGAGATCAATGATCGGATCTTCCAGGCGATGATGGCCTTGACCCCAGCGGAGCGCTTCTTGAAAGGCTTGAGTATGACCGCTACGGCTCGAGCCCTAACGTGGAGTGGCATCCCGGCAGAGTGGCCGCAGGAGCAACGGCGGGCGGCGTTTTGTAAACGCTTCTACGGCCCAACCTTCAAGTTCTAAAGCAGGGCTATTCCTCGCTGACTTCAGCCTCCAACGGGGCTTCGATGAATTTCCGCAGGAGTTCGCCCGGATCCTCCGCGCGCATCAGACTCTCGCCTACCAGCACGGCATTGGCTCCCCAGGTCCAGACTTGGCGGGCATCTGCGACGGTTTTGATGCCACTCTCGCTGACCAGGATGATTTCCTCTGGCACGTCTTCGCTGAGCGCTTGGGTGCTGGCCAGATCGACGACGAATGATTTCAAATTCCGGTTATTGATGCCGATGATGCGGGCGTCCGTGGCCAGCGCGCGGTCCATTTCCTCCTGGTCATGCACTTCCACGAGCACGTCCAGTTGCAACTGGTGGGCCACGCCCAGCAGATGCACTAACTCCTCCTGCGTGAGCGCAGCCACGATGAGTAAAATGGCATCTGCCCCCGCCACCACGGCCTCATAGATCTGCACTTCATGCACGATGAAATCTTTCCGCAGCACGGGGCAAGCCACTGCTGCCCGGATGCGCGTGAGGTAGCTCAGATGGCCTTGGAAATATTTCTCATCCGTTAGCACGGAAATGGCACTGGCCCCCGCACGATCATAAGCAATGGCCTGCGCCACGGGATCGAAGTCCTCTGCGATCACGCCCACCGAAGGACTGGCCTTCTTCACCTCTGCGATGACGCCCAGATACTCTTCCCCCATGCTCAGCGTGGCCTCCAGGGAGCGAAAATCATTCCGCTCCAATGCGGCTAGGCGCAGGAGTTCCAGCTTGGGCAGGATCTTGGCTACTTCGGTGCGTTTATGGGCGATGATTTCTTGGAGTTTGTTCATGGGATGCGCAGTCTCTAGCGCAGAAATAGACTGCCGCTAGAAAGAATTTATAGAAACGGCTTGCACACGGAAAATCCTTACCCATAATCCTCGCACTGCATAGCAAATGCGGGCGTAGCTCAGTGGTAGAGCGCGACCTTGCCAAGGTCGATGTCGGGCGTTCGAATCGCCTCGCCCGCTCCACTACTCTTCACCTCAAGATAAGCACAAAGCGTTTTTAAAAAATCAAGGTGTGCTAGATCCTGGTTCTGGGAATCAAAAAAATGAGGTTACTGTCAGCCTTCACGAGGCTGGAGAGAAACCAGCCAGCTACGTAAATTTCACTTTGCTCCGCCCGGCATCGCCTCCAGCATCCGCGCACTATGAGCCCCCCCAGTTCCCCATCTTCGTTCAGCCGCACCACTTGGTTAATCATCATCATCGCTAGCATCGGTTTTCTCTTTGATACCTATGAGCTGCTGATGACCCCGCTCGTCGCTCCAGCTGCCATTGCCGAGCTTTTGAAGGTGCCGCAGAATAACCCCCAAGTGACGGAATGGGTGGGGCGCTTGCTATGGATCGCGGCGTTGTGCGGCGGGGTGTTTGGGCTACTGGGTGGCTGGCTTGTGGATCGTTTTGGGCGGAAGCGACTGATGGCAGCTAGCATTTTCCTGTATTCCTTTTCTCCGCTGGCAGCGGCGTTTGCCACGTCCCTGCCGTGGTTTGTGTTCTTCCGTTGCACCACGTTTATCGGCGTGTGTGTGGAGTTCGTGGCTGCCATCACGTGGCTAGCGGAAGTCTTTACGGATCCGAAGCAGAAGGAGAAATGGCTGGGCATCACGCAGGCGTTTGCCTCCCTGGGCGGCGTGCTAGTTACATTGGTCAGCGTGTGGGTTTCTGCTCATTTAAAAGATCTCCCGCAGTGCGGCCTACCGTTAGGACTGGGAGCCCCCACGCCTGCGGCATGGCGCTTCCTGCTCATGTCGGGGCTACTGCCCGCCATCCCCATTGCGTTGCTGCTGCCCTTCGTGCCGGAGTCCCAGGCGTGGTTAGAGCGGCGGACCTCCGGCCATTTCCAGCGGCCTAGTTTCAGCGCGTTGTTTGCTCCAGAATTACGTCGCACCACGTTAGTGACCGCCGCGCTGTCCGCCTGTGCTTATGGCATCGCCTTTGGGGCGCTGCAAATCACCGTCGCCCGCGTCACTCCAGGGCTGCCAGAGCTGAAACCCGTAGCCGCCGAGCTAGCACCACTCAGCAAAGCGGGCATGGCGTTGAACGTGGAATTGAACAAACTAACCGATCCTGCCGACCCTCAACGCCCCGCCTTGATCGCACAGATCAAAGCCAACTTCGCCCAGCAAAAGCCGCTGATGGATCAAGTGAAAGCGCTCAGCGATAGCGTGCAATTCCACCAAGAAATGGGCGGCCTCGTCGGGCGAATCTTGCTCGCAGTGATGCTCATTTTCGGCATCGGTCGGGCGAAGATCCTGCGCGCTTTCCAGCTTCCCGCCTTGATCCTGCTGCCTCTGACCTACTTCGTCTTCTTCGCACAAGGTGGCGGGACTTTTCTCTGGGCGTATGCCGCGTGCGGGCTGGTGGTGGTGGCGCAATTTAGTTATCTGGGGGAATTTTTACCGAAGGTGTTCCCACTGCATCTGCGCGGCAC
>JAYVOP010000185.1:0-5834 GCA_043757865.1 Verrucomicrobiales bacterium | reverse complement strand
CCAGATTAAGCCTAGCACGATGACCAACATGAGAGCCGCAGCCATCCACAACCTGTTGGTGGATTCACTTTTTGATGAATCGGGAGCAGCGGTTGTCTGAGGCGTGGGGGGCGAGGAGATAACATCTGCGGCAGGCTTCTCTGGATTGGGCAAGGAAGGGGGATTGCTAGGTCTAGCCGGGGCTTGGGGATGCGTGCGGACGTATTCCACCAGCCAGGGCATGTATGAGGCTTCCTCACGCATGCTCCAATACAATGGGTGCATGGCTCCATAGTTCTCTGGACGATAATAAAACGCAAAATATTTAAGCAACTCAGATGCGACCATAAATTCTTTGAGTTGTCCCTTGGTAAACCTTCCCTCGCTAAATGATTTTTCGATCGCCTCGAATGTTTCGCTCTTGATCGGAGAGAGCTCACTGGCAAAGAAGGATGCCATCTGCCCCTTGATAAAGGGATCTTCCGTTTCCGTGTAATACTCCATTAAAGCAAGTCCAAGGTCAGATCGATATGTTTTAGGGCTAGAGAGTCGGTCTTGTTGGTTGATCTGAAAAAACGGATAGCATTTTGACAAAAGGTCTCGTACCGATACCATGGTTGGGTTTTTTCCTAACCCCTCAGGGTTGTAAAATAGACTGCACCTGATCCATAACTTCCAATCCGACGAAGAGCCCTCTGCGACCAGTGTTTTCATGGCCACCATGGTTGATTCGTCTGCTTCGTAATGCCGCTGTTCTAACCGCTCGGATAACAGAGATCTAGCTGCATCTAGCGTCGCCTGGGCGCGCGATGAGCACGAGCCCACGAGCAATAAACACAATACAAATTTGAGTGTCCGATTCATGGAAATAGGGGGTATCATTTGTTGCGGGCCGTGCGTGAGGTTCGCTGGCGGAGCCACCAGATTACGCCTAGCGCGATGAACGCCATTAGACCCGCAGCCATCCACAACTTGCTGGTGGATTCACTTTTTGATGAATCGGGGGCAGCGGTTGCCTGAGCGGTTTTCTGAGGCGCGGGGGGCGATGAGATAACATCTGCGGCAGGCTTGTTTGCATTGGGCCGCGGGAGGAGTCTCGGATCTTTGGGATGCGTGCGGACGTATTCCGCCAGCCAAGGGATGTCTGGGGCTGCTGCCACATACTTGTCCCAATACAATGGGTGCATGACTCCATAGTTCTCCGGACAAGAACGATAATAAAATGCAAAACTTTCAAGCAAGGTAGATGAGGCCATAAATTCGCTGAGTTGCGCCTTGGTAAACCTCCCCTCGCTGATTGATTTGTCTATCGCCTGGAATATTTCAGTCTCGATCGGGGAGATCTCAATGGCGAAGAAGGATGCCATCTGCTGCTTGATAAAAGGATCTTGCGCTTCCGTGAAATACTCTAGTAACGCCACTCCCAGGTCAGAGCGATAGGTTTCACGACTAGAGAGCCGTTGTTGTTGGCGGATCTGAAAAAACGGATAGCATTTTGACAAAAATTGTCGTTCGGTTTCTGCGTTTGAGTCTTTCCCAAACCCATCAGGGTTGTAAAATAGACTACAGCTGATCCAGAGCTTCCAATCTGACGAAGAACCCTCTGCGACTAAAGTTTTCATGGCCATCATGGCTGATTCGTCTGCTTCGTATTGCCTCTGTTCTAACCGCTCGGATAACAAAGACCTAGCGGCATCAAGCGGCTCCTGGGCGGGCGAGAGGCACAGGTATACGAGCGACAAGCACAATGCTAAATTGAGGGTCACATTCATAGAAAAGTGGGAGGTGGTGTATTGGAATTATCAAGAAAGCAGTCTCCCAACACGAAATCCCACATTTCGATAGCATCAGTCTTCGTGTCGTGATGGCAAGACGGGCCAGTCTTAATACATACATACGTAATTTGAATTTCCATAATCTTAGAAATGTGAGCCACAAATAGACAGACAAATTATTAAGCCCCGAAGGGATTGCTCCCACCGCTTGCGATTTCCCCATTTTCAACGAGCCTCCGGTAATGACTGCGCCACAACTAGATAGAGAAATTATTGCCCAGGCGGGCACCACCTTTGGCAGCACCTCCTATGGATTAAATTCCCTGTGAAGGCAAAACGGCCAGTCTTAATACACACCTACGTAAGTTACGTCAAAATTAGATCCTTCCTATGAAATTATTTCGCAGACCGCGCGTTGCATTTTTTGTTGTTGGGGTTGGTAGTTTAATTGTTATGTTATTTGTGATGTGGTTGAATACCCCTCTTGGATATTTGCAAATGAGGGGAAAAAGCGTGCAATCTTACACCTCAAGTCGATCTTTTAATGGAGACTACAAAATGTGCATTATGGTCCATGGAGACGAAATCCTGTATCATAATTTTGCGCGGCATCTCGGTCTCATCCCTATTGAAAATGGGATTTTACCTTTTGGCTGTGATGGCTGGCAGACATATGATGTTAGCTGGTGGGATCCACCGGCCAGTCTAAAAGGAGCTTATTACATGTCGGATAAAAGACGGCGCATACTACTTTCATACTGCAACGGTAAAATATATTTCGATGCTTGTAAGTGGTAGTATCTCAAGCCCAAGCCAAATCCTAAAATTTGCCCTCCCTGCCCTGCTATTTAACACATAGATCGAGAAAATATTTAACAAATAGACAGGCGAAATGTTTGTAAGCGTCTTGCTGGGCGGGACTTCGAGCATGTTGTTCAGGTAGTCCTTCCGTCATTTTACCAAATGTGACCGTGCGCCCGCCCTGGAATCCAGGGCGGGTGCGGCTTAGGCTGGCATTTCTCGGCTTACGGGCTGAAAGCCCGAGCCCCATTCACATTTGTGTTACGAGCACATGCACGTAGGCGCGGTCGATGGCGTCCACGGGGTTGGGGCTGCGCCAGACTTCGGTGGTGCTGCCGTCCACGTTAGGAGTGCTGCTGACTAACACCGCACCGCCAGTCCACACGCTGAGGTTCGTGGAGAACTCTGGGGTGTAGGTAAGGTCATCCCGGTTAGCGGGGCGAGTAAAGCTGGCGGTGAGGTAGGTGGCGGGAGGCGCGGCTCCGATGGTAAACGGAGCGAAGCCACCAGCAGGAAGTCGGTTCTGACTGTCTGAGGGATCACTGGCATTGCCGCCAAAGGCGTATTCCATGCGGTTGCTGATGCCATCGTGGTCATCGTCAGCGTTCACATCGCTAGTGGCTCCCGTGGCGGCGGCCCAGAGGGCGTAGCTGTAGGGATCATCTGCGCCTGGGGTTCCGCCAATGGTGTAGCTGGGGCGCCAGTTGGCTGGCACCGCATGATCTGGGTTGGTGTTCGGTAGTTTCAAGACCACCGTGCGGCCGTTGCCATTGGCTCCGGCAGGGCCGGGTTGGCTGAGGGTGTAGGTCCAGTCTTTGACAGCGGCTCCGGCTCCGTAGCTGAGTTTGACCTGCTCTCCACTATCGGAAAGTTTATCCGCAGGATACTGGCCAGCAATGATCCCGACGGGCACGTTGGGGTAGCGGGTAACGAAGGCAGCTTGGTTTTTGACGACGAGTTTGAAGCCGTTAGCAGCAATGCTGCTACCCGCTGGGAAATCAAAGTTGATGCCTTTGGTGAAGCGCGCATCGGTGAGATCCACGGCCACGTTAGTGATGTTTTTAATTTCCAGGAACTCGAAATCATCGGTGGTGTAGCCAGCGGTAGATTCCGCCAGGGTGGCTGCGCTGGGCTTGTAGTTATATTCGGAAATGACGAGAGAATTCACCAACACGCTGACATCCGCCGGGGCGACAATGAAGGGCACGGGGTCCGACCACAGCGACCAGCGACCGCTGACGTCCTTATGCCGCGTGCGGGCGCGGTAGGTGCTGCCCACGCGCGCAAACGTCGCTGGAACCCGGGTGGAGACAATGCCCGTGCCGATGGCCGTAGCGATCTCTGCGGAGGTCCAGACGTTTTCGACTTCATAGACGCGAGGTTGGGTCGGATCATAGCCAGGGATGCCGGGGGCGCTGATTTCACCGATGCGATATTGCACAGCAGAGATGGCAGTGCCTCCCGTGGGGCTACTGTAGTCGCTGCTAGTGAAAGTCAGGTTATTGGCCGGGAAGCCTGCGCTGCCCGTGTAAGTGAGCGTGGGTTTATTGGGATAGAGTAGATCCCCATTGGCCGCTGCAGGCTGCGTGGTGGCGCTGAACCAGCCGCCGTAGATGCTTTCCCACTCTAGGTATTTATAGCCATAGCCGCGTTGGCGGTAGATGTCCGTATCCGTGCCCGTGCCTGTGGTGACGGCTTTACGCAGCCAAGCGGGTGCCGTGCTAGGATAGGTGTTGGTGACGAAGTTGGTGAACTCTTCCACGATGCCCTCGTGGTCAGAGAAACCATCCGCATCAGGATCGTTCAGCGTGCGCACCCAGGTGCCTGTCTGAATGGTGCCGCCGAGGCCACCACGCGTGCCGTCGAGATACAACGAACGGAAGAACATGCCTTTGCTGTTATTTTGCCCAGTGTTTGCGCCTGAGCCAGTGCTCTTAGGATGGAGATTCCACAAGGCTGCATCCGCATCAGCCCAGGTTAGGGCGACGCCCGTGGGGTTCACCATTTGAGCATACTCATCTAGTAACTGGCCCATCTGGCCGCCGTTCGGATCAGCATCGCTGGCCATCAAACTTAAAATTTCCCGGCACCGATTTCGATACTCCATCGCGATGGCTGGATAATCCATGATGGCGCGCGCGGTGAGCGGAGTGCCTGCCGTGATCACGCTAGTGACACCGCCCGTCATGGCTCCATTGCTATTCATGGTGCCGCCCCAGTGGCTGGCGGGGATATACATCATGTCCAGGTCATAAGGGATCATCACCCAGCGCTCCGTCGTGGTAGCTGTGGCAGGACGATGGTAAATGCGCCAGTTATCTCCTGGCCGCACGTCCACATTGCCGATCAAGCGCCCCACGGCCATGAAAGTGTAAAGCGAGGGCAGATCAATGTTAGCGCGGAACCACGCTTCGGTGGGCACGGTGGTATTTTCCACAGCGGCCCGGAAGGTATTCCAGTCCGTGTTATCAATGGACTGGGTGGGGCCTTGGTTCTTCTTATCTCCCAGGCTCCCTTCAATGGAATAGACACTGCCTGCGGGCAAGCCGCGCTCGGCTAGTAAATTATTTTCCATCGGCTCTAGCACGGTGTAGAGCCCCCAAAAATCGCCTGAATACTGGCCATCTCCGGAGGCGGCAAACGAGGGATCCGTGACGCTGCCGCCGGGGCCTGCGGCCTCCGCTGCGCCATCAATCACACGCCAGTGAATGTAGGTGGTGGCAAGGTCTGGCAAGCCTGCGAGGCCGAACGCACGATACGAGCTGGTCTCCTCAATGCCCGCACCACCGCGCCAGACGCCCGCCCAGGGACAAGCGTTGGCATCAATGCCCAACGAGTTCCAAGACTGGTTGAAATGATGGCCCCAGTTGTCCCGCAGCGTGATATTCCGCGCACGATTGAAGAACAGCGCCCACTTGTTTTTCCCGGTGTTATAGGTGGAGCCGATCCCCCGGTTTGTGAAGAGGATGTGGTCATACACATTGCCATCATAGACCAGCGCGGCATTGTAACGCACGCCGTTGTAAGTGCTGTTGTATTGGCAAAGATTCACATCCCCCGCCTGGGCCAGCAGATGCCATGGCGGGATGCTATTGAGCAGCGAAGAGGAATAAGTCTGCACGGGAGTGGTGGGCGGCGTGAAGGTGCTGGAACCGTTCATAGCAAAGGCCGTGGGCCGCAGGGAACCTTGCCAAGCGGGCACGCCGTTATAGACGAAGTAGGCGAAGTTCAACTGCTCATCATCCGCATAAGGCACTGTGATGCTATTGCTCAGCGTAT
>JAYVOP010000184.1:0-5857 GCA_043757865.1 Verrucomicrobiales bacterium | reverse complement strand
ACTTGGAAAAGTCCACCACCCTAACGCAGGGGCTGGACCTCAAGATCGGCACCATTGCCCCCATGAAATTCATCGATGCGACGGCAGAAAGCCCACTGAATGAGGCCCGTAGCATCCAGTTCAATTTTAGCAAAGCTCTACCCAAGGCCTTACCCAGTGGCACGTTGAAGCGCCTTCTCAATGTGAACCCACTGCCGGAAGATGCCGCGTGGAGCGTGTCTGGGAGCAGTGTGATCCTGACCGGGAGCTTCGAAATCAAGACGCCCTACACGCTCCAGATTGCGCCCGGCATCGTTTCTCAAGATGGCTTGAAAACCTCGGCGGCTAGTGAAGCGGAGGTCACGTTCCTGCCGCATGAGGCGGGGCTGGCGCTGGCCTCGTTTGCCAATACGCAATGGCTGGGAGGCCAGCGCAGCGTGGGCTTCGAGACCGCAAATCATCGCAAGGTGAAGGTGCAAGTGAAGCGCGTGGATCCGGCTAGCATCGTCTATGCGCTGCGCGGGTATCAGGCTTATGAAAATGATCCTAACAGCGGCGGCTTCACGCGGATTCCCTATCCGGCCATGCCGGGGAAGACGGTGTGGACGAAGGAGTTCGTCTCCGCAGCGGACTTGGATCAGACGGAGCACTTTGATTTCACGTGGGATGAAGCACTCAGCGGACCGAAGGCGGGCGTCTATTTCCTCAGCCTGGAAGGCCGCGCGAAGGAGGATGTGCCGGGCGCGCAGGTCAATGGAGCGCAGTCGTTGATCCAGCTCACGGACATTGGCTTAGCCTGGAAATTTACCGCCACGCAGGCCACGGTGTTTGCGTTCAGTCACACCACCGGAGCGGCGTTGAAGGACGTGCAACTAGCTGTGTTTGATAATGATGCGAATCCGCTGGAGAGCCAGTCCACGAACGTCAGCGGACTAGCCACGTTGAAGATGGAACCGAAAGCGCGGTGGCTGGTGGCAGTAGGCGCGCAGGACTGGCATGGGATTCCTTTCCATCAAAATATGCCGCACCTGGGCATGTGGGATTTCGATGTGAACTACAGCGGACCTAACGAGGAAATGTCTGCTCAGCGGGACACGTTGATCTTTAGTGATCGGCCCGTGTATCAGCCGGGAGATTCGGTGTTCTTCAAGGCCATCACGCGGCAGCACACGCCGGAAGGACTAAGCCTGCACGCCAATCGTGAGGCGCGGCTGCGGGCCTTCGATCTGCATGGGCAGATGTTTCTGGAGAAGAAAATCACCCTGTCAGAGACGGGCACGTTTGCCGATGTCCTCAAGCTCCCTGCCAATGGCACGGGCAGTTACCATTGTGAGATCGACTTCTTCAAATCCGCCGAGCAACTCAAACAAGAAGCCGCCGTCAAAGCCCAGCGCAGGCTGGATGCAGAGGATACCGAAGAAGAAACGGACAGTGCCATAGCCGCTGATGATGAAGCGCCCGTCGATCCTGAACAGGCGCGGCTGGAGTCCACGGTTTCCCACTATTTCCTAGTCCAAGAATACCAGCCGAATGCCTTCAAGCTCACGTTCGATGAAGCCTCTGCCAAGGCCCAGGAGGAGACGCTAGCCGTCCCCATGACCGCCGCTTATTTCATGGGCAAGGCGCTCAGCGAGGCCACGGTGAAATGGTCGTCCACGTTGCGGCAGGAAAATTTCTTCACGGAGAGGTTTGGGGATTACGAATTCTGTCAATCCCGCAGTTACCATGTCTATGATGGCGAGGACTGGCAGGAGGTGGATCATGAGTTGTGGCGCACGCCGTTAGTGACAGGCCAAGGCGAGCTGAAACTCAGCGCTAAAGGCACCACCGTCATCCCGGCGGGCGTGCCCAAAAGCTTTGGCGTGGTGGGGCCCAAGTCCTTGCTGGTGGAGGCGGAGATCACGGATCTGAATCAACAAACGATCGCGAGTTCGTTCACAAAGACCTTGCCGTCATCGGAATTCTATATCGGCGTGCGCCATGCGCGGAATGCGGTTTATGTGAACACCGAGTTCCCGTTAGAAATGGTGGCCGTGGCCCATGATGGCAAGCGCATCGCCCAGCCCGTGGCGGCCAAGCTGCTGGTGGAACGGCTGGTGTGGAATGAGGTGAAAGTGCAGACCGCTGGCGGGGGCGCGGACATCCGGCATGATCTGAGTTATGAAAAGTTTCTGGAGCAAGACATCAGCATTTCCCCGCAAGCTGCGCAGGAACAAGTGGCCGTGCTCAAGCTACCGAAAGCGGGCACGTATAACGTGACCGTAAATGCCACGGATGCCGCTGGAGCCAAGGTGCAGACGGTCGTGAGCTACGATGTCTATGGCCGCAGTGAAGAGGACGGAGCCTGGGCGCAGCGCGAGGGTATCCGCATCGACCTGACGGCGGACAAGGACACTTATGCGGCTGGCGAGGTGGCCAAGATCATTGTGAAATCTCCGTTTAAAGGCTTGGCATTAGTCACCGTGGAACGGGAAAAAGTGCTGAAGTCCTACCTCACGGAAGTGGATGGCAAGGGCGGAGCGATTGAAGTGCCCATCGATGATTCCTTTGCTCCTAACTGCTTCGTTTCCGTCCTCCAAGTGCGTGGCGGAGCCGACGACACGCGGGAATTCAAGCAGCCGGAATACCGGCTGGGGCTGTGTCCGCTCACGGTTACCAGCCATGCGCAGGATTTGCTAGTGACAATCACGCCGGAGGCGGAGGAGGTGCGCCCGGCGGCCATGGTCAATGTTTCTACGGTAGTCTTGGATCATGCGGGCAAGCCCGTGCCGAATGCGGAAGTGGCAGTGTGGGCGGCGGATGAGGGCGTGCTCAGTTTGGTCGGCTATCAAATGCCAGAGGTGGCGGGGATCTTCCACTATCCACAGCCGTTGCGGGTGACCACGGGCACGTCTTTGGATAAACTGTTGTCGGAAAACCCTGAGGAGCGCGAGTATGCGAACAAGGGATTTGTGGTCGGCGGCGGGGGGGATGGTGGTGCGCTAAGCCAAGCCATGCGGAAGAATTTCCAAGCATTAGCATTCTGGAATGCGAACTTGAAGACGGATGCTGCAGGCGTGGTGAAGGTGAGCTTCAAAGCCCCGGATAACCTCACGCAGTATCGTTTGCAGGCGATTGTGAACGAAGGTGTGGCCCGCTTTGGGAAAGCGGAAAGTCGCTTTAAAGTGAACAAGCCCCTGATGCTAGAGCCCTCGTTGCCGCGCTTTGCTAACGTAGGGGATGAAGTGATGTTGAAAGCGGTGGTTCACAACACCTCCGCGGTGGCGGGCGACGTGGAAATCAAGCTCACGCTGGACCCGCTAATGGAATTAGCCACGGGCGGGCAGACGGCTAGTAAGACCGTTTCCCTAGCCGCAGGGCAGAGCAAATCCACGCTGTTTCCCGTGAAGTTTCTCCAGGTCGGCAGCACCACGTTGAAATGGACTGCTACCGGTGCGGCGGCCGCTGCGGAGCTGGTGGATGCGGTGCAGAGCACGTTGGAAATCGGCACCACGCAGCCACTGCTGCGGGATCTGCATTTCCTCAATGTCAGTGAGAAAGGCGTGGGCAAAAACCTGCTGGGCACACTGAGTCCCGAGCTGTTAGACGCGCCTGCCACGATCAAGCTCGTGATGTCTAACAACCGCCTTGTCGAAGGCGCGGAGGCCATTGAGCAACTACTGCATTATCCCTACGGCTGCGTGGAGCAGACGACTTCTGCCATGCTCCCATGGCTGGCGCTGAAAGATCTGCGCAAGGCCGTCCCCGCGCTGGATCGCACGGATGCGGAGATCGCCAAAGTGGTGCAGCAAGGCGTGGATCGCCTGCTGTCCATGCAGACGCGCCACGGCGGCCTAGCGTATTGGCCCGGTGGTGAACAGCCGTTACTCTGG
This sequence comes from Verrucomicrobiales bacterium, assembly GCA_043757865.1. GTDB lineage: Bacteria > Verrucomicrobiota > Verrucomicrobiia > Verrucomicrobiales > V1-33 > JAGNEJ01. Next base: position 2,006 of record JAYVOP010000184.1, on the reverse strand, counting down.
GCCAGTGCGCAGGGCGGGATGGGGCTCATTTTAGCCAGTCAAGCCGGGGTCAATGTGCCGCCTGTGCGTTTGGCTAGTTTGCTGAAGTATCTGGCCGCTGCGCTGCGCACGGAGTCGGCAGAAATGACGGCTTGGAACCTGATGGAGCGGGCGTTTGCTTGCTATACGTTGGCGCTCGGGGGCAAGCCAGAGGCGGCTTACCATGAATTACTCTATAAGAAACGGGCGGAACTTTCGGGCTCGGCCCGGGCGTTAGTGGCGTTGGCCATCGCTGAGGCCAAAGGCCCGGCGGAGATGGCTACGGGCTTGCTGAACGAACCAGACGCGAAGCCTTGGATGTGGTTAGGCGCGGAGGCAGAACCCGCGTTGCGCTCGTTGGCCTGGGCGAAGTTAGGCAATGAAGCGAAGGCCAGTGCGGCGTTGGAATCCCTGCTAGAGAAACGGGCTCCGCGCGGTGATTGGAAGAATACCTTTAACAACGGCTGGGTCGTCCAAGCCTTGGCCGTGCAGGCGAAAAGCATGACGCCCTGGGATCCGGCGGTGCCTGCGGTGCTAGCCTTCAATGGCACGGAGCAGAACGTGAGTTTTGGTGCCCAGCCGAGCAATCAATCCATGACCTTTACCACTAAAGGCGGCGGTGCCTTACCCGCGCTCACTCTGAAAGTGCCAGCGGGACATCGGCTCTATGGCCGCGTGGAGATTTCCGCGCGGGCCACGCGGAACTTGGAGGAGGGCCGGGTGGCGGGCTTTGCGTTGGCGCGCAGCTATCAAAAGGTGGATGCCAAAGGCGCAGTGCAAGCCGGGCAGCAGTTACGCGTGGGGGATCTCTGTCTGGTGAGTTTAAATGTGGACGTGCCCGTGGCCAGTGATTACCTAGCCATCGACGACGCTTTGCCCGCCACGTTAGAAGGCGTGAACCCCGCCTTCACCAGCATGGCCAATGCCGCCGCTCCGCAGGCGTGGACGTATGATTTCCAAGAGATGCGGCGGGACCGGGTGCTCTATTTCCGGGATTATTTCAATGGCAGTGGCCGCTTCCAATTACAGTATCTGGCCCGCGTGGTGGCGGAGGGCAAAGTGACCGCCCCCGCGAGCCGCATCGAGGCCATGTATGACCCCGCACAGTTCGCGCTGAGCCCTGCCACTAGCCTCACGACGTTGGCCAGTGAGGACGAGGAAGTGGCGACGAAGTGAGTCTCCGCCCCGCGAAAGTGGCGGAGCGCGGCTTTGCGTGGCCAGCGGCGGGCCCTAGTTTCCCCGATGCGATCCCCCCATCCCGCTGATCATTCCCACCTCTTCCTCACCCGCCGCGCGTTCTTGAATCGCTGCGGGATGGGCGTGGGTTCCTTGGCGTTAGGCTCACTGATGCAAGAGGCTGCGCAGGCACTGAATCCTTTAGCGGTCAAGCCTTCCGCGCAGCCGGGCAAGGCCAAGCATGTGATTCATATTTTCGCCAACGGCGGCCCCTCGCATGTGGATACCTTCGATCCCAAGCCCCTGTTAGCGAAATGGCACGGCAAGGAAATTCCCGTCAAACTCAACACCGAGCGCAAGACCGGAGCAGCCTATCGCTCGCCTTACACGTTTTCTAAATATGGTCAGTCCGGACTGGAAGTGAGTGAGATTTTCTCCCACGTCGGAGGCTGTGCGGACGACCTCTGCGTGATCCGTTCCATGCAGGCGGACGTGCCGAACCACGAGCCCTCCCTGCTGCTGATGAACTGTGGGGAGCCGCGCCTCGTGCGCCCCAGCTTCGGCTCGTGGGTGACGTATGGCCTGGGCACGTTGAATCAAAATCTGCCCGGCTTCATTTCCATGTGCCCTGGCGGCTATCCCATTCAGGAAAGCCAGAATTGGCAGGCGGGATTCTTGCCCGGCTCGTTTCAGGGCACTTACATCGACACGCAGCATCAGCAGATCGAAAAACTGATTGAGAACATTACCAACACCCAGTTGCCACTCAAAGAACAGCGACGCCAGATCGACTACCTGCAAAGCCTGAACGC
>JAYVOP010000183.1:0-5885 GCA_043757865.1 Verrucomicrobiales bacterium | reverse complement strand
TACGATAGCGGAATGGTTGATACCCTAACTCCTTCATCTGGGTCGTGCGCAGCCCATGGCGTTGCACTTTCCAGGTGGGAGGACTGCCCGTTTCATAGCAGATAAAATAAGTGCGCGCGGCATCATACCAGGAATCGAAGAGCACCACGTGGGCATTGCGAGTGTTCAGAATGTCCCCTGGTTGCAGATCATCGTAACTGGCTAGGGGCTCACAGAGCAGCGGCAGCTCCCGCGTGGAAAAGGAGCGCGGCAAATGCCAGCAACGGGAGACAAAGCCAGAGCAATCAATGCCCACCGCTTGCGTGCTCACCGCATCATCCAACTGCGCCCGCTTGGCTCCCGTGCAGATGTCCCCGGCGGCCTTCCCCTGGGCGATGCCCGCATCAAATTCTTCCGGCGTGGAAAAGCCGCCCCATTGATAGGGCATACTGCGATTCACCAGCCCCGGCACCCACCAACCGGGAAACGTCTGCGGGGGGTGGAAGGCGCTGTCTGGCGTGTCCACTTGGATGCCCTGCGCATCCCGTCCATGCAGGACATTGCGCGTGCTGGGCACCCACTGATGCGCTAGGTAACTCACTGCCGTGAGGATGCAATCATGCCGCGAGACTGGAGGACAATGTAAGTTAGCTGGCAAGGCGCGCAGCGGTGGAGCGGCCGACTCTGGCGCATAGTAATACGTGCTGCCAGGAGTCTGCACCTTCAGCGGATCAGAGGTGAAACAGCCCACGCTACTACCAGCTAGGAGAAGCAAAAAGAAACGAGAAATAAGGCGCATAAAGGAGGAAAAATGGTGCCGAGCAAAGCCGCAGATCTCCACGCCTGCAAACAGTTTTCCCGCCCCACGCTAACGATTATCCTAGCCGTAGCAGCGGAGTTCCGTGCACCATCTGGCAACTACCGCGTCCCGAAATCCGGCCCAACACCTGGGTTGCATTCCTCATATTCTGCGACACGCTGGGCGCGCTCTCACTGGGCAGACGACCGCCGTGCGGTCCTGTTTCCCTGCCCTTTCCGCCGCTGCCTAGCACGGCGGCCACCCCCTAACCACTGACAGCCTAACGCTCGTCGCTGCCCCTCTTTTCCTATGAGAAATTCCACTCCCTCGTCCTCCCCTAGTTCCGCCCGCGTCGTCGCCATCGTCGGGCGTCCTAACGTGGGGAAAAGTGCCCTTTTCAATCGGCTTGCAGGCCACCGCATCGCCATCGTGCATGATATGCCGGGCGTCACCCGGGACCGCCTTTCCGCTCCGGTGAAGGATTCCAGCTTCCCCATCCAGATCATTGATACCGGCGGCATCGGGGCCACGTTAGGGGATGGTTTTGCCGAACAGGTGCGCGCAGAAGCCATCATTGCCGTGGAGTCTGCGGACCTCATCCTCTTCGTGGTGGACGCCCTCGAAGGCCGCCACACCATCGACGATTCCGTGGCCGCCATTCTCCGTAAACAGCGGAAGCCCGTCATCCTAGGCCTCAACAAAGCAGACGACCCCAAGCACGAGCGCATGGCCGCAGACTTTGGCCGCATGGGCTTTAAAAATATCGCCGCCTTCAGCGCCACTCATGGTCGGGGGATTGAAAAACTGCTGAAAATGATTGAGGAGAATCTGGAGGCTCCCATCCCCCTAGCCGAGGGCGAGGTGGCGGAGGAAAAGCCGCTAGGCGAGCCCATCCGCATGGCCATCATTGGCCGTCCTAACGTGGGGAAAAGCTCGCTGTTCAATGCCATTTTGGGCCAAGAGCGCGCCATCGTTTCCGAGGTCGCAGGCACCACCCGGGACTCCGTGGATAGCTTTTACCATCGGGGGGAACACTATTTCCAACTCATTGATACCGCAGGCATCCGCCGCCAAGCGAAGGTGGATACGGTGGTGGAAAATTTCAGCGTGCAACGTGCGGAGAGCAGCATCCGCCGGGCGGATCTAGTGGCGTTAGTGTTCGATGCCTCGCGCGGCATCACCGCCCAGGAGCGGAAGATTGCGGGCATTATTTTAGAAGAGAACAAGCCGTGCATTTTAGTCGGTAATAAATACGATCTCTGGCACCCGGATGCCCAACAGAAAGCCCGCCTGGAGGAACTAGAAGAATATGCTAGGCGCGAACTCTATTTCCTCCACTACGCCCCTCTGGTGGCGGTATCCGCCAAGCAAGGGCAGTTCCTTAATAAGGTCTTTGGAGCGATCGAACGCGTGAAGAAAGCCAGTGCGGATTCGCTCAGCACGGGCGCGTTGAATCGCGTGCTGCAAGAGGCCATCACCCGCACCCCGCCGCCGCATATCAAGGGCAAGCGCTTCAAGCTGCTCTACGCCACCCTCACCCGGGAGATCAATCCCCGCCCCGTCATCGCCCCGCGCGTGGTGCTCTTCGTGAATCACCGGGAACTGCTGCATGAAACGTATCTCCGCTTCCTCGAAAACGAGATCCGCCGCCACACGCCCTACGAAGGCCTGCCGATCCGTTTCGACATCCGCGAGCGAGTCAAACAAACGGTGTCCGAGCGCAAAGAAGGCAAAGGCAAACGCCGAGCCGCTGAGGAAGCCGCGGAATAAAAGCCGCAAGTGTGGCGTGCGGCCTCCGTGGAGTGAACGTGAGAGGCTCACGATTTCGGTGAGTCCCGATACGCTTAGTAATTCGATGAGTTGTCCCTCTCCGATAAAATAAATGACCCAGGTGTAGAGTCCCCACCGCCTTGCGGGTGGCTTTCGAGTTGACGGGTGGTGGGGTGGGCTAGGCTGGGCGGGATGAATTTTACTACGTTAGTTATGTGGCTGGGTTCCGCTCTGGGGCGGACGGGAGGCGTGTGCCTATGAATCCTTCGCGCGTGTTTATTGAGCGTCCGGTGGCCACCACATTGTTGATGGTGGCGGTCCTGTTGGCCGGGGCAATGACATATCGACTGCTGGCGGTGTCCGCTTTGCCCCAAGTAGATTATCCCACCATTCAGGTCACCACGCTCTATCCGGGTGCCGGGCCGGAAGTGATGACCTCGGCGGTCACGGCTCCGCTGGAAAGGCAGTTTGGGCAGATGCCTGGGCTGGCGCAGATGTATAGCATCAGCAGCGGGGGGGCGTCGGTCATCACGTTGCGGTTCACGTTAGGGCTAAATTTAGATATTGCCGAGCAGAGCGTGCAGGCGGCCATGAATGCCGCCAATAGCCTGCTCCCCAGCGACCTGCCGAACCCGCCTGTTTACAACAAAGTAAACCCCGCAGACGCCCCCATCATCACCCTCGCCATCACCTCCAAAAGCCTGCCGCTCATCAAAGTACAAGACCTAACGGAGACACGCCTAGCACCAAAAATTTCCCAGATCGCAGGCGTGGGTCTCGTCAGCCTGAGCGGCGGGATGCGGCCCGCCGTGCGCATCCGAGCGAACCCCGTGGCCCTAGCCGCACGTGGCCTCAGCACCGAGGATCTGCGCACCGCCATAGCCACGGGCAATGTGAATCAACCGAAGGGCAGCTTCGATGGTCCCACCCGCAGCAGCACCGTGGATGCGAACGATCAACTGCTCTCTGTGGAAGACTACCGGCAGCTGGTGATTGCTTGGAAAAACGGGGCTCCGGTGCGTGTGAGTGATGTGGCGGAGATCGTGGATGATGCGGAAAATGTGCGTCTAGCCGCTTGGGCGAACGCGCAGCCAGCAGTGGTCGTCAACGTCCAGCGCCAGCCTGGGGCCAACGTCATCGCGGTGGCGGACCGCATCAAAGCCCTACTGCCGAAGCTCCAGGAAGCGATGCCCTCCGCCGTGGAGATTGCCCCCCTAACCGACCGCACCACGACGATCCGCGCCTCCGTGGATGACGTGGAAATGGAGTTACTCCTAGCCATCGCGCTGGTGGTGGCGGTCATCTTTGTGTTCCTCCGAAGTTGGCGCGCCACGGTGATTCCAGCGGTGGCCGTGCCGCTCTCCCTAGTGGGCACGTTTGCCGCCATGTGGTTCTGCGGATTCAGTTTAAACAATCTTTCCCTCATGGCCCTAACCATCGCCACGGGCTTCGTGGTGGACGACGCCATCGTGATGATCGAGAACATCGCCCGCTACATTGAAGAAGGCGTGCCGCCCATGGAAGCCGCCCTGCGGGGCGCGCGGCAGATCGGCTTCACCATCATTTCCCTAACGCTGTCGTTGATAGCGGTGCTCATCCCGCTGCTATTCATGCAAGACGTGCTAGGGCGACTCTTCCGGGAGTTCGCCATCACGCTGGCCATCGCGATTGTGATCTCCGCCGTCGTCTCCCTAACGTTGACGCCGATGATGTGCGCGCGGCTGCTGAAAACAGGCGAGGAAGGTCCGCTAGCCCGCGCCATCGGACGCGCATTCGATGCCATGATCGCGCAATATGGCCGCGTGCTCACCGTCGTTTTACAATATCGCACCACCACCATGCTCGTCTTCATCGGCACGTTAGTGCTCACTGGCGTGCTCTACTTTGCCGTGCCCAAGGGCTTCTTTCCAGCGCAGGACACCGGCCTGCTGCAAGGCGTGGTGGAGGCTCCCCAGAGCGTGTCCTTTGCCGCCATGGGCACTGCGCAGCAAGCGTTAGGGAAATTGATTCTCGCAGATGAATCCGTGCAAAGTGTGTCCGCCTTCGTGGGCGTGGACGGCGTAAATACCACGCCAAATGTTGGCCGCCTGCTCATCAACCTCAAGCCCCGGCACGAACGGAAAGCCACCGCTGCCCAAGTCGTGCGCCGCCTCCAGGACGCCGCCAAAGCCCTGCCGGGCGCGCAGCTTTATTTACAGCCCGTGCAGGATCTGAACATCGAAGACCGCCTCAGTCGCACGCAATATCAGTTCACCATGCAGTGCCCAGATCTAAGCGAACTGCAAACGTGGGTGCCACGCATGGTGCAGCGCTTGCAGCAGTCTGCGTTGTTAGCGGATGTGGCGGATGACTTGTTGGATAAAGGATTGCAAGCGCGCGTGGTGATTGATCGCGAGGCCGCCGGACGCGTCGGCGTGACCGCCGCAGCCATTGATAACGCGTTGTATAATGCCTTCGGCCAACGCCTCATTTCCACCATCTTTACCCAGAGCGGGCAATTCCGCGTCGTGTTAGAACAAGCGCCTGAATTCCGCCAAGGCCTCGCCTCCTTCGATCATGTGAGCGTGCCCGGAACGGCTGGGAAACAAATTCCTCTGCACACCATTGCCAAAATTGTGGAAGAGCCCGGGACGCTGGCCATCGCGCATCAAGATCAGTTTCCCGTCGTCACTGTTTCCTTCAATCTCCAGCCGGGAGCCTCGTTAGGCGCGGCGGTGGAAGAGATCCATCATTTAGAAAAAGAACTGGGGATGCCAGAGAGCATCGAGACCGGATTCGAGGGCACCGCCCTGGCGTTCCAGAGCGCGCTGAGCAATGAACTGTGGCTCATCCTAGCCGCCGTGGTGGTGATGTATCTCGTGCTCGGCGTGCTCTACGAGAGTTTCATCCATCCGCTCACCATTCTGTCCACGCTGCCCTCCGCCGCCGTCGGGGCCTTGCTGGCGCTGTATTTCACGCACACAGAGTTAGGCGTCATGGCCATCATCGGCATCGTGCTGCTGATCGGCATTGTCAAAAAGAACGCCATCATGATGATCGACTTCGCCCTAGAAGCCGAGCGCGAGCAAGGAGCCACCCCACGAGACGCTATTTACCAAGCCTGCCTCCTCCGCTTTCGCCCCATCTTGATGACCACGCTAGCCGCCTTGCTAGGTGCATTGCCACTGATGATCGGCAGTGGTGAGGGCTCCGAACTGCGGCATCCGCTGGGGCTAACCATGGTTGGCGGTTTGCTCGTGAGCCAACTGCTGACGTTGTTTACCACGCCCGTCATTTACCTGTGGTTTGATAATTTGCTGCCAGCACGAAGCAATGAGCAGGCCGTAAATTAGGGTTA
>JAYVOP010000182.1:0-1627 GCA_043757865.1 Verrucomicrobiales bacterium | reverse complement strand
GGCGCGCTTGATGCTCATCACCGACAGCATTTCCGCCTCCCAGTTAGGGGATGGAAACTATACGGTGGGCGGGCTGCCCGTGACCGTGCAGGAGGGCGCGGCCCGCCTTGCGAATGGCTCACTGGCGGGCAGCACGCTGCGGATGAATCATGCGCTGAGAAATGTCGCCCAGATCACCCGCTTGCCATTGAGTGCGTTAGTCGCTACGACCAGTTGGCATCAAGCGCAGTCGCTCGGCTGGTCGCACTTGGGCCGCATCGCCCCTGGATTCCAGGCAGATCTGGTGCTGCTGGATGCGGACTACGAAGTGCTGGGCACGGTGGTGGCCGGACGTTGGATGGGGCCGTGAAAAAGGTGGGGAATGTGATTTCCCTGCACCGTAGCTCGCCCTAGGAAACGCGCTCCACTCCCCCACCCCCCCAAGCTCCATGCGCCTTTCCCTTACTACCCTGTTGCTGTCCTGCCTACCACTGCTGGCGGAGGACTTTCCACCGCAACCCCAAGTCCCTTTCCTAACGCCTGCGGAAGAGTTAAAAAGCATCGAACTCCCGGATGGCTATCGCTTGGAATTAGTCCTCAGCGAGCCGACCATCCAAGAGCCCGTGGCCTGTGTCTTCGATGGCAATGGCCGCATGTATGTGGCGGAATTCCTCAGCTACATGCAGGACATTGATGGCCAGCACGAGCTAGACCCGGTCAGCCGCATCAGCCGCCACGAAAGCACGCGTGGAGATGGCGTCTTTGATAAACACAGCGTCTTCCTAGCCGCCCAAGTGCTGCCCCGGATGCTGCTGCCGTTGGATGATCGGCTGGTGGTGAATTGCACGAATACCAATGATTTCATCACCTATCGGGATACCAATGGCGATGGGGTGGCGGACGAGCACACCCCATTTTATCTCGGCGGCCCACGCGGCGGCAACCTGGAGCACCAACCCAGCGGGCTCGTCTGGGCGCTGGATAATTGGATCTACACGACCTACAACGCCACCCGTTGGCGCTTCAATCCTAACGGCCTTGCCAGCACAGAGCCCACCGCCCCTAACGGTGGTCAATGGGGCCTAGCGCAGGACGATCATGGGAAGCTCTGGTGGTCGAATGCGGGCGGGGAAAAGGGGCTGTGGAACTATCAAGTGCCCATCGTTTATGGGGCCATCAACGTGGCTAATCAGAAGGCGGCGGACTTCGATACCGTGTGGCCGCTGGTGGGGGTGAGCGATTTCCAAGGCGGCCCTAGCAAGGCGCGTCCAACGGATGGCACGCTGAATCATTTCACCGGCTGCGCAGGGCAAACGGTGTTTCGTGGAGATCGTTTGCCAGCGGAGTTGCAGGGGAACGTATTCCTCCCGGAACCTGTGGGCAGGCTGATCCGCCGCGCGGTGGTGGCGATGAACGAAGGCATGACAACGGTGGTGAATCCCCATGGGCAGAGCGAGTTCCTGCGCTCGCGCGATCTGAATTTCCGCCCGCTGAATATGACCACCGGGCCGGACGGTTGCCTGTATATCGTGGACATGTATCGCGGCATTATCCAGGAGGGGAACTGGGTGAAGGAGGGCAGCTACCTGCGAAAAGTGGTGCAGCAATACGGCTTCCAAAACAACACCGGACGCGGGCGCATCTGGCG
>JAYVOP010000181.1:0-1632 GCA_043757865.1 Verrucomicrobiales bacterium | reverse complement strand
GCACTTGGGCATCCGAGGGGACGTGGAGCGTGGGGGAAAGCTCGTTCCTCAGAGTAAGGTGACGTTGCGCGGCGCGTGCCGCATGAGGTCGCCACGCGTCCTCCACCGCCCCGGCTAGGGAAAGGGCGCTGCTCTGCAATGGCTGCACGGGAGCTTCCGCGCGGGCCAGCGCTAGCAAGCGCACCGCCAGCGCCTCCATCCGCAGGGTGCTGGCCAGCGCATCCTGCCAGGCTTCCTGGCGCTCCGCTGCCGATCCGGGCACGGCTAGATTCACTTCTGCTAGCGTGCGCAGTTCCGCCAGCGGGGTGCGCAACTCATGGGCGGCCGTGGCAGTGAAGCGCTGCTCCCGCGCGAAGGCCGCTTGCAGGCGGCTCAGCAGCTCATTTAAGCATTCCGTGATCGGCTGTAATTCCACTGGCAGCGTGGCGCTAGGGAAGCGCGTGTCCAGATGCGTGGCTTCCACCCGGGACACCTCCTCCGTCAATGTCTCCAACGGTGCCAACCCCTGCCGCACCACCCAGCGCACCAGCAGCCCCAGCAACCCTAACGTCAGCCCTCCCGTCGTTAGGAAAATCCACCCCAGCGTCGCCAGCGTGTGATCTAATCCCGTGCGCGCCATCCCTACCACCAGCGAGGCCTGCGGCCCATCCACGGCGGCGGCGTGCTCCTCCTCATTGTCCTGCTGCACGGGAAATTTCACCCCCGCACAGAGCAACGCCCGGCCATCCGGCAGCGTGACATCGAAGAACTCCGGCTCCTCTAACGTGCCCTCAGGCATCGGCAGAGCCGCCTCCCCGAGCGAGACCGAGCGCTCAATCTCTCCCCCATCCTCCCCTTGCAGCAGAAACACCGCCGCCCCATCCGCACGCTCATACTGCGGCATGGATTCCCCGGCAAAATCAAACTGCATTTCCCCCTCCGGCGTCAGCTTCGTCAGCGTGGCCAGCGCTTGCGCAGCCACCCGCAGAGAGGACTCGCATTCTGCCCGCAGGGCCCGCCGCACCTGCCAATGCACCGCCACCCCGGCTCCGGCCAGGAGCACCGCTCCGCCGAGTAAGAGCCGCAGCGTCAGTGCCGCGCGCAGGGATCTCATAAGGCAGGGAACAGGTAACCTAACCCCCGGCGGGTGAGGATGAATTCCGCCCCGATCTTCCGCCGCAGCGCATACACCGCCGTGTCCACCACATTACTCATCGGCTCCACGCATTCATCATAGATATGGGCCTCAATCTCTGCGCGCGGCACCACCTGGCCTTGCCGCCGCACTAGATATTCCAGCAGCCGCCATTCCCGGGCCGTCAGTTCCACCGCAGCCGCAGCCACCCGCAGCGCACGGGCCGTAAAGTCCATTTCCAAACTCCCAATCCGCAGCGCGTTGGATTTACTATCATACGCCCGCCGACACAGCGCCTCGATCCGCGCCAGCAATTCCGCCAAGGCGAACGGCTTCACCAGATAATCATCCGCGCCTTGGCGCAGCCCCTCCACCCGATCCGCGATCGTATCCCGCGCGGTCAGCAGCAGCACATGCGTCTTATCTCCCTGCTGCCGTAAATGATGCAGAATCTCCAGCCCCGTGTGCTTCGGCAGCATCACATCCAGCACCAGGGCATCATAGTCATTTAGCTCCGC
>JAYVOP010000180.1:0-1633 GCA_043757865.1 Verrucomicrobiales bacterium | reverse complement strand
CATGGGCGGCAAGTAATGGGATGCAGGCCGCTGAGGAGCAAGGTTTTTCGGTGAGGGGGAGAAATATATTTTGTCGTGCGAGAAGCGTGGCTGGCTGCGGGGGGCGCATTCCGGGGGTTTTCCGGTGTAGATCGCGGTTTTTGAGGGATTTCCATCCGGCTACGGAAGGCTTTCGTAGGGTGACGGCAGGCTGTCGTTGCCCGACGGGAAGCTGTCGTTTACGGGGGCCGAGGTTCCGCCAGGGAGCGCGGAGTGCCACTCCGCCGCAGTTTGCTAAGGGGGAAGGGGGAAGGGGATTCCGGCTGGGCCATCGTTGATGGATTTCCTGAAGGGGGCACGTCCGTGGCAGCCAGGGATGTCCCTATTTCCCATTTGCAACTGCGGTGCGGTGCTTCGATGGCTGGGGCTCTTATGCATCACGATTTTTCTGCCTTCTCTGCCACTCCGTTCAAAGCCCGCCTAGCGGAACTGCGGAGGTATCTTTGACTATGCGGCCTTAGAGCGCACCTTGGCGGACCATGAGGAGCGGATGACGGCGGCGGACTTTTGGGACAGCCGGGAAAAGTCTCAGCGGATCATTGCGGAGGTCAGCCGCATCAAACGCAAGCTGGTGCCCATGGCCGCGCTGGAGGCGCGCCTAGCGGATTACGATGCGCTGTGGGAGCTGGCGCAGTTCGACGAGGATGCGGCGTTAGTAGCGGAGATGCGGACGGAGTTTCCCCTGTTAGAAAAAGCGGTCCACGACTATGAGCTAGAGCAACTGATGAGTGGTGAGATGGACCCTGCGAACTGTTTCGTAACCATCCACTCTGGGGCGGGGGGCACGGAGGCGTGTGATTGGGCGGAAATGCTCTTCCGCCTCTATCAACGCTGGGCGGAGCGACGCGGCTTTACCACGGAGATAGCGGACATCCAGGAAGGCGACTCCGCCGGGCTGCGCAGCGTGACATTTAAAGTGACCGGGGCATACGCTTACGGGAATCTGCAAACGGAGCGGGGCGTGCATCGGTTGGTGCGGATCTCGCCATTCGATGCGGCTAAGAAACGCCACACCAGCTTTGCGAGTCTGGACTGCACGCCGGAGTTAGCGGACGATGCCGCCATCGTGGTGGATGATCGGGATGTGAAGTTAGACACGTTCCGCAGCGGTGGCAAAGGGGGGCAGAATGTGAACAAGGTGGAAACGGCGGTGCGCCTGACGCACATGCCCTCAGGCATCATCGTGGCGTGTCAGATCGAACGCAGCCAGGGGCGGAATCGAGAGTTAGCCATGAACATGCTGAAGGCCAAACTTTACCAACTGCAACAAGACGCCAAGCGCAATGAGGCGGAGCGCCAGTATGGCGAGAAGGGCGACATCGCCTTCGGTGGACAGATCCGCAGCTATGTTTTCCAGCCCTATCAACTGGTCAAAGACCACCGCACTGGCTGCGCGATTACGAACGTGCCGAACGTGATGGATGGAGACATCGACGAGTTCATCGAATGGAAACTGAGGGGCCGGGAAAATGGGGATAACCGAGATCTGGACGTCTAGTGGGGCTGGCCAAAGCGCAGGCCACCCGACCAGAAGTCGGCTGGCAGGTTCCGCCCAGCGGGCGGAACTACGCTAACGACTGGAGAATGATAAATA
>JAYVOP010000179.1:0-1633 GCA_043757865.1 Verrucomicrobiales bacterium | reverse complement strand
CGCCCGCTATACCGCAGATTTCACCCCCGCCCCCCGGTTCACGCGGGATGACCAGACGCTCTATCTTTTCCACTGTGATGCGGATTCCGGCCCCTTTGTCCCCAGTGATTCGGCGGGGAATCGCTACGCCACCAAGACCGGGAAACCAAAGTTCGTCCCGGCTCAGATCTCGCATAATTAACTCTGGGGGAGGGAAATGAGGGTAATCCCGCCCAAAACCTGCGCCCTGGGCCGACCCTGCGGGGCATAATCGGGGCTCACAGGCACTTTACGGCTGCGCGGAGGGCTATCCGGGGAGCGCAGATGTCTATCCGGGGAGCGCAGATGCGCCGGAGCGCGGAGTGGCACTCCGCTTCAATGGCCGAGCTGACATCGCCCTGTCTGGAGCGCAGATGCGCCCCTGGAGGCTGGGCCGCAGCCGCGCTCCACCGCAATTCGTGATTCGTCATTCGTCATTTCCAGAGTTGCGCAGGCCGCCGCCGTCCCCATACTGCGCTCATGTCCACTCCAGCCTCCCTTTTGTTTAACTCCTTGCCCGCCATGGGCCTTGTCGCCAACCTGACCATCGCAGAGCGTTCGGAGCTGTGTGTTTACGGTGAATTTATCACGCACGATAAAGGAGAAACCGTGGTGGAGCAGGGGCTGGCGCAGTCTTTCCTGCATCTGGTGTTGGATGGAGAGCTGCGGGTCTTCGTGGCGGGGGAGGAGGCCATCATTCCGCTGGGCTATGTGGAGGCGGGGGAATGTGTGGGGGAAATGACGCTGCTAGAGCCCATTGAATCTAGTGCCAATGTGCTGGCCAATGCCGTGACCCAAGTCTGGTGCATCAGCCGTAGCCGCTTTGACGAGTTTACCGCCACGCATCCGGCCATTGCGGCTAAATTCCTCAAGGCCATCGCCATCCAACTGGCGCAGCGGCTGCGCAAAGGATCGGAGCGGCTGATCGAAGCCGAGGCCTAAGCCCTTCATTTCCAGAGTCTGCCATGTCGCTCTCTAGCAAGCTGTTTGCCAGCGCCCTCCAAGTCATCCCCGGCGGCGTGAACAGCCCCGTGCGGGCGTTCCGCAATGTGGGGAGCCAGCCTTTCTTCGTCCAACGCGCCAAGGGCTCCAAGCTCTGGGATGTGGATGGAAACCAACTGATCGATTACGTCCTAACCTGGGGACCCGCCATCCTGGGCCATGCGCCAGAGAGCCTCATCTCCGCCGTGCATGTGGCCGCTAAGGACGGGCTCAGCTTCGGGATTCCTCATGCCTATGAGGTGGAAATGGCGCGGCTGCTCTGTGAATGGGTGCCGTCCATCGAAAAAGTGCGCATGGTCAATAGCGGCACGGAGGCGACGATGAGTTGCATCCGCCTCGCCCGTGGTTATACGGGCCGGGATCGCCTTGTGAAATTTAGCGGCTGCTACCACGGTCACGTGGATTCTTTACTGGTGGCGGCGGGCAGCGGGGCGCTGACGCACGGGCGGCCAGATAGCGCGGGGGTGCCGGCGGCATTGGCAGCGTTGACGTCGATCTTGCCATTCAATGATTTCGAGCAATTAGAGGAACTTTTCGCCACGCAGGGGGATGAGCTAGCGGCCTTGATCCTGGAGCCGGTGCCAGCCAATGCGGGGCTCTATTTACCGAAGCC
>JAYVOP010000178.1:0-5946 GCA_043757865.1 Verrucomicrobiales bacterium | reverse complement strand
CTTTGAAGGTCTTGATCTTCGTGGCCAGTTCTTGCAGTTGGGTTTGACGTAGATCGGTGTTAGTGGTGTCGGGAGTCATCTGGTGGTTGGTTGGTTTGGTTTGTTGGTTTGGTTTATTAGTTTATCAGAAATTCAGCCCCACCCTTCTTGGGATAGAGCAAGCTCCGCAGCCGCTAGCGCGTCGGCATCCAGGTCTAGGCGGTTTGTGCTAGGGCTCGTTTTCAGGCCCTGGCGCGGCGTGGTGCTGTCATCGTGCCAACGGTCGTCTCGGACGGCTTGTAGGCCGTTCGCGGAGCCTCGCGGAGGCGTTTCCGTAGCCAGACCTCCCCGCAGGGTCGGCTGCGCAGGATCGTTGAGCCGGATTTCCTGCACGGTGCCGCGTCCGTCCGTCTGCGTGGTGATGGCCAAGCCTGGAAGCGTAAAGGGTCGGATGGCTTTGAAGGCGCTGCGGATGGCGGCATTGGTTTTGCGCAGAGGCTCAGTCTCGGTGTGGCGCGGACGGAAACTGAATTGCGGCGTCATCTCGTAAAGCGGAGCTGCGGTTAAAAGAATTTGTCCCATCCGCCAGCCCGCGCGGTTGAGCGTGCTGGCATCACCGTTGGCAATGACTGCGCCCAAATGCAGCGCGAGGGGATCAAAGGCAATCAAGATCCGGTGCCCCGGCTGGAAGTAAACTTCGCTAACCCCGTTGACGCGGAAGATAAAATGGTCCGCGTAGTGCTCGGTGGCGCGCACTTCCACAAAGTTGCCGCGCACGCTGGCCTGTTTCTTGATGGGGTAAAAACGCCACCGCTCACAGGTTGGCAGCGGGCGCGGCGTCCACGCTGATTGGAGTAGCTGGTCTGGCACCAAATGTTTGCCACCGAATGCTCTGCGCAGCTTGGGGCGGGCGTTTAAATACTGGCCCGCCTCCGCGTGGATCTGACTACTATCATCCTGGGGGAGGAATTTGGCGGCGGTAGGATCTAGCTTGCCGTCTTGGATTTTCAGGTAGGCTTTGGTGCCGGATTCCATTTCTCCCCGGTAGCTGCCGAGGCTGCGGCCACTGAGACGCAGGGCGGTCTGGAGCATCCGATGGTTGCTTTCCAGGGCCGCCTTGAATCGGCTCGTAAAGCCGTTGACCACATGGAATATTTCTCGCCATGCGCCCCACCGCCGTCCGTTAGTGCCAGGAATTTCCACGCCATGCACCACGTTAGAATTCCATGCGCCCATCTCAAACATGACGGCCTCCGGCATGGTGCCGTGGGCATCCATCAAGTGCAGCATAAAGCGCGCAATATCCTCCCCACGGTAAGCATCGCGCTCCCGCCCGACGTGGTGGAAACCGAGCCAAGCGCTGGAATAAACGTCCACACTGGTCAGCACTTGGCGGCAGAGCCGCTGGCCCTGTTCCGCCGTTGGGATGACGTAAGGCTCGTTAGCGCTGTAGTCATCCAGTTGCCAGACTCCATACGGACTCAGCGCCCGCAGGTGCCCGTCCGCATCCTGCCAGAACATGCCCTTGGTGTTGCCCTGAGCGTGGCTCATGGCGGCCTTCGGCCCGCGTAGCGCATCGTCCTCCAGATCGCTGGAACGGGCTAGGCGTTGCAGCGCTAGTGGCCATTTGGCTTGGCATTCTTTCCGCTGCGCCCCGGCCAACGTTTCGGAAATCATTTCCGCCGTGGCGTGGGAGCACTCGGCTGAGCGGGCGAAGACCTCGACAGCAAAAGCGAAGCTGCCATGCTTGGCGGTTAGGCCGCGCAGCGCGTTCGTCTCCGCTTCCGTTAGTTGGAATTTAGGCTTTCTCCCACTGCCCTCCGTGCGCCCGTCTTTAATGAGTCCGTGTGCGTTCAGCTTGGCGCGCCACGCTTGGTAGTTGGCCTTGGCTACGGCGGCTTGGGCACAGGCTTTGTTAAGGCTGAGTCCTTGCACTAGCAGGTTATCAACGCGGGCTACCGCAGCGGCTTTTTCAGAGGGAGTCATTTAAGAAATGTGGGAAGGATGGATTACGGGGCCTACCGAGTTTTCTAACCGATATTCGGCTACGCGGGCAGTTCCGCCGTCGCGGGTGCCTACGGAGATCATTTTGCAAGTGATGCGGTAGCCCGCGCCCTCTGCGCGGAGGGCTAGCTTGAGATCAAAGATCCGCCCGGCCAGCCGCGTGCAGCCGTAGAGTTGGCGTGCGGTGTCTGCGGTTAGCGCGTGGCCCGCCCACAGGTGGCGGCGGATTTGTTGGCAATGGGTGGCTTTGGTCATGGCTGATGGAGTTTTTCAGATTTCAGGTGAGGAAATTCATGTGGCCGGTGGGCGTGCGCGCTGGGGCGTTAGGAGCGGGAGTAGGTAGGTGCTTTACCTTCAGCCGTGTGGGGGCGGCTAGGCTGAGCGGCAGGCTTTTGATAACACGGCAGCGGGCAGCGCGTTTCATGGCTGGGCCTCCTCTAGGCCCTGGCGGGCGGCATAGTGTTGGCTCCAGGTCAAGGTGCCTAACGTAAGCGCCACGCCGGCTAAGAAGCTGAGGGCCAGCAGCCCGCACAGCCGCAGATGCCGGGCCAGCGCCAGATCCGCAAAGCGCTGCGCCAGGGCGGCGTTTAGATCTGCCCGCAGGTCAGCGGGAGCGGGCAGCGGCAGGGCCGCATACCGGGCGTGCAGCACCCGCAGGGGCGCGGGATCAGCACGCTGGTCTGTCAGGCAGTGGTGGCGCTCCCGTCCGTAGTCGCGGGAAAAGGTCAAGGTGGTCAATAAGGTCGGCATGGTGTGTGGGTGGTGGTGGGAATTTTCGGCTAGGATTTCAAGCGCAGCGGCCCCCGGTAGCCGCGCGGACGGCCTTTGGTTTTCAAGGCAGCGGAGAATTTTTCCACGCCACGCGGGCGCTCTTGATCCGGCTCCACCGCAAAGACGCTGGGGATCGGCGTGGCGTCCGCTGGGAGCGGGCGGCGGGCTTGCTGGGCCCGCACGGTGCAGCAGGCGCACAGCCGGTGGCCATTGGTGGGCACGCTGTGCGTGGGCGTTTGGCATTGAGTGCAGCGGGGTGTCATGATTTTTAAATTTCAGTTTTCAGCGTTGGCTTTGAAGATGCGGTTAAGCACCCCTGTGGCTTTTTGGATGGCCCTAATTTCCTTCGGTGTTGGTAGCTTCCGAAGTAGCTCCCACAGGTAGCCATGCTGTGCCCGGAGGACGCCCTCAAACGCTCTACATTTCAAATGGGTTATGCGCGCATGGTTCTTCAGTGCGGACATCGACCGAAAGCAGCGGACGCGGTCTCCATGGTTTGAAACGCAGATAGGGCAGGGATAGCGGTCCATGGCGGATTATTTCGATTTGCTGGATTTGGCTACAGGCAGCTCGGTTTCCACCATCAGCTTTGCCCACCAGTCCCGGTAGCTCTTGGGCGTGGCCGCGATGGCCTGTTTGGCGTGCTGCTCTAATTCTGTTAGTTTGTCCGGCGGCACTTCCGCCCACAGCTTCCCTTGCTGGCCCCAGCTTCCGATCCCGGCTTTTAGGCGGCCAAGGCTGAATCCCACCGTGGCTTTGCCGTGGTTAGGGGAAGTCTCTTTCTCCGGCTCGGAATTTTTCAGCCCCTTGCGCACTCCTCCGATACTATAGCCAGAAAAGATCCGCTTCACCCAGAAATCCGCACTCTTGTAGCCCTCTTCCGATGCTTCCTCTGGGTTAAGCTCCTCCCATTTTTCCCGGTCTAGCACCAGTTTTAGAATTTCGTAGGCCCGGTCAATTGTTGGCAAGCTCACTCCGACAACCGCAGCCAATTGCTGTCGGTTTTGCGGACCCTTTTCCGCCTGCATCTTTTCCAATTCCTCATGAAGAGGAATTGCAGCTTGAACCGAGAGCGGTAGTTTTTTCTGTTCTTTTGAAAGGGTCAATTCGGGATTTCCCGCCGTGCGCCCAAGCCACTGCGGATATTCCTCCGCTGCGGCAAAGGCGCGGCTGAACTGTGTGCTAGGTTTGCGCAGCAGTTGGGCGCGGATGGTGTGATCTGCATCTTCCCAGGGGATGAGACGGGCCAGCGTGCTCTTTTGGCCGCTGAGCTTTAGCGCAGCCACACGGTCCCGGCCATCTATCAGGTAAATGACGCCGTCCGACCCTTGGGCTACAATGATCTTTTCCACCAGTCCGCGCTTCACACTGTGGGTAAACGCTGCGTGACTGAGCGCCACGTTATCCGTAAATTCTTGCAAATCCTCTGCATTGGCATCATCTGCCTCGTTGGCGTTCTGGGTGGCTTTGCGCGGTTGAACCTGGGCTATGTCCTCCATCAGCGGAATGCGCTTCAGACGCGGGTGCCAGGGTAGCTGGGAGAGATCCACCAGCAGTGTGGTTTCATTTTTAGGGTGGGAGGGATTGGTTAGTTTTGACATAAGTGCGGGCTTAAATATTAGCAATGAAGGTGGTGATTTTGAGTGAGCTAGGCCTAGAGAGGATGTAGGCGTCCTCCAGGGCCTCCAAGATGTCCTCTACTTGATCCCCTGTGGCCTCAGCGATGCCACAGACGGAATTTGCTAGGGTTCGGATTTGATCTGCGGTGAATTGTTGGTCCGGGTTCATTTTTGGAGTTATTGAGGCGGCGTGTTTTGTTGTGCCAGCCACGCGTTATAGCGGGCAGTGAGGCTGTGGGAGACGCGCTGGCCCTTCACGCACATGAAGAGGTGAGACAGGCTGATGTTCAGATCTCTCGCACAACGGGCGAGATGGCGTCCGTGAGGGCCATTGTGTTTGGGATTGACGGGTTTCGTTAGGGAGGTCATGATGCGTGTCGATTCTTGCGCGGAAGTCGCGACTGCGGTAAATTACCGCAGAATCTACCGCTGTCCACCCTTTTCTAATGGATTCCAAATTTTCTACAAAGCTGCGTATTCGCATGGCTGAACTTCGATTATCTCAATCGGGGTTAGCGCGTCGCTTGGGAACCAAACAAAGCACAGTGCATCGATGGCTGAATGGCAGTAAGCCGGAAGAGGCTGCTATCGCAGGTCTATGCGCAGCGTTAGAAATGAAGCGGTGGGACATCCTAGATGAGCCCGTCCACAGAGGTGGAGGCAATGTCCGGCGCATCCAGAGTAACACCGCGAGGGCCAACGGTGAGGAAATAAAGGCCGCCATCCCGGAGAGCAACCAGTCCGCCAGAATGTTGGTCGATTATCTTGTCGCTAAATTAGAAGAATGCCAAAAGTCTCTAGACGCGGCAGATCAAGCAATGGAGCAAGATCAACGATACACCCTCAACGAAACCTCAGAGCCGGAGCCAACTGAAGTTGCTACGCCTGTGAACTACCGTGATGTCTTTCCTCCATCTAAACCCAAACCGACCAACAAACGATGACACGCTTATTTACCATCCTCTCTTTGTTCATTTTACTAGCCGTTAGCTTAGCTCCTTTTTGCTGGGCGGAGGATTTAGACGCGCTTAAGATTATCCGCCACACGGCGCTGGAAAAGGCGCTGATACCAATCAGTGAATCTTATAAGAAAGGCGTTCAACGTCTGCTGGATGACGCGATCACAGCAAAAAAGCTGGAATTGGCACTCTCACTGCAGGCTGAGTTAATCCGCCTCGAGTGGGTGGGTGATTGGCACATAGATAAATTCGGTCTAAATCTGCATGAGGACATGACAACCCAGCAGGGCACCTGGAAAGTGGAGTCGGGCAGAGTTAAAATCGCTGTAGGCGAATGGTATATAGAGGTAGATCCTAAAACTAAAGCGGGGACGATGTTGTGGAAGGGCCGTGATCCACGGCCTGTAAAGTTAGACCGTGTGCGATAGCCTAGTGCCATTTTTCCCCATACTTCGGGAGATTGGCGTGGTAGGCGATAACGCCTCTATGGACGTTTACGGCTAGGCCTAATTGCCTGGCGGCGGCACACACAGGCCAGTGGTCTGTGAAGCGGGGATGATCTTCGTAGCGGGCACCTGCTAGATAAACCGAGGTAGGCACGCAAAGCACGGTGC
>JAYVOP010000177.1:0-1637 GCA_043757865.1 Verrucomicrobiales bacterium | reverse complement strand
AGGACAGGCTTGCGGTGCGGCGGGACAGGCTTGCGGTGCGGTGGGACAGGCTTGCGGTGCGGCGGGACAGGCTTGCGGTGCGGCGGGATAGGCTTGCGGTGCGGTGGGACAGGCTTGCAGTGCGGCGGGACAGGCTTGCGGTGCGGTGGGACAGGCTTGCGTTCGACGTGGGCAAGTCTGCCTTTGACGGGGAAAGCAGGGGGCGGGAAATTCCTCTGTCACCCATTCCCTGGTCCCCATTTACTCACAAGCTGGGGGTAATAACAGAATGCGATCCCTGGCAGCTTACGGATGCAGCGGCGGCTGGAGGAGGTGGATCTCATGGATACTCCAGAAGGTGCCGGGTTGGGCTCCGGTTTGGGTGATGCGGAGGAACTTTGTTTTGCTAGGCTTGTCCAGCGTGATCAGCGTGGCTCCACGGGTGCCTACGCCTTTGGCGATGGGCTCACCCCACGTTTGGCCATCTGGGCTGAGCTTCAGTTCGTAGCCGCGTGGGAAGTCACCTGCGGAGGCGCGGTGCTCTAACTCCACGGCGGTAAACTCCGTTTCCGTTGGGAGTTCCACTTGGAACCACTGGCCGGGCTGCTGCGCCTGGCTGGTGTCCCAACGCGTCTTAGGGTCGTCATCGGTGGCTTTCGGGGCCTTGTCAGGATTGCGGCTCGCACTCAGTTTCCATTGGTCTTGATTGGTTAAAGCGCGCGGCCAAGTGGCTTCTAGCTCCGCGATGGTCCAGGGGGTGCTGCGCGCGGCGTGGGTTTTACGCAGGGCGGAGACTTGGGCTTTGGAGACCACCGGGCCGCTATTCCCAAAAGCATTGCGCACGTAGCTGGCCACGTCTGCGATCCAGCCATCATCACTATTTCCTAACGGCACCATCAGCGCCTCATAGGTGCGGCCATTGATCGGCCCGCTGAGGCCGTGGAGGATCACGCGCGGCAGGGCATCGCCTGTGAGGACGGTGCGGGAACCTTCCAACGGCGGGGCCAGCGTCTTCTCGGTGCCGGGCAGCGGCGTGCCTCTGCCATCGGGGCCGTGACACGCGAAACAGAGTTCCTGGAAGATCTGCTGACCATGCTCCACTTGCTGGCGTTGTGCTGGGGTAAAGTTGCCAGAAATCTGCGCCTGCACGGTCAGCAGTTGCTTGCCGATCTCCCGCACGCCTGCCGCTGGATTCATCACCACCAGACTAGCCGCCGTGCGGTCCCAGTTAGGGAATTTCAACAACTTCCCCGTCATCAGCACCTGCAAGACCACCTCCGGGGAAGCGTCCGTTTGCAGTGCTATGATGCTGGGTAGCAACGAGGTCTCTCCTGCTTTCAATAGCGTCTCCGCAGCCCGGATCGTTTGCACGCGGACTTGGGGATGGGCATCGTGGAGCCCTTGTGCCACCAGCGCTGGCGTCAGTGCGTGCAGTCCTTCCAGGGTCCACAGCGCGTGGATTTTGGCGAGGTAGTTGGCGTGGTGGGTAAACATTTCTAACAACGCTGGCACTACGGAAACATCCCCTTTCACCACCAGCATCCGCTGTGCAGTGTCCCGCCACCAGCCATTCGGATGCGCCAGATGCGCGATCCATTGGGCGGGCGTCTCATCGAGCAGGTGCGGCTGCGGACCGGGCTGGAAATCCCGATGCACTA
>JAYVOP010000176.1:0-1638 GCA_043757865.1 Verrucomicrobiales bacterium | reverse complement strand
CTCTGGGCTGAGGAGGGCAAGGTGGTTCAGTTCTACGAGGACGGGGCGGCCCGTGAAGCCTAAGGTGCGCAGGAGTTCTGGCAGCGGGATGGGGGCGGGCAGGGGGTGCGGTTGGCCGTTGAGGGCGTTGTTGTGGGTGCGGGTGCGGACGGTGGGTCTGAAGGGGGTGATGGGGGGGTGGAGTGATCCTGCGCAGATCCGGGTAATCTAATGAAACTAGGAGTGGGAGGGAGTTCTCAGAGTTCCGTTTTCAGAAGGAAATGGGTTTTGGTGGATTGATTAGAATAGCTAGCAACTAGGGAATCTCCCTCTGGCAGGCAAGCCCGCCCGAGCGGCACGGTTTTTTTCGATGATCGTCATCAGCATGAGTTATAAAATATTTCCCGCCTCGTAGGAGGATGGAGCGCCAAGGCAATTTATCTCTCCTCATGAACCGCACGCCGGACTGTGCGGACCACCTTTTTACTATACCTGTTGCAGCACTCCGGTGCTATCCCCGATGTGGTCTGCGGACACATTCATCAGGCTCAGCATTTTCATGTAGAGGTTCGTCATCGGCGTTTCTTCTTTGAGGACGAGGTGTCGGCCACGTTTGAGTGCCCCGCCGCCGCCGCCTGCCAGGAGGACGGGGAGGTCATCATGATTATGCCGATCAGGATCCGAGATGCCGCCGCCGAAGACGATCATGCTATTGTCTAAGAGCGTGCCGTTGCCTTCTTTGGTGGACTTCATTTTATCTAGGAAATAGGCGAACTGTTCACTGTAGAACTCATCAATCTTGGCCAGCTTTTCCAAGCGCTCCGGGTCCCGTTGGTGGTGGGAGATGCCGTGGTGATTATCTGGCACGCCGATCTCTGGAAAGCTGCGATTACTGCCATCGTGGGCCAGCAGAAAGGTGCTGACGCGCGTGGTGTCCGTCTGAAAGGCCAGCCACATGAGGTCATACATCAGGCGGATGTGATCCTTGTAGCTGTTAGGGATGCCCGTGGCTTTTTCGTATTTGGGGAGGATCACTTTGGCAAATTTATCTGCGCCTGTCATCCGACGTTCGATCTCCCGGATGCTGCTCAGATACTCATCCAGCTTCTGTTTATCCGTATAGCCCAGGTGCTTTTGCAGGCTTTTGGTATCGTCCATCACGAAGTCCAGGATGCTCTTATCATAGAAATCTCGTTTGGCTTTGGCCAGGGCCGCCTCGTTTTCGATGTTGTTAGAAAACAACCGCTCAAAAGCCAACTTCGGATCGCGCTCTGGGGCCATGGGCGAGGATTCCGATTTCCAGGACAGGTTAAACTGATACGAGCAACTGTATCCGCTATCACAATTTCCCGCCCGCCGGACTTCATCACAACTTAGCTCCAGCGAGGGCAATCGCGTGAATGCGCCCACCGTCTGCGCAGCGATCTGGTCCACGCTCACGCCCACCTTAATGTCCGCTCCCGCAGTCTTGCGCGCTTGGCAGCCAGTGAGGAACGTCGCATTCGCGCGGGCGTGATCGCCCCCGCCATCGCCATTGGCACGGGCCTTGGTGTGGGCGAGGCCAGTGATGACTTGGAACTCCGATTTCAACTTTTCCAGCGGCTTCAGGGCGCGGGAAAGTTGGTAGTTAGGGCCGTCCTGGGAGGGCTTCCAATGGCT
>JAYVOP010000175.1:0-22668 GCA_043757865.1 Verrucomicrobiales bacterium | reverse complement strand
GGACGTTCTATGATTTCGATGCCGTGACGTTCGATGACACGTCGGTGAACCGTGCGGTAAACGTAGCCGCCATCGTGGCCCCCCGCGCCTTGACTGTGAATACCACCGCAGGCTACAGCCTTGGTGGGACGGGCGCTGTAGGCGGTGGCAGTCTGACGAAAACAGGCAACGGCGTGCTGACCATCAGCAATACGAACAGCTACATCGGCGGCACCAATGTGAACGCGGGCAGCATCCAACTAGCCAACGCTGCGGCCAATGCCAGCGGCCTAGGCGCAGGAATCGTAAAACTGTCCAGCGGCACGGTCACGATGTATGATGCCGGGCTGGGAACTCATGCGGGCACGTTGCCTAACGCGATACAAGTGGTGGGCAGTGGCACGCTGCGGGCGGCACCGCGCGGTGGCTTCAGCGGGGCGGTCACGGGCAGCGGGACGTTTACTTATTACACGCCGTATGTGCGCGCAGACATCACGGGAGATTGGTCCGGCTTCACGGGACAGGTGAATGTGATTACGGATGGCGATGGTGGGGACTTCCGCATCGCGTCTGGTTATGGCTGGCCGGGGTTGCCATTAGCGGCCATCAATCTGGCGGATCGCGTGGCGCTGTATTTCTCTGGCACCTTGGCCAGTGGAGATGGCACCACGATCAGCATTGGCGAACTGAGTGGCAGCGCGCTGGCCTTTGTGAAAGGAGGAGCCACTGGCGGGCGGAATTTCACTTATCTCATCGGCAGTCGGAATACGGATGCCGTCTATGCGGGCACCATTAGCGAACAAAATACCACCACCACCACCCAATACGTGAAGACCGGCAGCGGCAACTGGACGCTGGGCGGCATCTGCAACTGGCGCGGCGGCACCACCGTGGAGACGGGGACGCTGACCATCGGCGGCAGCGTCACCTGTGCCAGCACCACAGACGTGCAGAGCGGGGCCACGCTCTGCCTCGCAGGCGGCACGTTGGCGTGCGATGCGCTGAACATCGCCACCGGAGCCACCCTCTGCGGTAAGGGCACCGTGCTGGGGGATCTGAACAACGACGGCACCGTGCTAGCCGCTACGGGCGGCACCCTCAGCGTCACGGGCGAGGTGGTAAATAATGGCCTACTGCGCATCGCCAGCGGCACCGCGTTAGTGGCCACCGGAGCCGTGGTCAATAACGGCGTGCTGGACCTGCTAACCGCCAGCGGTGGCCTGCCTGCTAACCTGGTAAACAACGGCACCATCATCGACAGCAATGGCCTCAATCTCCTCAGTGCCGGGAAAAGCGGCAACGCCTTTACCCTCAGCATCCTAGGTATTTCCGGCCACAGCTACCAACTGCAACGCACCGCCAGCAGCACTCTAGGCGGCTGGGCGGATGTAGGCGCGGCCCAGGCGGGCAATGGCAGTGCGCTCACGTTCACAGACCCCACCGGAGCCACGTTAGGGAAACGCTTCTACCGCCTCGTGGTCACGCCGTAAACCCTGGCGACTTGCGTCTCCGCTGCGCGGACCACAAAATCAAGCTGGCACTGAGCGCCATGAGGCCGCTAGGCTCCGGGACAACTTCCGCGTTGAGGCTCCAACTGTTGAGCGTGCTGACGCCACCGCCATCTAGATCTGCGATAAAGAGCGTCCATACGCCATTGGGATTTACTCCGATAAATGAGCCTAACATGGCAGTGCGGGCATCGGCGGTGACGACGTTGGCGGGGTCCGTGGCGCGGCCATCCGGTGCCCAAGTGCCAGTGAGCGGCCCAGCCAAGGGCGTGGCCGCATTCCCCGTGGCAATGGTGCGATAGGTATGGACGTCGCCTGCCGGGGCGGCATCGTTAAAGCTGACGTTGAACCCACTGTCCGTGTAGCCGATCACGTTAGCCGCATCCCGCCCCACACGATTCAGCAGCACAGAGAAGCCGGAGTCGTGGGTGAGTTGCACGTAGAGATCGCCATTGAAGCCACCCGTTAGGTTAAGCGTGACGCTGAGGCTGAGCAGGATGGTGCTGGTAGTGGAAATGAGGCGTTGGTCGTTGAGGCCTAACGCGGAACCATCCGGGATGGGCGCATTGAGGTTATCGAAGCTGACGGCCAAGGTGGCGGCGGAGGAACTGAGCGTCAGCATGGCGGCTAGAGAGAGATGGAGCAAAGATTTCATAAACGGTAGGAGGACCGGAATTAGGGAAGGGCGAGGCGGTAGAAGCGGGTGGAGAATTCCCCAGCATGGACATCTTCAAACTCAAAGAGTCCATTGGCCCCAGCGGCTAGAGTCGTCAGCAGTTGCCAATCCAATAAGTTGGAGGAGGCTTGAATGATGTAGGTGCGACGGGGGATGCCGACCATGGCTAGTTTCACGTGACCATTAGGCTGCGGCGTGACCACGATGGGATTCGCCCGCACGGCAGCATCCGCCCACACATGCACGGAGACGGTGCCCACGGTGGAGCCGCCTTGTCCGTCGGATAAGGTGTAGCTAAAGGTATCGTCTCCCAGGAAGGTCAGCGCTGGGGTGTAAACGATCAGGCTATTCGTGAGCGCCACGGTGCCTCCGTGGGCGGATAGGCCAGTGGGCAAGGTGATGGTGAGCGGGTCGTGATCGGCATCCGCATCGTTGAGTAATAATTTAGCTAGGGAAATGTTCACGCTCTTTCGCTCGTAGGTGCCCGCCGTGTCTGGACCAGCCACGGGCGGGGTATTCACGCGCACGAAGAATGTACGCTGCGCACTCAGGGGAGGGGTGGCGTTATCGGATACTCTAACTGTTACTGAATATGGGCCAGGTGCTTGTGATGACATGGGCGTCCAAGTGAGGAGGCCAGTGAGGGCGTCTATCTGCATGGCATCGGGAGCACCCGTCAGAAGCTCGTAGCCTAGTTGGTTGGTGGGCAGATCTGCATCACTACCTGCTGCGGTGAGGCTCAAGAGTTGGCCCACCGTGGCTACTTGGTCGGCTATGGCATCCAGGATTGGCGCGGTATTCGGCCCGCTGGAAATCACGGTTTGAGCATCCGCACTGGTGGGGAAGACCTCCACATTTCCCGCATTGTCTCGAGCCACGGAAATGAAGCGCAGACGCTGGCCTAACCTGCCCAGGTAATCTGCTTGGGTCAGCGTGGTCTCGCGTAACCAGAGGGTGTAATCCCGATCATCAATGGCCACATAGACATCAAAGTTCCTGAGCGCAGAGCCTACCGTCCCATCTCCACCGCCCCAGGTCACGCCGAAGGTGGGCGTGGCCAGGGTGGCTGGCAGCGGCTCCACGGCACTGTTAGGCAGGAGCTTGTCTAGGGTGTTAAATATAGGCGGAGTGTCGATGGGGGCCTCTGTATCGAAGACAATGGTAGCGGCCGCATCCAGCCGTGCGCCTAACACGGCGGTGGAGCGTGGGCGCACGGAATATTTCACAAAGCCCTCACCTTCTGGACCCACGCGGTTCGGCGGGAGGAATCCGCTCAGCGCATCCGCCGGGGCCTCGCCCGTGGCGGGGTCTATCGTCTGGAAGGTCCAAAACGCCTGCCCCGTGGTGATGTCGATACCAGCGGAGACATCCACATAGAATCCTTTGCTAGTGCGGAGATCCAGCCGCGTGCTGTAGAACGAGCGATTCGCTGGCACGGAAACGATGAGGTCTCCAAATCCAAAGTCACTGAGGCGGAATGTGCGAGGATCGAAATCAGCGTCGAGCTGCTCTGTGATGCGCACCTGCTGGGCCGGAGCCGTGGCCAGGGTGGCGTTGTTTTCAAAACGGATCGTATAGCTCAGTGACTGCCCCGCAGGCACCCAACGGGCTTCGGCAAAACCCTCTGGCCCCAGAATATCATTCGGATCCGCAGGCCGCCGTGTGCAGGGACGATAGACGAGCCTCTCGATACAGAGTTTCTCATCCCACTCTGTGCGGACATAACAATCTCCCTCCGTGCGCTGCTTGGTGTAATCCACACATTTACAGCATTCCTCTGGAGGATCGCCAAAGTAAGTGGTGGGTGATGTTCCCGCGGCAGCCAGGGCGGGGGCGGGAGCCACGGGAATGACGGCGGGAGCAAAGAGCGCCTTGGGCGACCAAGTGGCATCCAGGCGGCTAGAGAAAATGTGGGATTCTGTGATGGCTGGATCTGGATTCCCATCCTCTGACCAATAGCAAACGAGCTGGCCACCGATGAGACTGAGGGCGCTTTTCCCGAAAATATCGCCTGTGGCCAAGATCGCTGGTGCGGACCAAGCCGCGCCATCCCAGGCCGAGACTAGCAAGTCTGTGCCCACCGCTTTAGACTGCACCCAGGCAGCGATCAGCGCTCCAGAAGGCCCATTGCCTAACACAGGATTCTCACCCGCAGACAGGAGTGGCGAGACGCGCGCGGCCTCCGTCCAATCTCCGTCCACTAACCTGGAAAAGTAAATCTCCGTATCCGCTAGCACCTGCGCTATTTCCGCCTCAGTAGAGGCAGCATTGATCCCCGCCGCGCTATGGTGTGCCCAGAGGATGAGCGGGGCTCCCGTCTGATCGAAGCCCATGACGGGCTGCGTGTTATGCCCCTCACTCAGCGGGATTCCCACAGGCGCGGACCAGCCAGTAGGCGTGGATTCGGCCACCACCACTGCGGAACCCACCGTGGTCATGGGGTCCAGACGCTTGACCCAGACTAGGTAGCGCGTGCCATCTGGCCCTGCGCGCAGAACGGCTTCTGAGTCACGATAACGATCCGTGGCCACGGTGGCTAGGACGGCATGACTGGTGGCATCGGAGTAATCATTGGTAGTGCCGATGTCTGATGTAGGATCATAGATCAATTCGATTTCAGGCTCGCCTGGGGCTGCAGCTAGGAGCGGGGGCCCGGCGGGGCTGAATTCATGGGTTGGTGTCCAGCGGTAGCGGAGCAAGATGGACCAGAAAGGGATCTTAATATCGATACCGAGTTGACCATAGACTGACTTCGTTTTGTAGTGAGGATAAACATCGGCCTTCATCCCTACGTTGCCATACAGCTTCATTTCATAGCCCTTACCGGCAGCTCTGCCCCAGGGCCCCGCAGAGAGGTCGGCGGTCAAGGCACCCGAATCCGGCAGGCGGAAATTGATGGGTGGGCCGTCCGTATCCTGCCAGTCCAGTCTTCCTCCTAGCAATAGGCGGACGGAAATTCCGCCATCCGCTTTGAAGATCTTATACTTTCTCAAGACGTTGAGCAGGACGGTGCCGGGCAAGCCCACGACGGGGGGCAGGCGCGAGACTAGGCTTTCCAATGGAAGTTGATAGGTTACCGCTCCTCCGACTTGGCCACCGAGTGTGGATTTGATAAAATAGTAGTGGCAATCCCCCTTTTTCCCATGTGCCTCCCAGGTCCCGCTTACCGCCACATTGCCAATGAATTTCGAGCCGAAGCCGCCATTGGCCCCCTCTGCTGCCGGAGAAGTAAGTTCCAACTCAAAGATCCCCGCGCCCTGCAAGAATACTTTGCAGTCCTTGGATCCAGAACCCTCAATGAGCCATTTTGCCTTGGCATCCACAAGGTTCATGAAACTGACTTTATATTCGTGCCCGATAGCAAAGGCATGGCGGCTAGAGTTGGCATCGCGTGCAAGCGGTGCTGGACTGGCAGCGATCACAGGCGGCAGGGCCAGCCCGGCGGAGTTCACCTGCAACTGGCTGAAATACAAATCAGAGTCATCTGTGATGGCTTCATCCACTTTCTCGAACACTAGCAGCACGCTGCCATCATTGCCTATCAACATCACGGGATGGGCATCTGCCACGGTGTCCGCGGTGATGGCCACGGGGAGCGACCATTGGATCTGCCCATGATCCCCAGGGCGTCCGATGGAATAGGCCAGCTCACCCGTGTTAGCGGCCCCGGCACCTTGGGCCCAGGAAACGATGATGCCTGGAGCCACGCCATCCACTAGATTAGCGGCAGCGGCGGCTGTGAAGTCAGAACTTTGTGCACCCGGAATGGGAGCCGCTTCTACCCACGCGCCACCCACATCCCGTGCATGCCACAGCGTGCCGCTGCGCGCCCAGACCATGTGGGCATTGCCATCGGCATCCTGCACCAGCGTGGGTGCAGAATCATCTGGGCCGGATGGGGTGATGGTTAGCCTAGCATAGAGTTGGACGCCGGACTGATCTACTGCGGCCAGCACATCATAGTGCGGTGGTTGGTTATCGTTGATGGCATCACGATTCATATCAAAGGCTAGGCCACGGGATTGGGCGTCCTCGCCCACGGCTAGTTCATAGCGGCCATCCACCAAGCCTGCCAAAGTGAAATTTCCCGCATCGTCTGTGCGGGCAGAACTCTGCCGAGTGGCGCTCTGACTGCCCACCAGCGTGTGATAGGCGGCCAACTCCACCTGCCGCAGCGGAGCCCCCGTCTGCGCATCTAGCAAGGTGCCGGAAAATTGGGCGGAAGGATGATAGTGCGGGTCCTGACGATACATTTCCGCAAACAATGTCTTCACATCACGCGCACTATTTCCTAACAGTGGTAGGTCTGCCGAGAGCTGATGGAGAAACTGCACATAGGCCCCGAAGGTGGTGCCGATGCGTGGACGCAGGCTGATCCAGAAGGCCGCCCAGTCTGCATCGGAGACCAGCGCGGGCTTGGTGGAGGCTTGGATCAGCGCCCAGTCGTCTGTGGAAATGAGGGTGGCATCATCACTGAGAATGGCGCGCACTTCCATGGCGGCGGATGAGCCTACTTGATTACTAGAGAGGAAAATGGGGATCGAATGCGCGGCTCCTGGTGGCAGAATGGTGGGGAATCCCTGGCTGCTGAGTCCCAGCAGTTGTAAGAGCCCACTGGCCAAGGCATTGGACTTCACGCCCACAGCCATGCTCTCTGGCATGGAGACCCAGAGCAGCGGAGCCAATGCATCCGCATCTCCCACATTGGCATATTGGAGTTGCAGTGGCACCACGCGGTTGGGTCGTAAGTCCAAGGCTCCATCTACATTTAGGCTCACCTTTGGGCCCGTGCCCACAGTCACCTGCACGGCATCACTCAGTTCCGTGATGGCATGGGTATCTGGATGCGTGGCCTGTAACGTGTAGGTGCCGGGAGCAACTTTAAAAAGATCAAACGTCACATAAGCCGTGCTGGGATCCGTTGCATAAGTGCGGCGGGAAACAATCGTGGTTCCATTGGCTAGCCGGAGTTGGAAGGGCGTCTGATTCGTAAACTGCGCGCCAGAGATTTGCAGCGTCACTTCTCCATAGTTGCCCACCGTGCTGGGAGTCACGGACTGAATGGAAAATGGGAGCCGCTCTGCCGTTAAACTGTAAGTCTGGGGCACCAGCCCAGCCGCACAATAGGCCAGGACGTAATAGGTGCCCGTCTGCTGTATGGGCATTAAGAGCGAGGGATTATGCACATAGACTTCGTTGCTAGCGAAATCAAAATTTCCCCGCGTGGGCACTTGGCCATAGCTGACAAACAACTCGTTAGCTGCGGTGGAGGCGGTGACTGCGAAGTCCAGTTGGATGGTCTCGCCCGCCACAGCCTCGAAACGGTAAAACACCGCTTGCCCCTGGGAGATTAATCCCTGTGCGGCGGTGCCAATGATCAGCGCTTGGGCATCAATGAGCGAGCGATCCAGGGAGGCTCGGGCGTTATTGTTCTCATTGCTTTCAGCCACATAATTTAAAATATCACTACGGATAATGACATGATAGTTCCCCGGCACCATGCCCGGCAGCGCTGCGGTGAGCGAGCCAGTATAACTAGCCCCGCCATTGACCACGCCCTGGTGCTGCACCCGACCAAAGAGGGTATCGCCTATGTCCCAAATGCTATCACTAGAAAAATAAATAGAGTCATACCAACTCCCCTGGGCCGCATTGCTACCATCATTATGAATCGTAAATTGTAAGGTGGCGTTTTGGCCAGCAAGTGCGTTAGCGGGAATGGTAATGGTGCCCACGGTGAGGTCTGCGGGCGGAGAGAGAATGATATTGAGCGAGGTCTCCGCAGCGGCGGCATTGTTTAGCTCCGCGTTCCGTTCTTCGATGCGACCATTGGAATCCGTGACCACGAAGACATAGAACGGGCCGGAAATGCCCTGGGGCAGAGAGAAATCGCTGGTGGCATCATAATGGGAGCCGCCCGCCAGCCCAGTATCATGGGCCAGGAAGCCGATATAAAGATCGCTTTCCCTATCGAAAATCTGATCCCGCGAGAGATACACGGCATCAAACCACGTGCCGCTGGCGGGGCCTGCGCTGAGGTTTTGCACGGTCCAACTCAGGGTGAAAGGACGCCCGCTAAAGGCCTCACCAGGGGCTGCCACGTCGGTCACGCTCAGGTCTGGCACAGGACTCAGGGTGACGTTAGTGGTGGAGGTGGAAGCGCGGGTGTTATTGTTTTCCATGGCTCCTTCCGCTACGTTTCCATAAGCATCGGTTTGGACAATAACGTAATAGGTTCCTTGAAGGGCAATGGGGATGGCGAAGTTCGTAGTCGTGGTATAACTGGTGCCGCCGTCCAGCGCGCCAGAGTGCTGCACGGTGCCCAAGGCAACGTCACTACCGTCCACCGTTTGGTCCGTGGAGAGGTAAATACGATCATGCCAGTAGTTCGCATTGGTGCGGGCCTGGACGAAGTTTTCCACGCGCCACGTTACTGCTAGCGTTTGCCCAGAGGGGACGTTGGCCGGGGCGCTCACGGTGGTGACGCGGAGGTCCGTAAGGCCGGGCACGGTGGGCACGCTGGGAGGATCCCCGCCGCCTGGATCTCCGCCCCCGCCCGGCTGTGTGATGTGGATGGCCTGGGGTGCGGAAGCGTTATTCGTTTCATCGGTTTCCAGATTGGTGTTAGACGCATCCGTTAGACAGAAGAGGTAATAGTCACCACTGGCCAGATCCAACGGCAGGCTGACGATCTTGCCCGTTTCTGCATAGAACTGCCCAGCCCGGAGCACCGTGGTATGGCTGAAGGTGGTGAGCGTGCGCTCCATGCCCGCACCTAACGTGGGCTCTGTAGAAATGATGATCCCATCTGACCAAGATGCCGTGTAGGTGTCCCCCACGCCCGCATTACGAACGCCATAACTCACCGTGATGCCGCCACCAGAAAGGCCCGTTGCGGAGGCCGCAAAGCCAGTGACACGGAGATCTGGTGGGTCTGTAGAAATGACGACGGGAGTGCTGCTAGCGTGGATATTGTTGGTGTTATCTAACTCAAACACTTGGTTGGCGGAATCGCTGACGACAATCACATAGCGGGCTCCGGTCAGGCTGACAGGCAGCGTGTAGGTGGCCACCTGGGTCTCCGTTTGATCAATGTCCAATGAGCCATAACGCGGGCGGGAGCCCAGTAGCAGATCCGTGCCCAGGCTGAGGACGTTATCCGTGGAAAGATAGCAGGCATCACTCCAAGCGGTCTCTGGAGTGGCCGTGGAACCATGGTTAGTGACGGTGTAGGTGAAGGTAAAATTCCGCCCCGCCAGCGCGGTAGCCGGGGCCGCCACGGTATCCACCTCCAAGTCTGGTGGCGGGGTAAGGTTTACGGTAAACGGGGTGGCCTGGATGCGGACGTTATTCCCCTCAAAGGCATGTTCATAGACTTGGTTTCCGGTATCCGTGCGCAGGATGAAATAGTAGCTGCCAGTGATGCCCACAGGCAATGTAACAGGCTGATTACTCACACTGTAACTGGCCCCAGGTGCTAGGTTGCCGGTATGGCTCACCCGCCCTAGGGATACGTCCGCTCCATCGAATGTGCTATTGGCCGAAAGGAAAATTTGATCCTCCCAGGCGGATTCCAGCGTTTGGCCGATGCCCATGTTGGTGACGGTCCAAGTGACCGTGGTGCCCAGCCCAGAGAATGCGATGCTGGGAGAATTAATAGCCGTGACTTGGAGGTCTGGGGGCGGCGTGAGGGTGATCTGGGTGGCATTGCTAACGGCTTGGTTATCGTTATCAATCGCGTTTTCATACACTTGGTTTCCCGCATCTGTGTGGACAATGAAATAATAAGTTCCATCAATCCCGCGAGGTAGATTTACGGTGAGATTGTTTAGATAACTTTCACTAGCACTGAGATAGCTGGGGTTGGCTGCTTGGCCTAGGTAGGTATCGAATCCATCCAGCACAGTATCGCTAGAGAGGTAAACGTCATCGTGCCAAGCGGGGGCGCTGGTGGCTCCATTGCCACGGTTATGCACGGTCCATTGGATTACGGTTTGCTGGCTGGAAAAGGCCGTGGGCGGAGCAGTGACACTGGTGATGTGCAGGTTAGGATAAGGTGATAGCAACACGCTGATGGGTGAGGTGGAGAGGGCGGTATTGTTGGCCGCGTTGAGATCAAAGATCTGGCGGTTCGCATTGGTGGTGGCCACCAGATAGTGTGGGCCACTGAGGTTCACCGCCGTGCTTACGGTCTGGGTGCGGGTGATGGATTGGCCCACCGCAATGCTGCCAGTGAAGGGGAAATTTCCCAGCAAGATGTCCCCACCCGCCGTGGCGTCGGCGGAGAGTTCGATGCGGTCAGACCACGTGCCAGTGGCGGCGGCAGTGCCTTGATTCCGCACCGTCCAAGAGATTTGGAATGCTTGGCCAGAGAGTGTCTCCGTAGGCACGGCAATGGCGCTGATGAGTAAATCTGGATAGGGCGCTAAGCCTATGGTGCGGTTGATGGTGGCTTGGTTATTGGTCTCCGCAGTGTTGGCAGCAGTATATTCAAAGTTAGAGTTATAGAAATCCGTGGTGACACTGATCTGCAAGTTTCCTGCGCCCGGCGGGCCCTCCGGCAGTTGGAAAGTAAAGCTTCTCAACTGATCGCTGCCAGCCGGGAGCGGCCCGGGCGTCGTCTGGCTAGCATCATAGGCCACGGTGGTGTCCACCAGCGTTTGACCTGTGGTGGTATTCACCACCCGCACGTAATCGTGCCAAGTGACGGCGGCGGCGGTATTGCCCACGTTGGCATCATTCCAAGTGATGGTCACGTTTCCGCCAGAGAGCGGATTGGCCGTGGTGACGGCTAATCCAGTCACCGTTAGGTCTGGATACAACGAGAGGGTGGCCGTAGCATTGGTAGCTAGTGCGTTGTTACTTTCCGCCGTTCCGCCGGGATTATATTCATACATTTCTCCATAAACATCGGCGGTCACAGTGGCCGTGAGGTTTCCTGCGCCCGGCGGGCCGTCTGGAAGCGTGAGGATAGCGCTACGGTTCCGAAAGCCAGCGGGTGGGATCGCTCCCTGGCCCGCAGTGGCTGGATCGTAGCTCACCACGGTGCTGAAAAGCGTCTGCCCGGTGGTGGTGTTCACGATCACTAATTGATCCCGCCAACTGCCGGCAGTGGCTCCCGTGCCAGTGTTGATGTCTCGCCAATTTACCGTCACCTGTCCTCCAGAAGCGAGGCTGGAAGGCGTGAGGGTGATGGCGTTGACCTGGAGATCTGGGTAGGGCGCTAGGGTCACCACGAATGGCGTGCCCGCCAAAAAGTTATCCGTTTCCCCGCCCACCTCGTTGATTTCCTGCCCCACGTCCGTCTCCAGGATAAGGCGGTAATTCCCGCTGATGGCGTGGGGCAACGTGACGGTTTCTGTGGACGTATAGCTGGCCCCCGGTGCTAGTCCCGTGGTATGCCGAAAGGTGGCTAGGAGGACATCATCCGCATCCCCCAGGATGGCGTTAGTCGAAAGCGTGACGCGATCCGTCCAACTGCTGCCCACCGTGCTGCTAGAGCCCGCATTCCGCACCGTGTAGGCGAACGTCAGCGGTTGTCCACTCAAGTGCGTGGCTCCTGTGGGAGCGCCTATGGAGTCCACGCGCAGGTTCGGAAATGCACCGAAATGGATGTCCTTCACTTGGAATACCTCGCTGGCAGAATCGTTATTTCCCGTGATGACTAACTGCGCAGAGATGATGTTATCCGGGATCAGATAGCTCAAGGTAAATGTGTGGTCCACTGAGCCTGAGAGCGGGCGTCCCTCGGGATTGAATTCCTCTAAATTCAGCACGCCGTTGCCGTCCGTATCGAAGGCGGAGATCAAATTTACCGTAGTGCTAGGATTCACCCCATCATTCAAGACCAACTCTGCTTTAAAGGTATCCGTGGTTTCAAAATTAGTGGTGGGGCTGTCCTCGGTGGCTTGCAGATTCATGCTGAATTGAACGGGGCCACTGATACTCGCTAGATTCAGGATTTGCGATGTAAACCCCTGGGGCACGGTGGTGCCGCCATTGTTCTGCGTGATCTGGCGGGCCGCCTCATCGAAGAACCAAGCGCTGGGCAGCGTCCCGCTGGTGAGCAAGTTGAGCACGGTGCCATTCAGGTCTTTGGTGCCCATGATTTTCACGGGTGGCACGCGCACGGTGACGTCCGTGGTTTCCGCTGCGTTCACGCTGTCCGTAAAGAGGATCGTTTTATCCCCGCCGCTAACGGCGTAAGGACCAAAGCTGGCGGCCACACCATAGCTGCCCGTGGCTGGCGTAGCATTGCTGAGCCAGGTAGGATTCACCCCATCTCCCTGCGTTAGGGTAACTTGAAATGAGAAAGTATCATCTGCCGCTAGGTCCGGGGTGCCGTTCTCGCTGCGCACCACGTTAGTCACCGTCCCTGCGATGCCCTGGCGCACTCGCATCTGGAAGGCGAACCCCAGGTCCGTGCTGGTCAGATTCCCCTGATGCACGGAGAAGGCGAGGGTGTGCGTGCCCGCAGCCATGGTTTGGATTTGCTTCACCACAGTAGCATTGCCCACGGCTCCATTCAGGCCCACGCCAGTGCTAGATCCAGCGGGCAGCAGGAGGTCCAAGACGCGGATCTGGGACTCGGTCTGGGTGGTGTTAGCGGCTAGTTGCGTGTAGGTGTCCGTGGCGGTGGTGGCCATGTTCACGCGGGCGATCATTTCCCCATCCAGATAGATAAAGCCGCCATCGTCCATGATGTAGCGGATCACGGGCTGGATCAGGCTGCCGCCAGCGGGGACTTCAAAGGTGGTGCGGAAATAAGCCGTGCGACGCGAGCCGCTGGTGGGGGTGGTCAAGGTGGTGCCATTGCTAGTAAACTCCGCTGGGGGCGGAAGCGGGAGCCCCCAGTAGTCCATCGTTTCATAGCCGATGGGCCCCGGCCCGGTGCCGGAATCATAACTTGCCGCCACGCTCGGAGTCCCCACCAGGGCTGGGCTAGCCCCGAACGTAGGGCCATCATAGAGCGTGGGAAAGGTGGCCTGCGGGAGATACCACGTGGTGTTAAAATCCACGTCCGTGCCGCCCAGCGTGGGCCGGTTAGGCAAGGTGCCCATGGGGTGCATGTAACTCCAGTTTTGATTCCAGGGAATAAACACCTGCTGATCCGCTAAGGGCACGGTGGTGACAGTAAAGTTCGTGGCAATGTAATCCCCAAAACCTCCCGTGTTGTAGGCGGCTCGAAAAGTGATGACATCCCCCAGCACCACATCCACTTCAAAGCTAAACGTCTGCGGAGTGGCCCTGCTAAAAGCATCCCCACTCACCAGCGTGCCGGACGTTAATAGGGTGCTATTTTTAAACATCTCCCAGCCTTCCCCACGGCCAATGTCCCGCGGCATCCAAGCGCTGCCCGTGACCTGCACATGACTCGTGACCGGGCTGGTCCAGTTCAGCGCTAACGGGAAACCTGGCTCGGGGTGACCATAAATATCACCCACCTGAAGGTCCAGCGCGGGCTGACTCCCATTACTCTGGGACCAGCCTACATGGCCCGTTCCCCAGATGGCGGGCGGCCCCGGCGGGCCGAAGGTATCATCCACGCGAGTGCTGGCGGTAGCGAGGCTGCCATTCACCACATACCGCCAAGTGCCATTGGGATTCGTGGTATTACTCCAGTCACTTTTCAATTCATAGACCGTGGCCCGGCTGAGGGGCATCCAGCAGGTCAGCACCAACAGCGCGAGGCCTTGTGCAGTGCGTGACAGAAGCTGAAGTCGAGTGATCGCAAGTGGGTTGGTGGAGGTCATAATTTAGGAAATGGGCTGGCAGTCAGCTATCCTTGCTCAGCTAAAATGGCAAGAGTGTCATGATGAGAATTTCCTCCGCGCATGCGCAAGGGAACCCAACGTCAACGGGGCGGGCGGGGTTAATTCGTAATTTCCTCCGCGCATGCGCAAGGGAACCGCCGCACGTGCCGCTGAGCGGATTCCTCAGATCCAGGGCTCACACGCGCAACGGGGCCGCCTCGTCGTCACACCGTAGCGTGCGGGGCGGCGGCTCGGTTAGAAGCGGCTGATCTCCTCTTGGATGCGTTGGTTGATGCGATGCGTGATGGCCTCGGTGGCCACGCGGATGGCGTTCTTGATGGCCAGCGGGGAGCTAGAACCATGGGCAATGATGGTGATGCCATTGACGCCTAAGAGCGGGCTGCCGCCCACTTCTTCATAGCTGCCACGGGCTTGCACCCGCTTGATGGCGGGCTTCACCAGCAGTCCGCCTAACTGGTAGCGCAGACTGGCCGAGACCTCTTGTTTGATGAGGGTAAACATGGCCTTGGACAGCCCCTCCGCGCCTTTGAGAAAGATATTACCCACGAAGCCATCGCAGACCACCACATCCACCGGGCTCAGGAAGACATCCCGCCCTTCCACGTTGCCTTTAAAATTCAGCCTGCTCCCCCGCAGCAGTTCCGTCACCTCCTTGGTTAGCTCATTGCCCTTGCCTTCCTCTTCTCCGTTGGAAAGCAAGCCCACGCTGGGCTGCTCCACGCCCAGGAGGTATTGGCGGTAAATGCTGCCCATGATGGCATAGTGCAGCAAATGCACCGGGCGGGAGTCCACGTTGGCTCCGGCATCTAGCAGGTGGCAACTGCCGTTAGAGATATTGGGCATCGGGCAGGCGATGCCAGCGCGTTCCACGCCTTCCAGCGTGCGCAGTTTCAGCGTGCTGGAGGCCACCGCCGCTCCCGTGTGGCCAGCGCTGACCACCGCATCGGCATCCCCCTGTTTCACTAACTCCACGGCCAGATTGATGGAGGAGTTCTTTTTCTGCCGCACGGATTTCACCGCAGAGTCCGTCATCAGCACCACCTCCGCTGCGTCCACGATCTCGCAGCGGGTATCCCGCAGCCCCTGCCGCGCCATTTCCGCACGCACTGCGGCCTCCTGGCCCACGAGGTAGAGCTTCTGAATATGGGGATACTCCGCCAGAGCCAATTTGGCTCCGCCGATGTTTTGCGCAGGGGCGAAATCGCCCCCCATGACATCTAAGGCGATACGCATGATGGTCTGGCTACAAACGAGGTTAGGTAAAAAGTGTGACTGCCGGGCAGCGCTCCCCGTAACCACGAAGTCTCCCGCCCTGCAAGCCACTGATTCAGGAAATGTGCCCCTCCTGCCCATGCTGCCCCTCCTGCCGCTGCATCAGCACGCGGAAGGCTCCGCCAGCTCCGTCCTCCCGCAGCAGGTAGGCGTCCTCCCGCGTGGGTGGGCGTGGGGGGGCGTAGCGCTGGAGGAAGGCGGCTTGGGAGCCCTGCCAGGTGGTGCTCCAGCCGTATTCCTGGCCCCATCTTTCCAGATCATCGAAGCACACATCCGCCGTCAGATCCTGCCGACCCATGTTGGCATAGATGGCCGGGCCTTCCTGACGTTGGTGTCGCAAGTAGCCCCGCAGGCTGCCTGCGGGGCGGCGGGTGTAGAGGTCCGGGAAATTCCCCCCATAGTCGATGGTCAGTAAATGCGCCCCCACGGCCGCCGCAGACCAGTCCCCTAACCACGCGCGGTAACGCTGCGGAATCTCCACCCGCTGACCTTCGAGGGGAGCCCATGCCGTTTCCAGGGCCACGCTGGAAAGCCCGTGAGGTAAGGGCCGCAGCGTTTCCACGAGGCGTCCCTCGGGGGTGATTTCCACCCACACCTCATGCCATGCGCCCGCCCGCCATTCCGCTAGCACCACGGGAAAGGCATCCACCAGTTCATTGGAAAAGATGGCGGCGGCAGCTCCGCTCTCAGCGAGCGCGGCCCCCACGGATTCCGCCCAGCGCACGCCGCGCCCTTTCCC
Organism: Verrucomicrobiales bacterium; assembly: GCA_043757865.1. GTDB lineage: Bacteria > Verrucomicrobiota > Verrucomicrobiia > Verrucomicrobiales > V1-33 > JAGNEJ01. The sequence goes on along the minus strand of JAYVOP010000175.1, from coordinate 6,720 downwards.
TAACCGGGTCTGCTGCTGCGTGCGCAGGGTGGGGGAGGTCTCCACCAGCGTGAGGCGCACGGAGCGTCGCTCCCACCACGTTAGCGCCTGGAGCAGTGCCTCGGCCAGGGCACCTGTGCCGGGCCCTACTTCAATGAGCGAGCGCGGTTTCCCTAACTCCCGCCACCAGCCTGCCACCGCCTGCCCTAACCATGGGCTCAAGGTAGCCGCCGTGGCAAAATCCCCCCCGCGCCCCACCGTGGCAATGTGCGCGCTGTAGTAACCCTGCGCGGGATCATACAACGCCGCCGCCATGAATTCTGCAAACGAGGCCGCGCCTCCACGTTGGTTCAGGAAATGCCGCAGCCGGGTGTAGGGCATGGCTGCGGTGGGCTAACGCAGCGCCTCCACGATGGCGCTGATGTTATGCCGGAAGCCCGCCTCAAAGGTGGCCAGTTCCCCCGTGCCATTGCCATCCGCCACCAGCTCCCCGCCTTGTTTCACGCCCGTTTCCCGCAGGATCTCTGCCAGTTGCTTGGGGTTCACGCCTTGCTCTGGGAAAATGGCGCGGATCTCATGCGTTTTGATCTTGCGGATGGCTGCGGCCAGCTCTTGGGAAGTGGCTTTCACCGTGGGGCTGAACCCTTGGATGGCCAGCAGTTTGAACCCGAATTCCTGCGCAAAGTAGCCCAGGGAATCATGCGCACTGGCGATCTTCCGTTGGGCCAGCGGGATGTCCGCCAGTTGCTTCTTAGCCCAGATTTTGAGTTCATCCAGATGCCGCCCGTAGGTCTTGGCATTGGCGGCATAGAGCGCAGCATGGGCGGGGTCCGCCTTACTAAATGCCGCCGCCACGATGCCCGCCGCGCGCTTCATATTGGCCACGCTATTCCACCAATGAGGATCGCCCGCGTGGTGATGATCGTGCCCCGCTCCAGGCTCATGGGCGGCCTCCTCCTCCGGCTCCAGTTGCAGGGCGTCCGCCTCCGCTTCGGTCAGGTCCGGCACCTGTGCGCCTACTTCTAGCAGCGTTTGCTGCGCGCTGAGGTTGTCCCGCAGCTTGTCCAGGTAGTTCTCCAGTTGCTTACCAGAGGCCAGCACTAGCGTGACTCCGGCTAGGCTTTTCAGATCCTCCGGCTTGGGGGAAAACTCATGGGGGTCCATCCCGGGCTTGACGATGGCTAGCACCTTCACCTCCGCCCCGCCTACCTGCGTGGCTAGGTCTGTGAGCAACGGATGCAGCGTGGCCACCGCCAACTCCGCACGGCCTGCCACCGCCAGCACGCCCAGGATCAATGAGGATAAGAAAATTTTCATAGGCAGCAGTGGTGTTGCTCCTCGCACCCGTTGGCAACTAGATATTTCCCCCAGGCCACGCGGGTGGGATGAGGACAGATGACGGTGGGAGGCTTCCATGATGAGATATTCCCCCCCCAGCATGACAGAGCAGAGTTAGGCCTTGAGCGCGGGCGCTGCACCTGCCTTAAGGTGCTCGGGCGCGCCTGCCTGCCACCCTGTTCACAAGCGGCCCTCGGCTTTCGGAGCGTTCTGCTTTATGGGATCAATGCAACTATCCCCAGGTAGCGCTCCGCGCAGCTTTGGCAGATTTTGGAGTCGTGCATGTGTCCGCAGTTTTGTCGTTCACCGCAGCGGGTGCAGGTGCGGAAGGAGCGCGGAGTTGCACTCCGCCTCATCTCGCTGGCGAATGCAGGTGCGCATGATAGTGCCCTGCCATTGCAGCGGAGTGCCACTCCGCGCTCCCTGGCTGGCCTGAATTTTCAGATCTCCAGCTTCGGCAGCCCCTGCACGATCTTCATCGTCTCTAGGCTGACGGTGATGAGGCGGAGGAAGAGTTCTAGCGGGTAGGCGGCGTGGTTCATGGTTTCGGTGGCCCAGAGGTTGGCGTCGTTGGTGATGCCGCTGTCTTTGTCCGTGGTGACGGCTTGGCGGTCCATGACCCATTCCAGGGCGGGCTTGCCGTTGACGATGTAGTCGTAGGCGGCCAGGGGGATGTCCCGGATGGTGATGCGCTCGTTTTTGTTGGTTTCGGGATCGCGGGTTTTGGCGGAATCAATTTCGCATCAGCCAGAGATGTCTGAGAGCGATTTGCGGGGCCGGTTTTCCGTTTTCCTGGTATTGGAAGGTTCGCTTATGCTTGGTTGTGCAGACGGGATCCCCTCCAAATGATTTTGAAGTGTGCGGACAAAACTTTGGCATTTCCATAACTTCGAATTCCTTCCCCCTCCTTCTGAGTGTCTCTTCGAGCTTTGGGTCCAACGTGTATCCTGAGCCAGCGTAGCCTACCATCAGGGCACTGGTCATGGTCCACGCATAATCGCCACGGATGAATCGCGCGATGCCCTTGGCTCCATAATGCACGCCAACCGAGTGATCGGCATCAATGGGTTTGCATTCGATGAAGAGCCAATCTTGTGAACGGTAACGCAGGTCTGATTCTGTTCTGCCTGCCATGCCCACCAGCAAGTCAGGCATTTTATCCAGATGCTCGCCATTGTAGTTTCGGAGCTTTGCTTCCCTTGTCACGATTGAAAAGTGCTCAACGTCGAAGCCCTCGACGAATCCTTTGTTGAAGACTTCATCCAGAATTACCTGATAGAAATCATGGGTAACATCATCTTCATCTGCGCTGCGGATGTCGATTCTGGGATTGATACGAGATTTCAGTCTTTGCCATGAAACGCGGAGTGCGTCTTCGACGATGAGGTAGATCGCTAGTGGGATGGGCTTGTGAGGGAGTTCGGCATCCTCGTCGCGATAGAATCCGTAGGTCATGAATTAGTCCTCGAAAATAGTCATGTAGTTCCTCATGATCTCCCCGCCGAGCAATCGCGCCCGGCTTGGGGTCCAGTAGCGATACTGGCGCAGAATCCCAATCATCAATCCACCGTCTATTTCCTTGATGATCCGGCTGGCACCAGTCTCGTTGGCTAGAGGGAGGACGCTTTTATGAAAGAGATCACTCGGCTCGGGAATGGGAACTCCTTTGGCAGTCAGAGTGAAAACGATGAATGGGCTACCCATGCGTTCAGATGGTTTCCAGATGGTGACATTAGGCTCCTTGCCCAGCATTTTGAAAAGTGGGCGCAGATGGGACTCAATGCGACGGCAAAAGGTGGTCCGCTCTTTGGTAGTTGGGGGCTGGCTGGCACGCTTGCCCAGTTCGTCGTTGGGTTCGCGGATCTTCAAGGTGTCAGCAATGACTTCGACGTCCGAAAGGCTTAAGCCGTAGAGCTTACCGAAAAATGCGTCAATTTCTGGGAAGACAGTTTTATCTTCGTCGATGAGGCGCGACGATAGCACGGCTACTTCAGATCGCTGCTCCTTTGTTAGACTTTCAAAAGTAACAAAAGGGCATCCATCGAAGTCCGCTTTATAAACGTTGGGGCGTTCAAATCCAAACTTAGCGCTAGTTAGTAGCGCGTAGTAAATCCATAACTGGCTATGCACGAAGAGTTGTAGGTAACGCACTAGAGCACCCCCGTCAGGATTGCTGGCGGCGGAGTAGCCGTAAAAGCTTTGGTTGAAAGCAACGTCAGAATCGCAAATCAAAGCCCAGCCCTGTGTGCGGTCTGGCCCTGGGGATTCTTTTATTAACGCGAGCGGTCCTCGGTAGATCATCAGAGGGTCCGGTTTTTTATCCCGTAGTCTGGTTCGAAAAGCCGTGGCATGCTCAAATTTATCCAACCTCTGGATATCCACTTTAAATCGGAATGCATCCGTTGAATTCAAATTGGGAAAACCAAGGAGTTTATCGGCATTCATTCTTTGCTTCTGCCCATCTTTGATCTGATAGCCGTTGCAACATACTAGACCTAATTCTTGTTCCCAATACACATCAAGTGTTTTACAACCAGTAGCCTTTATTTTCCTCACCACTTCCACATCCAGCGAAGTCCCGACCGCCAATGCCTTCCAAAGCCACGGCTCCTCAAAGGTCTGCGCTACATCCACACGCTGCGCAGCCTCACTATCAATCCGCATCTCCCCAATGCTATTGGCTTGCAGGTCCGTATGTGGCGAGATGAAATGCAGTCGATGATGAGGCTTTGGACGACGGTTGCGTGCAAAGAACAGCATGAAAGGCTGGGCCATGTCAGGCCAAACCTCCGTCTTACGGAGGTTTGAGCAGTTGATGATCCCATTGACTTCCAAAAGACTGAAAAGTGCTTTGCGGGTTGTTTCTGCCATCGGGCCTTGCTTGAACAACGTGCGTGCTGGCAGAGCCATAGCAATGCGGCCATCCGGCTTGCACCACTCCATGGATTTCCACACAAAGGGCAAATCCGGAACGCTGTCGGGGTTCTTGTAGGTTTTGCCAAAATCGGGATCGAGCCTAGTCACTATAGCCTTGCTTATCTCATCCAATTCGTTGGAAACCTCTTTGTAGTCTGAACCTATGTTCGTCCACGGCGGATTGCATAGAACGAGATCAAAGCTAGCATCAAAGCGTTTCCCGACATGCGCACCAATGCTTCCAACTACTGGACCTTTCTCCTTGTCGTCAGCTTTGCGCCAATCAAAGAGGATGGCTGACTTGCCCTTGCACAGGGCTTTGAATTTCAGCTTCTCTGGAGGGACGGGCTCGGGATCAAGCTCAATGGCAGTCAGATACAAGCTTAGTGCCGATAGCTTCAGGGCGGAATCACAAATATCGAAACCGACGAGTTTGTTCTCGATAATATGGCGGATCGCTTCTGTGTCTGGACGTTGCTTGGTTTTCTTCCAAAGTTCCTTGTAGATACGGCGGAAAGCGAGAACCAAAAAAACAGATGCACCGCAGGCAGGATCCAGCACTCTGGCAGCATGCGCATTGGGCAGGTTATCGAACGCTTCCCCCACCAAGGTAGCCGCAATGTTCCGCGGGGTATAATGAACGCTTGTTTTCTGGGACCGCTCGCGATTCCATTTCCACGAAAGTTTTTCATAGACCTGACTTAGCAAGCCGATTGGAATGTGAGCAAAGTCGAGATGCCCCCAGTTCGGCTGTTTGGACTTGGTTGGCTTCTCCTGAAGGAAATTGAATTGAGTCTGTGCTGAGTCCTCCCCGCTAGGTTCCTCCCCCCGAATGATGCTTCCGAGTTGGAAGAAGATTTGCTTTCCCTTTGTCTGGCCGAAAGCGTTGAAGAATTCGGCGCTTCCGTCGTCCGTCAGCGGAAGAAAGTCCCCGTTAAAAGTCTTATCAAGCCATCGGCAGGTGGCGGCAGCGTTCTCTGCGTTATCAAAACACTCAATCAATGATTTTGCCAGAGGGCAGATCTTCTTGAGGTCGGAGTCTTTGACAATACTGCGGTCTTTTAGAAAGCGAAGAAAGAGCGCGCGCCCCACCAAGGAAAGCACATCGGTTTGAGATACCTTTAGCTGCTCCAGCCTAATGGCCGTCTTGTCCACGAGCGTGAAGATTTCCTTGAAGAGGTAGTCCACATCCCCGCCCTTCGGCATCTCGTCACATTGTCCCAAGGCCAAGCGCGCAAAGAAGGTCGTGGCCTCAGGAGTGCCTGCCGAATAATGCTGCCAATGCTCGGCCCGATTTTTTAAGTCCACCTGAATTACATCCAAAGTCCCTGGACGAACGATCGCGAGATGCGCCCGGTCTCCTCGGCAGGCGAGAGTTCGACGTAACTCTGCAATCTGTTGCTCCGCTTCATTTGGGGACGCTGCTAGATGCGACTGATTGATAAAAAAGAGCAAGGGCCGCTCCTGATTCTCTACCACTCCGTCTGGCTTGATCAACGTTGCTGCTTTTGGCCCCTGAGGCTCAACTAAATCCAGATAGTCGATCAATTCTGGCGTCATTTTGTCGCGAAACCAACGCACGCTCTTGCTACGGCTATCTATGCCGTAGTTTCGGAGTTCAGTTGGAAGGTTTACAGTGCGACGGGACATGGCAAATTACGATGATAAGATAAACGGGAAAATCACTCCACTTGTCAACCAATGGTTAAGATGGGTGAATTGTATTTTAGGTGCCGCAGGCCATGATGAGCTTCCCCCGGTCTGCCTCTGTGAAGCCGAGGAGGACTTTGGTGCGGGCGGTGGTCTGGTGCGGGCGCAGGGTCTTCTTGGGCTTGAGGGCGGCGGGGGCGGTGGGAGTGTAGAGCGCCCAGTCGATCTGGGAGGCTTCCAGCGCCTGGAGGTCGATCTTGAGGACGGGCGGGGTCTGGTTATTGAGGGTGTTCTCCGCGTTCTCCGTCCAGTCGTTGGTGGTGGTGACGAGGATGCGCTGGGTGAAGGGCTTCTGGCCTGAGGCGGCTAGGAAGCTGTCAATGTCCGCCTTGGTGATGCGGTGGTCGGCATCGTAACATTTACACTGGATGGCATGGTATTCCTCCGTGCCATGGGTGCGGGCCACGAGGTCGATGCCAGTGTCTTTGCCAGAAAGCTTAAACTGCGGGGTGCCGATTTCCCTAGCCCAGTCTGCATAGAGCCAGACGTGGCTGTAGAGGTCCGCGTAGGAGGGCTCACAGCGGAAGTAGGTGCGGATGAGTTCCTCGAAGTAGGTGCCTTTCTCGCGCTCGGTCTGGGAGGTGGCGCGGTAGTGGGTGAGGAGGGCGGTAAGGGCGGTCATGGTGGGGGCGATGATAGCGGGCGGCGGTGGGGCGTCAAGGTGTGGAGCGCGGAGTGGCACTCCGCTGGGCTGGGTGAGGGCTTGCGTGGCTTTGCGCAGTGGGGCGGAGTGCAACTCCGCGCTCCAGGGGGAGGAAAGCGCGCCAGAATGTCGCG
>JAYVOP010000174.1:0-22702 GCA_043757865.1 Verrucomicrobiales bacterium | reverse complement strand
GGTCTCATAGCCTGGTGGTCGGTAGGTTTTGGTTTCCATCCCAAAACCCATAGCACCCTTTTTTACTTATTCCAGCTATTTACCGGACAGGCTCTTAGAATAATCGTGCAGACAAAATTCCCGCTCCCAAAAACCTCATCCATCAAACACCGCACGAGGTGGACATTTTCATCGGAAATCTGGAGGAAGCAGGAGCCGGAATCGGAGAGGAGATCGCGGGCGACGAGGAGCCGATCCCGGAGGTAGCTGAGGTAGGAGTGGATGCCGAGTTCCCACGTATCCCGGAAGGCTTTGATTTGTTCTGGCTCCCCGGAGAGGGCTTCGTCCTTGCCGTCGGTGACGGTGCGGTTGTTGAGTTTGATCTGCCAGTTGGAGCCGTATTTGATGCCGTAGGGCGGATCGAAGTAGAAGCACTGGACTTTGCCCGCCAGGCCTTCCCGGTGGAGCAGGGAGGACATGCCAATGAGGGAATCCCCTTGGATGAGACGATTGCTCCAGCCATCGGCATGGGTTAGTAGCTGGAGGGTTTCTCCAAATCATCCTGAGTAACGCCACTGCCAAACGCCTCCGTAACGGAGAAGAGATCCTGCTGGTGATACGTCTCCTCTCCCAGGCTGCCGGGAGCCCGGTCCACCATGCGGTAAAGCCCGCTGATGATGTTCTCCGGGACAATGTGCTCATGCCGATACAGCGACCGGATGTCCACCCGCAGGGTATCCTCCGATTCATCTGCCCCGTATTTCCCCATCCAAAACAACTCCGGGTCCTTGCCCCGAGTGACGACAGGGTTCTTCGGAATCTCCACCGTCCCCGGTCCCCCGGCAACGGAAGGACTCTGGGACTCCTCCCCCGCCTCCTCATGGCTGGGAATGAGGACGCGGGAGGATTTCTTATGCTGGTAGCTGGGAGTGGGTTTCATGGGTGGCGGATTTCAGGAGGAGGAAGGTGGGTCAGCCCGCTGGGCTGACTTTTTAGAGCAGCCCAGCGGGCGGCTCCCCATTCTGGGGAATTGTGTTGGAATTGCTTTTAATTAGGTTTTAGCGGCCACAGACTCACGGGAAAGTTGTGTTTGAGTTGTGTTTTAGCCGCCGGGGCATGCAGGTCAGTTTGAACCGAGAAAACGGGAATTTGTGTTAGAGAATTGGGGAGGGAGTTGCGTTTAATGGTGTTTAGTTGTGTTTTATGGAACGGGGCGCTGGCGGTTGGAACCGGAAAAGAGAGGAGACGAGGTGGGGAAATGGCGGAGCGGGGCTAATCAGGATGAATCAGGGGGGTAATTGCGCTTTAGCCGAGTGACGGGAATTGGGGCGAGTTGCGTTTGAGTTGCGTTTGAGTTGCGTTTTAGCCGCCGGGGCACGCAGATGAGTTTGAACGGAGAAAATGGCGCTTTATGTTATGCAATAAGGGGTTTGAGTTGCGTTTAATTGCGTTTAGTTGCGTTTTAAGGGATGGAGCGCTGCGTTGGCGCAGGTAACCAAATGGCACCCGACCCTCGTCCAGTTGAAAGGATGCGCCCGTCCTCCTTGAGTTCCCGCAACAACGTTTGAATTTGGTCTCTGGAAAGCGCAGGAAGCACCTGCTGGAGGTCTGCCAAAGGACTGCCCTCAGCCGCATTTTTCTGGATGTGCTTGACGAGCAATTCCTTGTTGGTATCGCGGTCGAGCCCAAGCTTTCTGGTGTAGGTGCCGCGTTCTCCCAGATGAGAGTAGAGCGCATGGGAGAGGAAATGCCGCACGCCACGGCCTTTGCCGATGGATTCGACAAGTCCCCAGTCGATGAGACGGGGCAGGCCAATGCGAAAGGCTGGGGGCAGGGGTTGGCTGCGTTGCAAGAGGTCTAGCACCAGCCAGTCTTGGGTGGTGAAGGCAGCGAGGATTTCGGGGGCGATTTTCTGGATGAAGATGACGAACTGAGGGTCTTGGATTTCCCCATGCAGGACGAGGCGCACTTCGTGGTCGGCAGAGCCGGAGAAGTCTGGCAGGGGCTTGCTCTGGCGGATCGTTTCCTCGTAGATGCGGTTCATGCCTTGGCCAGAGCGCTCGATGAGGCCGCACTTGGCGAAGGTCTCGGCAATGCGGCGGTTGCGGGGATTCTGCTGGCTGAGGAGGTTCTCCTGAGTGATGCCGGGTGGGAATCCGCCGGGGCTGATGATTTCCAAATGTCGGGGAAATTGTTTCACGAAAATGGAGCCACCCAGCCGGTAGTCCCGATGGCTGATGGCATTGAGCAGGGCTTCGCGCACGACGATTTCTGAGAACGTGGGAATGTCATAGCGGAAGAGTCCGCTCTGGTAAGACTGGAGATCATTCCGGGTATTGAGTGCAGTCCAGAGTTGATCGTAGAAGGAAAAGAAGCCCTGCCGGAATTCTAAACGCTGCTGGTAAGGAATGGAGCCAAGGCTGGAGCGGTATTCAAAAACCACTTCCGCTTGAGCCAACCGCAACCGCCCCAACGCCTGACGAGTGCCGAAGAGGATCATGGCCGCGTAGGTGAGGTCCGCGCCCAAGATCAGCTCGGCATCGGTTAGCAGTTCCGCGTCCGATTTCTGGGCCAGCGCTTGATTTCCAGACTTGGTAATCCAACGGGTGCGGAATTCTGCGATGGAAGCAGGATCGAGGTCGGAAAGCTGGGCATTCGGGCAAATCTCGGCGGAGTGGTCCGGGCCAGCTTCGGCATAGATGCGCCGCAGCAAGTCATCGGTCATGTCCGTGAGCGATTCGCCCGCCCGCATCCAGCGAATTTTATCGCAAGACAACGGCATCCCCAGCGGACGGCTAGGCACATGGAAAATGAGCACCCGTTTCCCAGCCTCATTTCGTTCTTCATAGTCGATCCGCAGGCGCAACTGCTGGGCGACGTGCTGGACCATGATTTCAGGATTCTGAAATGCTTTGGTGCCAACAATCTGGCGCGGAATCCGATCCGTCACGCCCAGCACCATTTTCCCGCCACCTTCATTGGCCAAAGCGCAGCAGTATTGCAGTAGCTTCTCCTTGGAAAAGGTATCGGCAGCGGTCTTGAATTCCAGATGCGACCCTTCTGGCTGGGTCAGCCAGTGAGCGAATTCTGCGGTGGTGGTGGTGGGCATGAGCGGGAAGTTGAAAGCGTCAGTGAGGGGAGTTTGAGGTTTATAGAAAATGGGGTTGAAATTTCTTCAACTAGCAAGAACATAGCTGCAAGATCGGGTGCTGCAAGACAGCTCGATATGGTGCGCCCAGCCTGATCTCATTTTCTTTTTCATGGAGTGGTAGTCCTTGGCTAAAGTTTTGCTAGTGTTGCTGTGACAATCGCCTTGATGTCCTTGAGCTTTTCCTCGGAATCTATTTCGAGGAAATGCCAGCGGGGCCAGCCGAAGTGGGTGGCCACGGAGTTGACGGCGGGGAGCCAGCGGTGGCGGGTGAACCAGCGTTTCTCAGCCTTTTCTTTGTTCATGCCGGTGATTTCCAAGATGAGGCAGATTTCCTGCTGGCTGGTGCCGCCGGGGGCGCGGATGAGGAAGTCTGGTTCGTAGTAGGCACCTTCACCGGTGGGCTTTTGGTAAGGGATGCGGAAACCGAGGAAGGCGTTTTTCACATAGGCGGTGAGGATGTTTTCAGAGGCGAGTTCGTCGAGGCTTTTGGCGGCAATTTGCTCCCAAGATTCGGTGTCAGCGACGACGTAGTTTACATGGCTGGCAATGGTGGGATAGGTGGGCCGAGTGGTGGTGCCGTGGACGTAGGTGGTGGAGCCGGTGGGGACGTAGTGGTTGAGGATGGGACGGATGAATTCCTCTGAATTTTGCCCCGGATTGATGCCCTGGGCGAGGTGGCGGCAGACGGCTCCGGGATCGGCCAGGAAGATGACTTTGCGATGGAGTGGTTCGTTGGTGCCGGTGACTTTGATGGCATGGTGATACCAGTGGGTGACGATGCGTTTGAGATCAGCAAATTTCTGGAACTGGCGGTTGCCGTCGGTGTCGGTGAAATTGTGGGCAAGGAGGTGGCGCGTGATTTGGTAGATAATTTCTTGCTCTCGCTTGGCTAGCAACTGATCCAGCGTGAGCGTTTCCTGCTGGGGTCCGAAGGCGCTGGCCAGCGTGGTCTGGGTGGGAATGGTCGTGAAATCTAACAAGAAAGGTTCCACGTTGGAATAGTCGCAGACGAGTTCGGCCTCTGGGTATTCCACGCGATAACCGAGGACGTGGGGAAAGATGATTTCCAGATGAGCGCGGTCTTTGAGCGCTTCGATGCGAGTGGTGGGTTCCGGCGGCACGGGGTCCACGCTGCCGCCTTTGAACGGCATGAAGGGCACGCCGATGATGTGGGCGTATTCTGGAGGGAATTTCCACACCACGTCTTTGGTGCGCTTGGTATCACGCGGCAGGGCTTCGCCAGACGTGGGATCGTAAGGATGCAGGGCGTAACTGACACGACGGAGCGCCCGGCCTGCCACTTGCTCACACAGAAGCTGGGAGCCGAACGCACGGAGTCCCATGATGTGGGTGACGGTATTGGCATCCCAGCCTTCCGTCAGCATGGAGACGGAGACGACGCAGCGGATGTGCGAGCCGAGGGCATTGCGTTTGCCCACGGTGTTGACGACCTCGCGAAGGATTTCCGCATCGGTGATGGACTCGGCGGAGCCGCTGCCGTGGATGCGAGCGTAGTCTTTTTTGAACGCCTCGACTTCCACAGAGAAGACCTTTTTGAAGTCCTCATTGATCTGGCCGGAGTTTTCCAACGCATCGGAGTCGATCAGCAATGTGGGCGGACGGCGGAGTGGTTGGTGGGTGGAATCGTAATTAGAAAAGAGCTCGTAAGCTCCAGGGATGACGTTGGGAGCAGCCTCGGGCGTGGCTCCGGGGAGTTCATAGCCTGCGATGTATTTGTAAACTTCACGGGAAACGGAGGTGTTATTGCAGACGACGATGAAGACGGGCGGGCAAGACTCGAAGGTGAGCTGGGTGGTGCCAATGGGGCCTTTGAAGGTGGTCTGGTAGTGTTCGTAGAATTGCGTGAGGGCGGATTTTACTAAGAGCGGCAGATCCGGTGCCGGGTTTGACTCCGCTTGGCCTGCGGCCTTGGCGCGTTTCCGGGCAGTGGCGGCTCCGGCACGAGGAAGCTCCGCGCGGACGTGTTCGTAAAGATTCCGCAAGATGGGCTGGGTGAGTTCTTGAGAGGTATCCGCCTGCGGGAGAAACGGGATTTTCACCAAGCCAGATTCAATCGCTTCCACGAGTCCGAAGTCCGTGACGATCCACGGAAACAAGCTGTAGGGCTCGTAGCCAGAACCGCGCAAATAGTAGGGCGTGGCGCTGAGATCGTAAATGGCATTGACCTTGTAGCGCTGGCAAATTTCCCGCAGGCCGCTGAACCAAACCGCTGCGCGCTTGTTTTCTTCCTCGCTGTCCTCCTCCTCGGTCTTGGCTCCCTTTTCCTTGGGGTAATAACAATGGAGAGCCTCGTCATTCAGAACAATGAGCCGAGAGCCGGGCCGCAGCCCTTTGAGCAAGCGACGAAGGACTTCGCTGACATCTTCTTTGGCCTCGATCTTCTTGCCATCCGCCCCCGCCTTGCCATCGAAACAGCCCTTCTTGTTGCCCGCCAAATTCTTCGGCTCAAAAGCATGATAATTGGTGAGCGCCAGTTTGCTATTCAACGCACCCATCTGGTTGCGATAGGCCGCAGGGATGAGAAAACGCTGGGTGTAATAATCCGTGGAATTTACCCCGCCATCAAAGCGCAAGACACTGAGGCGATCCCGGATGGTGATCCCTGGAGCCACCAGCAGGAAGGCATCCGCATAGCGGACGTTCTGAGGATACTCCGTGCGGTTGAAAAAATGATAGGTAATGAGCGCAGCCATGACCACCGTCTTACCAGCCCCGGTGGCTAACTTGAAGGCGAGGCGCGGGAGCTGATAGCTGGGATCCGGGGCCACGCTCTGTTGGGCAGCGCGCAGGCGGCTGAGGCAATGCTGGCCCGCATTCGAATGCTCTGCCACTTCATTGAGCCAAATGGCGGCTTCCACGGCTTCGCGTTGAGCGAAGAAAAACTGCATGAATGGCTCGCGGTCAGGATTGACGAACCAGTGCCGCAGCAGATCGGCGGTGACCCGCGTCACGCCAGCATACGGAGCGCTACTTGCCGATCCTTCCCGCCAAACCTGGACTTCCTTGCGCACGAGTTCGATGAACGAATGTTGCTCATTGGCAGAGAAATCGTCCGGGGTCAGTAAATCCCGCTGGGCGTTCTGCTGCTGCGGGAGTGGCGTGGTTACCCGGCGGAAGGCCCTGCGCCCTGCCTGAATGGTCTGATAGTCGATCTCCCCCGCCAAATTAGTGGCGTAGTGAAAGCGCGGAGCCTCGTAGGGATTGTTGAGGATAGGGGTTAGTTCGGACACCATTGGCAGTTCCTAGCGCAACCCGGAAGCCTCGGCAATGAGGAAATCTGGGGGGAGCGGAGCGAACAGACACCGTCCTCGCCAGCGTGGCGCGCACCGGACGCTTGCTCGTAGTCGGAGAAAGTTTCCCCTGGGGAGGCGTCAGCGCAGAAGTCATCAGCCGTGTCGTCACGGATGGATTCCACCTGCTAGACGCCCCGCCCCAGCGCCTGAACAGCAAGGACACGCCCATCCCCTATCATCCGAATCTCTGGGGCTCCCACCGCCCCACCGCCAACAGCATCTGCCAAGAACTGCGGCGGCTTGTCGGGTTCTAGCACCAAAGCAAAGATCAGTTTATGGGCAATGGGCTGCTAATGCTGGTATGAACAAACTTCTAGAGCCTCCGGTGGGCGAATTAGAGCGCGCGTGGCGGAACGGGCCAGCGCGGTGGCCAAACCACGTCCTCCCTTGGTAAAGAACACCGGGTGGGCGACTAATGATGCGCTTTATGAAGAAGCGGTAAAGCTTGGGGCGCAATGGCGAGGCTCCAAACCGTAAGCCCGCCGGAGAACGCCCCGCACGGAAGCGTCCATTTTACGTTGGCTCCGGGAGCTGCTCCCAGTATGGGTGCGGGCAAATACGTTGCTGGCCGCCATGGTACCCGCGCACCCGACCATCGTCCGGGTGGTGAGCGGCGTGGCCTTTACCTTCGCCACGGCCAAAACATTGCTCGACGGCTACACGGATCTCATCGGCACGTGCACCGATAAGGATGGTTTATTATCGAAGGCAAGGAAGCCTTTAAAGCGCATGATAGCACCACGGATTCCCTCATTAAACATTGGTATAAAGTGGTCAAAGCTAGGCCGATGTCGGCACCCCGCTAGCCCATGCGCTGGAAGGTATCCCCACGGAGCAAGGGACGCCCGCGCCTACGATTATTGACATTGCCACCGTCACCCAAGGCGGCACGGACGGCCTGCACGCGGAGGTGGACTAGGCTCCCGGCAGAGGGGAATAACGCTACTACCAAGACGCTACGCTGGAAGGTGGTGGATGTGGACTTCGTGTATAGTGTGCCGATGGACCGCACGGGGAACGAGATCGGCCCCTTTATCGAAGGCCAAGTGGTGGAGCTATTCGGATAAGTGAGCAACAGCTCCGGCACGCTCACCACGGCAGAGCGGACGCTCACCATCCGCGTGCCGATTGTCTGAGGGCGCGCTGGAGGGGCGGCCCCATGCCCCATGGGACCGCCGCAGGCGGCAGGTCCATGAATGGAGAGGCGGGCTGTGGCCGCATTTCGCTAAGGGCCAAGAAAATTGCGGCTGGACCATCGCTGCGGAGTGCAATTCCGCGCTCCCGGGAGGAGGCGGGCAATTTTAAAAAACTAGGATGCTGGCTGATGCAGCGGGGGCAGGGGGAGGAAGGGGCTGAAGAAGACGGGGGCGGTGGCCTGGGGGTTAGGGGCGTCTTCCCAGCGGGCGGGCTGGAGGCTGGGGAGGCTGGTCTGCGGGGCGCTGAGATCTAGGTCTCCATCCTGGGGGAGGGCGGCGGTGTGGGCCAGGGTGGAATCATCCAGGAGGTCCCGGAGAGTGGGTCCGTAGCGGGCAGTGGCGCTGCGGACGATGCCGAGTTTGGTATCGTTTCCAAAAACGGTGATGAGGGTGGTGACGGGGGAGAGGGGGACGATGGAGAAATGCTTGGTGCGGCCTTGGTGGTAGAGTCCCTCGCAACAGTCATCGCCTAGGCGGCTGGCTAATTCCCGGACGGCTATGAAGGCTCCGTTAGCGAGGGCTCCGATGATGGCGCTCTGATGTGCCGGGAGGGTGCCGGTCTCGAGGAGGACAGTGCCGCTTTCCTCGACTAGGGCGGCGTATTCGGCCTCCGCACAGGAGCAGAAGGCCCGGAGGGCGAGGCGGAGATTACGAGAGCTGGAGGCGGAGAGGACCACGGAGGGAGAAGGAGATAGGAAGGGGGAACGGGCGGGGCGGGACTAGGAGGATAGGGCGACGGGCTCGGCTTGTCCAGTGCGGGGTGGTGGGGACTGCTGCCGTAAGGGGGCGGTGGCGTGGTGGAATTTTCGGAGGATCTGCTCGGCCACGACATTGAGGGTGGCGAAGACATTGTAGCCGGTGTGGGCGGCGGCCTCGAAGCTAGGGCGGCGGGGAGTGGCGTTATTGAGGAGGTATTCCAGGTAGGTGACGGGGACGGCGTCTGGGAGGTCTCGTTTGTTGTATTGGAAGACGAGGGGGAGTTGCTCGATGGGGAGGCCGTTGTTGGCGAGGTTCCGCCGCAGGGTCTGGAGGCTGAGGAGATTTTCTTCCATGCGCGGGGCGGAGGAATCACTGACGAAGACGATGCCATCCACGCCTTTTAAAACGAGCTGGCGGGTGGCGTTATAGCACACTTGGCCGGGGATGGTGTAGAGCATGAATTTAGTGCTGTAGCCGTTGATGACGACGGTGTTGATGGGCAGAAAATCGAAGAAGAGGGTGCGGTCTGTAGAGGTGGCTAGGGAGACGAGGTCGCCCCGCTGATCGGCCTCAATGCGGCTGTGGATGTATTGCAGGTTGGTGGTCTTTCCTCCCACGGGGGTGCCGCAATAAACGATCTTGAAGGTGACTTCTTTGGTCTCGTGATTGACTACGGCCATGGGATGGGGTGGTGGGAAAGGGGCGTGATCTAGGGAAGCGCGGCAATCTCGCGGGTGACGAGGGAGAGTTTATCCCGCAGGGTTTCCTCTAAGTTAGCGGCGTCCTGGAGGACTGCTAGACAAATATCGCCCGCTAGGAAAAAGGTGGTGACGAGCTGGTCGAAGCGCATGGTGAAGGAGCCTTCGGTGGGCTGGTCCATGTTTTCGAGCATCAGTTTAAGGGATTGATAGCGGAGTTTGGCTTTGTCGAAGAAGAGGGCATGGGGGCAGCTGGATTCGCCCGTGGAGGCCATGGTGGCAGCGGAAATGAGGACGGCGGCGCGCACGCCGGGGAGTTTTCCCACGTGGTTGACGGTGTGCTGCGGGGTCATTTCCCCCGTGGCTTGGAGCCAATGGTGCAGGGCCATCTGGGCGGGGTGTTCTTTATAGCCGAATTGGAAATCTTGGCTGGCCGGTGCGGGTGCGGGTGCGGCGGGCAAAGGTGGGAGCGGGACCAGAGTTTCTTCCACGGCTTTAAGCACGGGGGGCGCTGCGAGGGAGGGCTCCCAGCGGGGCCGGGCATCCGAGATGATGGGTGGAAGGGTGGCGGCAGGGGGTGGCTGGAGCAGCGGCGGCAGCGGGGCGGGCATCTGCATGGCCGGGGCGAGTTGGGGGGCGGCTCCCCGCAGCGGGAGGTGCTGGGGCGGCGGATCGTTGAGAGTGGAGGCGGGATGGGGCTCGCCCAGATCTGCATGGGGGGTGATAAATGAGGGCAAGATGACCGGGGCGACCACCGCTGCGGGAGGCTGCGGGTAGAAGGTTTCTAGGGCGATGGCGGGCTCTTGCTGGGGCTCGGGAAGGACGGGGACAGGCGTGGGTGGAGGCTGGGGAATGCGCACGGCATCCACGGTGGCATGGCTTTGAAATGGCGTCTGGAAGCTGGCCGGAGGGGCTGCGGGAGGAGGCTCGGGAGCGGCCACGGGAATGGCACTGGGCATGGCATGGAAGAGGTCTGAGAGCGGCAGGACGGCGATGAGGCTAGGCCGGGCCCGAGCAAAGGCGGGCTGAAATTTCTCTGCCACGCCTGCGAGGATTTCTGGCAGGGTGACTTCTACTTTACCGCTGGCTAACTGCGGACGAATTAGGGAAAGCGGGAAACTGACGCTGACTACTTCGGGCACATTTGAGGGATCAAAGCCTAGCTCCGCCATACTGACAGAGCGCAGGACGCTGGCGAGGCTCAAGCGGACGTGGTCCTCCGCTTCTGGGGATGCGGCTCCCACCACTGGCACCGGAGACCGGGATTCGGCGGTGGGAAGTGGCGGTAAGGCCATGCGTGCTGGAGGTAGGGCGGGCGGGGGCAGTTCCTGGCGGGTGGGGAGCACGCGCATTGGCAAGGCGCCCACTGGGGGCGCGGACGGGGGCGCGCTGACAGGGTGGGCCAGTTGGAATGGGGAGGAGGAATGCGGTGCGGGAAATGCGGGTGGCGTTTCCGAGAATGGGTTCACAACGGGTAGTTTTTCTGCTAGACTGAAAGGAGATTCCACCACAGGCGCGGGTGGTGCTGGCGGGGCCAGGGACGACGCGACAATTTGGAACGGGGACGCCGGAGCCACTGGCAGGGCCGGAGCCAGAAACGGCTGATCCTCTGGACTGAGCACCGCTCCTTTGGCGAGGCTAAAGGGAGAACTACTGGGGACTGCTTCACGATTGGCAAAAGGGGGGTCCTCCGGCTCCGCTACGGCGAATGGGGCCCCGGCAGCACGTGCTAGGTTCACCCCTGCGGAGCCACCCTCCAAGATCCTGCGCACCTTCTGGTAAGGTAGCGCTACCTCCTGATCTTCGTTAGGATGCACCGGGCGCTGAAACAAATACGGACACGTCTGGTAAATTTGGCTCAACCGCAAGCAAGGGCGCCCGGCTTGGAAACTGCCGCGCAAGGCCTCTAGCGGCAGGGGCACCAAGTAATCCGGGGGCAGGTTCTCCGTCTGGAGTAACTGCGGAGGCAGTAACATGCTCAGCTCTCGGATCGTAAATCCTTCCTCAGCGACTGGTTGAAATGGCGAAGCGATATTCATGGGCATGGCAGGATGAGGGGCGTCCGCAACGGTTGAGGGGTTGTGAACGCGGGGGTGGTTTGACTGAGAGCTTTGGCGCACTGCAACGTAATCCAATGAGTTGGCGGAATCATCGGATCTGGCTTCAGCTTGTTCACGACGGAACAGGCTCTTTAGTGAAAAGGCCATCAGTGGGTTGTGGGTTGAGTGACGCTTGTAGTGAGGCAAGGAATCAATGACACATACTAATTTGAATAAATGCTGTCAACAAATATTAATAATCTAATTAAATTTAATGTTTAGATTTACGTCACATAAAATTAACTGCAAATGCTGAAATTCTCATTATTTCACTATAAACCGTAATTTTGCCGTCTAGTATTATGCGTTGCCCTCTCATTTGTCCACAATTTGAAGAGAAATGTATTTACAAATGAAATACTGGAGATATACTGCTCCTAGAGCGGAATCTTGCATTCAACTCCCCTAAAGGGTAACTCCCAGTTCCCTTCCCCCCAAAAGCAGTCACCCCGTGCCATGAATCCCCCCACTCTCGCGCGGGGTGACTCATTTAGGGAGTGGGCGCGTTCCGCAGCACCGTGGCGATCATTTGCTCCGCATCAGGCCCTGCTTGACCACGGTTTTCCCTCACCGCTAGGCGGTGGTTGAGCACCGCTGGGGCCACCATTTTTACGTGATCTGGATAGACGGCCGCAGCCCCCGCCAGATAGGCGGCGGATTGCGCTGCGCGCAGCACTGCAATGGACGCTCGGGCGGAAAGGCAGCCACGGCTGCCTTCCTGCTTCCGGAGACTTTCGCAGATGAAGGCGATGTAGCGGCAGATGCGGTCATTCGCAGGGATGTCGCGCACAGCTTGTTGCATCTGGGCAATCTCTGCGGCAGTGAGGATGGGGGTGGTATCGGCAGGTGCGGAGCCCCGGTTGGCGTGAAGCTGGAGAATCTGGGACTGTGTTTCCAGATCCGGCAGCGTCATCGTGATGGAAAGCAAAAAGCGGTCGAGCTGGGGCTCTGGGAGGGGGAAAGTACCGGAGGAGTAGGCGTTATTTTGGGTGGCGATGACTAGGAATGGCGAAGCGAGCGGACGGGTGATGCCATCCACGGTCACTTGTTGCTCGTTCATGCACTCTAGCAGAGCGCTTTGGATGCGTGGGGAGGTGCGGTTGATTTCGTCCGCCAGGACGATGTTGCGGAAGACCGGACCTTCGATAAACTCGAATTTGGCGGTGGCTTGGTTATAGATGGAATACCCTACGATGTCACTGGGGAGCAGATCTGGGGTAAATTGAATCCGGCTGAAGGTGCCGTCAATGCTTTGCGCCAGGGTCTGGGCTAGGGAGGTTTTCCCAATGCCGGGGGCTCCTTGGATCAAGACGTGCCCATTTGCCAAGAGGGCGGTCAGCAGCATCTGTGCGGATGATTCTGCGCCAAGCACAGTTCGTGTTAGGCGATGGTAAAGGGATTCGATTCGGTCTTTCACAAGGATTCAGGGGCTAGGGTTGCCCTTCAGACTAGTCGATCCCCGGGGTGTTCAAAAGTCATTTTTCTGCCACCGCAGCAGATTTTCTCATTTGGGCTGACGCACTGCCCGCAAATGACTCCGGGGCCGGTTAAAGGGCGGCTAGACTGGCCGCCGCTACGGCTTGGCCGTGGCGTTTCATCTGCTCATCTGGCATAGCAAGGCTGATCTGCGCGAGTTCCGGAAACTCCGTGGCCATCACCTGGCGGGCGGTTTCCAGTAGGAGGTCGCCCCCGGGCCCAGAGGTGACGCGCCCGAGAATCAGCACATTTTCGACGATGAAAAAATCTGCATAGTGCGCCAAGGCATAGCCTAGATAGGTGCCGATGCTCTGGTAGATCCGCCGGGCGCGGACGTCCTCCTTTTCCATCAGCTCCTGCACCGCCACGAGCCGCTGTGCCAGGCCCATGTTGGAGGGGAAATCCAAGCCCGCTGCGGTGGCAAGCCGAGAGACGGCTTGCTGGGAAAAATATTGCACCCCGCACCCCGCATCCCCACTCCATTCATCGACCGGGGCGGCCTCCTGGTAGTCAATGGGCGCAAACGCTAACTCATTCAACCAGCTTGTGATGCGGCCTTGTTGATCCACGTAACCAGCGGCCATGCTGGTGCCTAACGAGACGCCCAGCACCGCATTTTTCCCCAATGACATACTCCCAGCTAACGCCGTCACCTCTCCGTCATTCACCACCGCAAACGGCACTCCGCCCCACTCCGCTTGTAATTTTCCAAACATCCCCCGCACCTGCTGGCGAAAATCCATCTCACTCACCCCCCGAAACAATGAGGCCGCCCGCACCTCGTTATCCACATAACAACCCGCCGCACTCCCGCCGATGGCATCTACCTGGGGCAGGTGCGCGGCTGCGCGCGCCAGGGAATGCCGCACCCCGTCCAGGTGGTATTGCGGGTCTTTCTGGAAATACGGATCCCACGGAACCTCCTCTGTGAAGACCACCTTCCCATCAATCACCGCTGCGGTTTTGCGGTCGCTGCCACCCAGATCAAAGCCGATGCGGCAGCCTTCCAGGTGTCGCCCTAACGCGACTCCAGCTTGCCGCTCCGCAGGCAATTCCCCGGCGGAAACGGCGTGGATTTGCAACGGCTCTAAATAAATTTTCCGTCCCACCAGCGCATCATCGAACTCCCGATTCCCACCCTGCATATAGCTGTCGGCCAAAGCGGCGGCCAGCTCTGGAGCCCCACTGATATACAGCCGAGAGCCGCCCCGTTGCCACAGCAGAAACTTCACCCACCGCTCTAGATAGCGATAGGTCAATGCCCGATGCGTGTTCTCATCCGGGAGCAACCGCAAGCGACTGATGGCCACCGCCCCGCCGGGTTGTTCCAAGGCTAAACTCACCTCTCGCGAACCCGTCGAGCGCGCGACCAGCGTGGCGTAAGCACGATTCCACAGCACGGCGGGGATGAAATCTGGATCAAGGATCGGGGAGCATTTGGGGGTGATGGGGAACATGCGCCATGCCTAGACGACTAGACGTTTCCGGTCAATCTTGGCAAAGTTGCGAGCACGAAATGACACCACTCCCGCGGCAGTTAGGCCTGTCGTGGTTCTTTAAATTTTCCCACGCTCCACCGCATTGGCCATTTGCGTAACGCGGTGCGGCCCCCATTTTCCCCACCATGAATCCGCCTCCGTTGCCGCCCGTGCCACCACCGTCCACGCGTCCGCCCTCACACGCCCTAGCCAAAGGCTGTGGGGTGGCCACCGTGGGCACCTCTATGTTAGTAGGCGTGCCGCTGGCCGCACTCTTGGTTATGGTGCATTCTTGCACGAGCGATTCTACCACCCTGACCACAGACCTCGTGATTCCGTTTCTTATCTGCAGCGGCAGCTTCGCCATTTACAAAATTTTGACCGCTGGGGCCCGGCATGAGAAGCCACTTCCAGAGCCCGCCCCGCAGCCCCCACTGCCGCTCACTGCCGATGGCAAGCAGGCGGAACTCTTCCATTCCCTACCCAAGGAAATGCGCACCCGGCATGTCCAAGTCACGGAAAAATGTGCGCGTTTGCAAAAGCTAGCCGCGCAGAGTGAAGACCCAGAAACCAAGGCCCAGCTAGGCCCAGGGCTGGAGAAACTGCAGTGGTTGCACCTGAAATTTCTCCTCGCCCGGGAGCATTTGCTGGCCCACAGCCCCAGCCATCTGCTGGAGGAACTGCGGGCGAAAATTGCGGCCCTAACCACTGCCCTTTCCGCCGCAGCGCTCACGGACACCGCGCGTCAATCCAAGGAATCCACCCTGGCCATGACCAGCGAGCGGCTGAGGAATCTGGAAAGCCGCTCGGCCCGGCTAACGGAGATCGAGAGTGACCTGGAGCGCATCGAATCCCAGTTGGATCTCTCCTTGGAACGTGCCGCCTTACAATCCACCGGGCGGGGGGATTTCACGCTCCATCTGGCGGAGCGCATGGTGGATGGCGCGGATCTTTTTGGTTCCTCGCTCCCGTTTGTGCAGGAGTTAGACAGCCATTTTGCGGGCAGCCTGGATGCCAGCTCATTTGAGAAATAGGCGGATGTTTAGAGCTTGGTAATCCTCAGCCGCAGGAAGGCTGGCGGGCCAGTGGTGGAGGCTAGATTGAGGGTCACTTGCACCGGGCTGGTGCCCGTCTCGGAGACGCCGCTGCCCGTGAAGGGCTGCCCGGCGGAAGCGGTGGCCAGCGGCTGCCAGGAGGTCAGGCTAGTGCTGCGCTCCACGGTGTAGGTGAGGTCTGTGCGGTCCGCCCAGCGAGGGAAGCGCAGCTGTAGGCCCGTGGTCGTGCGCAAGGCTTGCAGCGGGCTGACATTGGGAGTGCCGGGCAGCGTGCCCAGGGCGTATTCCAGCAGGTTCACTTGGCCGTCCTCATCGGCATCTGCGAGTTGATTGGCCGCCGCGCCCAACAGCCCTTGGCCCGCTGCCCAGGTGGCGTAATTCGGAATGGTGCTCACGGATAGGGCGTTGGTTTTTTTGAAGGTCGCGCCCACGGCAAGGTCCTCGGTAGTGATCGTCCCAGAGGCATCCAGATCTAAGTAGAGCGCCAGCCAGAGGTCATAATTTCCAGCGGTTAGGGTAGCGGGTAACGCG
The DNA here is from genome assembly GCA_043757865.1 of Verrucomicrobiales bacterium. Lineage (GTDB taxonomy): Bacteria > Verrucomicrobiota > Verrucomicrobiia > Verrucomicrobiales > V1-33 > JAGNEJ01. The sequence continues at coordinate 7,026 of JAYVOP010000174.1, read as the reverse complement.
AAGCTGCGCTGGACGCCCGCATTTCCTACCAGCAGCGTGACCGCCCCATCATGCGGGGCATCGCTGATGCCGCCAGTGGTGGTGCCTGTGGGATAGAGCGTGGCCCCCAGGAGCAGATTCCGGGAAATGGCGGAGATCACATTTCCCGTGAGGGAAATGGTGGTGCCCCGCACGGCGGCAGCGGGCACCGCAGTGGCGGCGGTCAGGGTCTGCGTGAGCGCAGGGAGCGTCAGCGCCTGGAGGTCCGCCAGATCTCCCGCGAATGCATCCAGATCCACATCCCCCGTGATGCCCGCCACGCGGCCCGTCCAACTGTATTGCTGAATCGCCCAATCCTGCCACGGACCTAGGTTAAACGTGGTGTCTCCCGGCGTGGTGTTCGGCACGGCTATCCAGAGCGCGTGTTCTGTGAGGTCGGATTCCATATAGCTCTGCGCGTAGTTCCGGTTCATGTAAATGATGGACTTGGAACTAGTGAGCCGCCGCACCTCATTACAAAACGTGCGCGTCCACAGGCTCAGCGCGCTCTTGCCTAACGTGTAGCCATCCTCCAGATCCAGCACCGGCCAGAATGTGCGCGCGGTGCTCATTAAGGGATGCAGCGTCTTGATGAAATAACGCGCCTGGGCCAGGGCACTGGCACTGATGCTAGGCGTGGCGGTGGGCCGGGCGAAATGATACCCGCCCATGAGCACCCCCGCCGCCCGTCCGCCCGTGAAGTTGGGGGTCAGATAGGGATCAATGTAATTATCATCGTCCGTGGCCTTCGTAATGGCAAAAACGCGCCCCGTCCCTGCCACGCTGGTCCAATTTATCGTTCCCTGCCAATGCGAGACATCCATCCCGTAAAGCAACGTGGGTTGCGGTGTGAGCGCGGCTTCAAAGCTCCACCCATCATTCCCCGTATCCCAATCCACCTGCCACCACGTGTAGGCCGTGCCATTCAGGCTCGCCACCGTGGGCCCGCCCGTGATCGTGCCCAGATCCCCGATCACTCGTGGCCCTAACAGCGGACCCGCCGGGGCACTGCGCACATTCACCGCTTGGTTCGCGCTCACGCGACTGCCCAGCCCCAGCGCTTGCACCGTGGCCGGAGCCCAGAGCAGCACCAGCAGGATAAATAAGGGCAAGGGAAAGGACATGGCCGCCAGGGCTATCATGCCTCCTGGGATTTGCCAAGAAAATCTTGCCCGACCGCTACCGAGATGAGCCGCAAATTCAAAATCTCAGTTAGGGTTGCCATGATTGCCCGGATTCCTCTCTTGACGGCTTAGGGTTCGCCCCTATACTCCGCGCTCTTGTAGAGGGTGGGAAGCAATTCCCGCTCTTTTTCATTCTATCGGCAATTTTTTTTATGACCAACGAGTTAATCGCACTTTTCGATTATTATGAGCGTGAGAAGGGCATCAACCGGAGCAAACTGGTGGAGGCTATTTCTGGCGCATTGTTGACGGCCTCCCGTAAGGTGGTAGGGCCGGCTCGGGAGTTGCGTGTCGATATCAATTCTACCAAGGGCGACATCCGATTGCTAGCCAAATTGGTCGTCGTGGAAACTGTAGAACAGCAGTGGGAGCAGATCTCCCTGAAGACCGCCCAACGCGTGAAGGCTGGTGCGGTGTTAGGAGATGAGGTCGAAGTGGACGTGACGCCGAAGGGCTTCGGACGCATCGCTGCGCAGACGGCTAAGCAGGCGATGATGCAGCGCATCCGCCAGGAAGAGAAGTCCATGATGTATGACGAGTTTAAGGACCGCGCTGGAGACATCGTCGTCGGCACGGTGCGGCGGTTTGATAAGAGCGATGTCGTCGTGGATCTAGGAAAATTTGAAGCCATTATGCCCAAGAAGGAACGCGTGACGACGGAAGACTACAACGTGGGCGAAAAGATCCGCGCCTATGTGGTGGCCGTGGAAAATGGCGTGCGGGGGCCAGAGATTGTGCTTTCCCGCAGTCATCCGAACTTTGTGCGACGGTTGTTTGAGCATGAAGTCAGTGAGCTGAGTGATCACACCGTGGTCATCCGTAGCATCGCGCGGGAGGCGGGTTATCGGACGAAAATTGCCGTCTCTAGCCCAGATCCCAAGGTCGATCCCGTGGGCGCTTGCGTGGGCCATAAGGGCGCGCGGGTGAAGAATATCGTTAAGGAACTAAACAACGAGAAAGTGGACATCATCCGTTGGAGTGACGACATCAAGGAATTCCTCAAAGACGCGCTGAAGCCCGCTGTGATCCCAGATGACAAGATCATCGTGGACCCTGCCAACAAGAGGATCCACGTCCGGGTCAACGAAGAAGAACTCGCGAAAGCGATTGGTCGCAATGGCCAGAACGTGCGCCTGACGAACCGGCTCATGGGCTGGGATGTGCAGGTGGACCGGGATGCATCCGACCACGAGAAATTTGAACAAAAGGTGAAAGTGGCTGCGGCCACGCTCGCCAAGCAATTGGAGATCGATCCTGACCTCGCGCTGACGCTCGTGCGCGCAGGACTCCATTCCCTCGAAGCCGTAGCCACGCAGGTGGACGGTGAAGAACTAGCCGAGATGCTGCACATGACGCCCGAGGAAGGCACTGCGCTGCATCAGAAGGCGACCGATAAATTTAGTGCCAGCAGTGCTGGTGCCAAACATTAATGCACTCTTACTTATGAGCGCAGAACTACCATTGCATGCCCGCAAAACCCAAAAGCCCCCCACCTTCCGTATCTTCTGCCGCCAAACCCGGCAAGAAGGCGGCCTTGTTGTCTGATGAAATAGACGCTGATGAGCTCTCCTCGGCTCCCGTCAAAGGAAAGGGGCTCAAGAAAAAGCCCACCCTCACAGAACTCCGCCAGACAGAAACGCTAGATCTGCTAGAGGAAAAACCTAAAGCCAAACGCGGGGCGGCGGCTCCCGTGACTTTACAAAAGATCGGCACCCGCGCAGCCAAGGTCGAGCCAGAGCCGGAAGCCCCCGCCGAGGCCAAGCCCTCCAAGCTGGATGCGCAAAAACAGAACGCCCTCTCCCTCTTCGATCCCGAAGAGCAAAAGGCCGAACGCACCCGCCAACGAGAAGCCCGCCGTAAGGAAACCGAAGAAAGAGAAGCCACCAAAGGATTGCCCGCCATTTCCCGCCTCATTCAAGAAAAGGACGAGCGCAAGGAAGCCGAAAAAGCCGCGCTAACCGCCATTTTTGAGAAGTCCGGAAGCACGGAAGTAACCTCAGAGGAAGCTTCCCTGGCCGCGCCAACGCCCGCTACGGAAGAGGAAGCCGCCGATTCTAAAGTGATCCATTTAAAGCCCCCGATCATCGTGCGGGACTTGGCCGAGCGCATGGGCATGAAGGGTTTCAAGCTCGTAGGCGACCTCATGGCCATGGACATTTTCGTGAGCCAGAATCAAAGCATCGAGCCGGATGTAGCGGCCAAGATAGCGGAGAAACATGGTTTCACCTTCGAGCGCGAGAAGCGGGAAAAAGGCGCGGGCGTCCACAAGGAGGAAAAGAAAGTTTCCGAGCCCCTGCCGCCCATGGAGGAGAAGAAAGAAGAAATGCTGCCACGTCCGCCCATCATCACGGTCATGGGCCACGTGGATCATGGGAAGACGAGCTTGTTAGACGCCATCCGCAAAACCCGCGTAGCCGCAGGCGAGGCGGGCGGCATCACCCAGCACATCGGAGCGTATAACATTGAGCATAATGGCCACAAAGTGACCTTCCTGGACACCCCTGGTCACGCCGCCTTTACCGCCATGCGGGCACGCGGAGCAAGCCTGACGGACATCGTCATCCTCGTCGTAGCCGCCGATGATGGCTTGATGCCCCAGACGCTGGAATCCATTTCCCATGCTAAGGCCGCAGGCGTCACCATCGTGGTGGCCATGAATAAAATGGATCTCCAAGGCGCGAACCCGGATCGCCTCATGGCCCAGCTCCAAGAGCAAAACCTTGCCCCCGAAGCCTGGGGCGGCACCACGCCGGTCATTCCCGTCTCCGCGCTCAAGGGCACGGGCATTGATACCTTGCTAGAAACTGCGCTCTTAGAAGCGGAAGTGCTAGAATTGAAAGCCAACCCCGAGGCCCCGTGCCGCGCCATCATCGTGGAATCCCGCGTGGAGCCGGGCAAAGGCCCCAGCGCCACCGTGATCCCCCGCTCTGGCACCTTGAAAGTGGGCGCGAGCTTTATCTGCGGACCGTTCTCTGGCAAGGTGAAGAGCATGCTCAACGATTCTGGCAAGGCCGTGCAAAGTGCAGGCCCGGCCATCCCCGTAGAGGTCATTGGCTTCAGCGCTTTGCCTAACGTGGGCGACGAACTGGTGGTCATGGATGATCGCGAGGCGAAGAAACTCAGCGAACAACGCGTCAGCGAACAGCGCTTGGAAAAGCTCGCCATCCCGCGTCGCGCCTCCTTAGAATCGCTCTTCCGCCAAATGGAAGCAGGCGAACTGAAGAACCTGCGCATCATCCTCAAGTCCGATGTCCAAGGCTCGCTGGAGGCCATTGCGGGCCAGTTGAAAGACATCAAATCGGACAAGATCACCCTGGAAATCATCCACCAAGCAGTCGGTCCCATTTCTGAAAATGATGTGCTGCTCGCAGGCGCATCGGATGCCATCGTCATCGGCTTCTGCACCAAAGTGGAAGGCAAGGCGGTCAAGGTGGCCAAGGCAGAGAACGTGGAGATCAAGCTCTACAGCATCATTTACGAACTCTTTGACCAAGTGAAAGAGGCCATGTTAGGCATGTTGGACCCCATCAGCCGGGAAAAGCAACTGGGCACCGCCCAGGTCAAACAAATCTTCAAGGTCAACAAGAACAAGATCGGCGGCAGCATCGTCACCAGTGGCCGCATCGTCCGCTCCGCGCGGGCTCGTGTGGTCCGTGGCAAAGAACGCGTGCCCGTTTATGATGGTGGCTTCCACACCCTCCGTCGCTTCACGGAGGATGTCACCGAAGTCCGCAATGGCTTGGAATGCGGCATCCGCCTAGGGGATTTCAACGACTACCTGGAAGGCGATGTCATCGAGTGCTACGAACTCGAAAAGATCGCACAAGCACTGTAACTCTTAAGTGAGTGAGGAAATGAACGCGTTAGAAAGTAAGGCTCCTCACCCTCATACTCTCTTATTCCCCTTTATTTCCCTTCCCCCATGAATTCCCGTCTCCTCCGCGTCAACGAACTCATCCAGCGCGAGCTAGGCGTAATCCTCCAGCGCGACTTCGAATTTCCCGGCGTGCTTGTGTCCCTCACAGACGTGGAGATCACCCCGGACCTAAAGCACTGCCAAGTCTTCATCAGCGTCCTGGGCAAGGCCTTGGATGCGGAAGCAGTGCTCGAAAAAATCACCGCCAAGCGCAGCTTCGTGCAAAAGCGCCTCATGAGCCGCATCACCTTGAAGAACACCCCGGTGCTTCAATTCAAACTAGACAACAGCATTGAGCGCGGCGTGCGTGTGACCAACATCATGGAAACCATCGACCGCGAGATCGGCCCGGATGCCTGGAAAACCTTGCCTGCGGAAAGCACTGCGCCCGAAGACTAAAAAGAGCAGCCATGGCCGCCGCTAATGGCACCCTTCCCCCCACGGACGCAAAAAAAGCCGCGCCCAGCAGGCTGGGACGCGGCTCGAATTAGTTCGTGGGATGGGCTTAAGCGCTAGCAGCGTTTTGCTTAGCAGCAGCGGCTTTCGCTTTGGCTTCTAAGGCGTGCTTGGCTTGGGCCACGAGTTCTTCCATTTGCTTCGGATCGGTGATGGCCATGTCGGAGAGGACCTTACGGTCCAGCAGGACATTGACGGCCTTCAGGCCTTCCATGAAGCGGGAATAGCTCATACCGTGGCTGCGGGTGGCCGCGTTGATACGGGCAATCCACAGATTACGGAAGGTGCGTTTACGGTTCTTGCGGTCCCGGTAGGCCCAAGTCTGCGCTTTGAAGAGCGCGTCTTTGGCATAACGGAAGAGGCGGGAACGGTTCCCACGGAATCCTTTGGTTTTGAAGAGGACCCGACGGCGGCGGTTGCGGCTGGCGGGACCATTAGTAGCTCTAGGCATGGTATGGTTTCTTAGAACGGGCTGTTATTATTAGCCTACCAGCACTTCACCCATTCGAAGGCTCCTCCAATATGCGGAACCAGGTGCTGGTAGGTTGGCCAAGGGTGGCCGTTGCGATCAATGGCAACTCAATCTCACTTAGATTGGCCGAAAGGCATATTGCGGAGGATGCGAGGCGCGTCCACGGCATCAACAAGGCCCACTTTCCGAAGATTTCTCTTCCGTTTGCGGTTCTTGCATTCTGCCAAGTGACGACGTCCTTGCTTCCGACGCAAAATCTTTCCGGTTCCGGTGATTTTGAATCGTTTGGTGACGGCTTTCCGTGTTTTGCTTCTAGCTACGGCTTTTCTCATAGGGGCGCGGAGCCTAGTGAACTTTGTCCCGCCCGCAACAGTGAATTTTAAAATTTTCCTTCGTGGGCAGGCGGGCGACGCTACACCGCTTGGCGTTATGAAATTCTCCCATTCCAGCATTCTTGTTTTGGTCGTCCTGAGCAGTGGCCCGTCGTGGGGTCAACAGAGCACGGGAGGCACGTTAAAGACCTCCGCCCCCGAGGATGCTAAGGGCCATGCAGATTGGAACTTATTTGATATCCAACATGGATCTCCATCTGGTCACAGCCCCAGGGAAACTAAGAAATGAGCAGATAAAGCGTAGATTGATAACTTATAGTCCTCAGCCATTTCCCGGAATTTATTCCGTGGTATGAGTAAGGCCGCCGCAAAAACTGTGGACTCCAATTCCTCCGGGGCCACGCTATCCTCGGAATGGATCGCCTTCAGAGGGATTTTCCCCAAATTGAGAATGCAGCACATAATGCCCTCATTCGTGCGCAGTGGCAAAACGTTTATTAAAAATGCCTCCTGAACGGTGCAACGAAATCGCAAATCTTGTGGCCCATCGACAACGATACGGGTAGTTCCAGCGCGAAAGAAATATCCTCGGTGTCCAGATACGTGAACTTGCCGCCAAGTTTAGTGACGATGTTATCCATGTCCTCC
>JAYVOP010000173.1:0-1644 GCA_043757865.1 Verrucomicrobiales bacterium | reverse complement strand
CTAGCAGCGCAGAATTCCGCGCCTTGCCGTCGGCGCATCCAGTGCGTCGCCATGCGGCTAGCACGCGTTGGGCGTTGGAGGCGCTGAGCGCTCCAGCCCAGGCCCAGCCTTATGCGCAGGAGGTGATCCACGCCACCCTAGCGCAAATGCAAGCCCCGCCTAGGGGCCAATCCGAGGAGCAACGGCTGGCGTTTCTAGATCATCTGGACTTGGCTAGTCCCGTGCTGGCGCTGCCTGCCGCCGCACGCCTAGAGCACGTGCCAGCGTTGCTCAGCACGTTTGGATTGGCGATGCGGGAAAGTTTCACACTGCACAGTCTAGCCGCTTGGCAGGCGACCTTGCCGCAGCAGAGCAGCCTGCTGGGATTATTTACTTATCGACGCCCGGTCGGCTCCACGTGGCAGACCGCCTTGGCCGCTGTGATCCTTTCCCCAGGCGGCTCGGCCAACGTGGTGGACTTGGATTACACGCTGGCATCCAGCTTGAAACTAGCCACCCAGGTGCTCACGAATCCGACGGCGCAACGCACCTTGCTCACCTCGTTAGGTAAAAAAATTTGGGGACCAATCCATGCGGCTCTGCCGACCGCCACACGCCATCTGTTCGTCTTTCTGGAAGGCACGCTAGCCTCGTTGCCGCTACCGTTTCTGCGCTGGCAGGATCAATCATTGTTGGAGTCGGATCGCTGGATGACTTTCCTCTCCACGCCGGAATCCCTGTTCCATGGAGCCGCAGAGGCCCGACCGCTGCGCGCGGGCACGTGGTTAGGCATGGATGCTAGTGCGGTGCCCACGCAGATCGCGGAGCCGCGTGCGGGCTGGCATTTCCCGCTCACCCTGGCGCAGCATCGTCAGCTCGCCCAGCTCACGAAGGTAGCTCCCGAGCTAGCCGCCGTGGCCGCGCATCATACTGAATGGAAATCCATCAGCCCCACGGAATCCACGCTGCGAAGTGCCTTGGCGGAGCCTAACGTGCGCGTCTGGCACTTTGGTGGACATGGCCTCTCTGATCCCACCGTGAGTCCCGGACAAGCGCGCGGCTGGAGTAATTGCCTTGTGTGCCCAGGCGTGGATCTCAATTTACCGGAGGCAGAAAACGGGCTTTGTTTTGCCCAAGAGATTGCTCGCCTAGACCTGCATCACGTGGATCTGGCAGTGCTCAGCGCGTGCGAAACGGGACGCGGCAGCAGTCAGCATGGCGAGGCCGTGTTCGACTTCGCCCGCGCCTGCCACACGGCGGGCGTGCGGGATGTCTTCGTCTCCATCACTCCCGTGGCAGATTCCGTAGCGCCCCTGCTGATGGAGAAATTTTACACCCTCGTTAGTCAAAATCTCGATCCCGCTGAAGCCGCCTGGAAGGCGCTGCGCAGCGTGTCTCAGCAAACTCCTAACCTTCCCGCCATCGGCTCCTTCCGGCTGGTGCGGGGCCCCACCGCACGCTTATGAAATCCTGCCTCCTCCTCACGCTCGCGCCTAGTCTGCTGCTAGGGAATTGTAACGATCTGCCCGGCTACGCAGGCCACAGTGGAGCCTCATCGCCCCAGTGTTTCCTGGATGCCGCTGGGCAAGGCACTCTCATCGTTTCCAGCGCCACGCGCTTGAATTGGAATAACTTGAAAGTGGGCGGCAGCAGCACGCTGCAAGG
>JAYVOP010000172.1:0-6018 GCA_043757865.1 Verrucomicrobiales bacterium | reverse complement strand
CTATTAAAGTGAGGATTTGCGGAATCGAGAGAACCGGGCATGGGTGCCGCCTTGATGCCGCCCCTCGGTCGCAGCCGTCGGACATCACAGCGCATCGGATCCACTAACTCACCAATTTCAAATGAAGACTACACCCAGCCTCGCCTATCAACGCAAGCGCCCCCGTTTCAAATCCAATAAACCCGTCGGCATGGCCAAGCCCGCTAACGGAACTGCGGGCGGTGCCAGCGATAACCAGGACGACGAGGACCCCGAAACCCCTACCTCCATGGAAGCCAGAACTCAAGAAGCCGAAGCCGCATACCATTTTGCGGATCAACACGATGGCTCGGCCCCACCCGCGCCACGGGAAACCCCGGACGCGCCCGAGTCCGCTGAACCGAACGCCGATGTGGCCTCGACAGATCCCGCCGCCCTCCGCCGGGAGCAGGAAAAACAACGACGGGACCAAGAACGCGACCGCCGCGAGAACGAGCGCAAGGAGCGTGACCGCCGGGAAAATGAACGGCGCGACAACGAGCGCAAAGACCGCGAGCGCAAAGACCGCGAGCGTCTTCAGGAAATCCGCAACATCGACATCGATAGTGTGTGCAGCAAAGCCTGGGACATCTACTCCGCTGAGGTCAAAGAGGAAGGCGTGGAGCTTTTCCCGGACAATGATGCCCGAGAATTATGCAAACGCAGCTTCCGCCTAGCGGAAATTTTCCTGCTGGAAGAAGCCCGCCTGCGCAAGCTGCGCAGCGAGCCCTCCGCCTCAGAGCCCACGCCCGAACCAGTCTCCGAGGCTGCTCCCGAGCCAACCATGGGTGAATAGCGGAGCGCGCGCGACCCCATGCGCATCCTCGTCCTCCAACTCAAACGCATAGGCGATGCCATCCTCACGGCCCCTGCCCTGGGGACGCTGCGGGCGGCCCTGCCAGACGCGCAGATCACGTTAGTCCTAGCCGGAGCAGCCGCTCCGCTGGGCCGTGCGTTTGCCATGGTGGAGCAGACGCTGGGCTACCAAGCAGGAGCGGAGGCGCGCGCGTGTTGGAAGCGCGTGTTGCTAGGGAAATACGATGCCGTGCTGGACTTTTCCGGCACGGATCGTTCCGCCACGCTGGCTCGGCTGAGCCGCGCCCCACTGCGCATCGGCTATGCGAAAGATGTTAAGAACTGGCTACGTCGGCGGGCCTACACTGCACTCAGTGAGGCCTCCGTCCGCCATTTACACACCATTGATCTACACCACGCGCTGGTGGCTCGACTGTTAGAGGAAATGAAAATTTCTCCCCTGCCGAACGTCAAGGATCACGGCCACCTCAGCCTGCCGCCAGGCCTCACACCGCCAGGCCTGCCGAATCCCTACGTGGTCATCCACCCCGGCACCGCCCGGCCAGAGAAATACTGGCCAGTGGAGAGCTGGATCACCGTGATCCGTCAGATCCAGGAAACGCATGGCCTCCCCGTAGTCCTCACTGGCAGCGCGGACCCAGAGGAGCTAGCGCACATCCGCGCAATCGAGGCGGGCGTCTCCGTGCAGGCGAACTTTGCGGGGCAGTTCAGCCTGCTCCAGCTCATGTCCACGCTCGCCCACAGTTGCATGGTGTTAGGCGTGGATTCAGCGGCTATGCATCTAGCGGCGGCCTTCCAGCGCCCACAGATCGCCCTCTTCGGCCCCACCAATCCATACCACTGGCGGCCCCGGCACCCACACGCCACGCTGTTGCTAGCAGGCCCCGCAGACACCGTGCCGGACACGGCCCAGACGGGTAAATTCCCCATGGCAGAATTGCCCGCCGCCCGCGTCCTGCGGGCCATCGAATCCCTCCTCTCCTAAACTTCCCTAACTACCCATGAGCGCAGCCGTCATCCCAGATCACCTCCTCAATCAAATCAGCAAAGCTAGCGTCCTCATCGAGGCGTTGCCCTACCTGCAACGTTTCCGTGGGGAGACTTTCCTCATCAAATTCGGCGGCAGCGCCATGGATGATCCACAACTCGTCGAAGGCCTTCTCCGGGACATCGTGTTCATGGAACTGGCAGGGATTAATCCCGTCATCGTCCATGGTGGCGGCAAGGCCATCACCAAAGCCATGGCGGAGGCCGGACTGCCCGCGCGCTTCGTGGGCGGCTTGCGCGTCACGGATGCTTCCGCCATCGACATCGTGGAAACGACGCTGAGCAACCTCATCAATCCCGGCCTCGTGCGGACCATCAATCAGTTTGGCGGACGGGCCGTGGGCTTTAGTGGGAAGAGCGTTTTCATCGGCCACAAGCTCAAACCCGTGACAGGCGAAGACGGCCAGTCCGTGGACCTTGGCTACGTGGGAGAGGTGCATGATTTCGTGATCGAAGACATCCTCGCTACCATTGCGGCGGAAAAGGTGCCTGTCATTTCTCCCGTGGCCGCAGAAGCAGAGACGGGCCACGCGCTCAACGTCAACGCGGATCTAGCCGCGGCCTCCCTAGCCGGACGCCTCAAGGCCGCTAAATTCCTCTACCTCTCAGACGTGCTCGGCGTCCTGCGGGACCACCGAGACCCGAACACGCTTATTCCCAGCCTCAACCCCACGGAAGTCGAGCGCCTCGTCAATGAGCGCGTCATCACGGGCGGCATGATCCCCAAGGTCAAATCTGCCCTCCAAGCGCTAGCCGCTGGCGTGCAAAAAGTCCACCTCGTCGATGGCCGTATCCCCCACTCCCTCTTGTTAGAAATATTTACGACGCAGGGCATCGGCACGGAGATCGTGCCGAGCTAGCCCTGTGCTGCTGGTTGGTAGAGGTTCGGACCCTAGCCATCCATGGTCCAGCCTTCGCGATACTGTTTACCCAGGAATTTATTGGCCTCCGGGCAGTCTGTGCAGGTACCCGTTTTGCCATCGTAGGCGATCTTTTTACCCACCCGGTAGGCTACTAAGCCCAGCAGCATTTGCTCGATCATGTTGGAGCTGTAACCAAAGTCACAGGCCGTGGACAGGCTCCGATCACGGCAGGCGTTGAACCATTGTTTCTGGAAATGCCCGATCTCAGGGAGGCGCGTTTCCTTGGTGCGCGGCTTGTAGTAGCTGAGATCGGAGTCATCTCCATAGGGCAAGATGAGGCGGGAATCGAAGTCCGCCACGATGAAGCCCTTTGAGCCTTTAAACATCGCCCCGTGATCAATCTTGGCGAGGTCAATGGAGGCCTTAGGCGCCCGCGGCATCGCTCCGCCTTGATACCAGCTCACCGTGATCGGGCCCCGCCAATCATTGGCCGGATGCTCGAAATGGGACTCGCACATCACAGGGGTAACATCCGGGTTAAACTCGTCTCCCTTGGCCTCTGCGGAGGTGGGTAATTTAGCATCCACCGCATTCCAGAGCAGGTCCATGGTGTGGCTGCCCATATCCCCAATCTGCCCCGCGCCAAAGTCCCAGAACATATTCCACTGCAAGCAATTCGCCCCAGCAGAGCCAGAGAAATATTTAGGATTATAAGGATGCGCGGGGGAGGGGCCTAACCAGAGATCGTAATCGAAGCCAGTGGGTGGCTCGCCTTCCGCAGGGAAATAGCCGGGCTTAGGGATCTTCCGATTCCCCCAGGCGTAGGCATCCTTCAACTCTCCAATGGCTCCATCCCGGATGAGTTCTTTCACCCGATTAAAGTTAGGATTGGCGTGCCGTTGCATCCCCACTTGGGTGGCTAGTTTGCCATTCTTGGATTCCCAGGTGGCGCGCACTTTCCGGGCTTCATTGACCGTGATGGCCAGGGGCTTTTCACAATAGACGTGGAGGTTACGATTGAGCGCCCAATTAGCCACGAAGGCATGGGTGTGATCCGCTGTGCAGATCACCACCGCGTCTAGGCCTTTATGATCCAAGCATTTCCGCCAGTCAGTATAAGTCGTAGCCCCCGGGAAATGGGTCAGGGCATCAGGGAAACGATTCGAGTTCACATCACACAAGGCAATGACGTTCTGTTCCTTCAAAGAATCATAATGCGCCAACCCCCGGCCCCAGACGCCGATGAGCGCGATGTTTAATTTATTACTAGGAGCATCCGCACCGAAGAGCGGACGCGTAATCATGCTGCCAGCCACAAGGCCTGCGGCTCCAATAAACTGACGACGAGAAGGAGTAGGAGAATTCATAGGTGCGCATTCTAGAAGCCGCCCCGGCGGCGGCAACTCCTTAAACAAGGAAGCGTGTAAAGTAGGCCTTCTCGCCCCCGGAATACTGCTAGGGATCGCTGGCGCTTTTCTGGGGGCTGGCGGTAAAGCTCACTTTCACCCCCTTCTTACGCAGCGCCTTTTCCACATCCGCCTCCAGCGCAGCATACGTGCGATCCCGCAGTAGATGCTGCGTGAAGGCCTTGATGTGGCTATCTCCTTTGCCGATGGCCTCCATGCAATCCATCATGTGCTGGCCGTCCCCCGCACCATCACAGCAGTAGAAATAATAAGTCAGCGCCCCCGCCGAGCCATAATTTCGCCCGGCTCCGCTACCGCTGGTGAGCGCGGCAGACCACGTGCCGCCGTCCATCGTCATTAACCGCTCTAGGCCCACCATCGTGTAGTTTTTCCCATCGCTGCCGCGGCCCAGCAGGAAGTCCTGGAAAAGTTTGTCGATGTTAGAAAAAGACATGTTGCCCCGCTCATACTTGGACATGCGCACGAACTCCGCCGAGCCTTCCACATACCACGTGGGCAGTTTTCCCAGCCAGTGATTCATCATTTGGTGAGTGATCTCGTGGATCAACGTATCGTTATCATCACCCCGTTCTAGCACGAGTTTCTTCCCAAAAAATTTCACCCCCAGACTCTTGAGCGGCACCGCAATGAAATCCTTTCCTCCCATGTAAACGCCCGCCGAGCCCTTCACTCCACCAGCCTTCAGGTAGTCATCGTAAGTCTCATAGATCATGCAGAGGAAACGGTCTTTCCCCCGCTCTGGCGTAGGTTTGAAGTTCAACGGGAGCGCCCAATTCGTCTGATAGGTAACTTCAAAGATACGTGCGAATTCCTTGACTACCGGCCCGCCCAGTTTGGCGGGGGCGTGGAATTCATAGTGCGGAGACTGGTAGATGTATTCCTTCTTGTCGTCGTCCTCTTTGACCACCGTGATCTCAGGCAACTCCTTCAGCACCACCTTCTCTGGCCATTTGGAACCCGCTTGGGTAGTGGCGGCGGCCACGGGTTTGGGCTGCGGAGGGGCGGTGGTGGAGGCTGGGGCCTTGGGCGGGGCGCTCTGGGGATCTTTCAAAAAATCTTGATCTTCCTTGCTCAGAGAAATGATCGGCAGGGAGACCACCGCGCCCGTTTTCGTCTTCACTTTAATGGTGTCCGGCAATGCTTGCACTAACGTGCCGTCCAGCGTGCGGCCATTGATGTCCGTCCAGGTGCGCAGCGCGGCGGCATCACCAAGACTAACGGGCAGCGGGCCTAGCAAAGCGAGGGCGAGGAAAAGAATTTTTGATTTCATGTGTGCGGAAACTGGCAAAATTCCCCACCTGCGGCAAGCCAAAACTCAGCGGAGCCGCCGCACCCGTGGCGCTAAGGCTCCTGCGTCCAAGTGCCCAGTCTGGCGCTCCACATCCCCTTCCATTTCCACCTAACGCTGCGCGTCCTTTTCCTGAAAATAGCGCGTCATCTCCTCTCGCGAAGCCGCATCGGGAATGCGCGCCAGCCATTCCTCCTCCGTCATCGCCCTGTATAGGCTGCGGGCCGCTCTCTTCAGCGCTCCTAGGCGCAGCACTGGCTGCGTGATCGCCAACGCCCGCTCTTGGATGGACTCCGCATCGCCTTCCTGGAAAATGCGCGTTTCCTCTAGCAGGATGCCGCCCATCACCTCACTGGGCGGCTGCGAACGCACAAAATCCATGGCCCCCTGCCGATCCACCATCCGCAACGACGCCACGATATACGGCAACGTCTCTTCCACCAGTGCCGGGGGAAACTTCCCTGCTAGGTAATCTTGCAGCAGGCCACGGGGATTGCGGTCTGCATAGCGTTCGACAACCTGCTCCACATATTTGGACTCGATTTCAGGAAATGCCATG